>JAFGNZ010000122.1 GCA_016926755.1 Myxococcaceae bacterium | reverse complement strand
GGAACAGGTGCGCCACCACCTCGCCGTAGTCCAGCAGCACCCACTGGCCCGTCTCCGTGCCCTCGGTGCCCGTGGGGTGGAGGCCGTCCTCTGCCTTCAGCTTCACGTGGACGTTCTCGGCCATGGCGCTCACCTGCCGGTCGCTCTCGGCCGAGGCCAGGACGATGTAGTCCGCGTAGGACGACATCCCGCGCACGTCCAGGACGAGCACGTCCGAGGCCTTCTTGTCGAGCAGGAGCTGGCCAATCTTGTGCGCGAGCGCCTTGGCTCGGGGGTTCTCGGGTGGGGCCGCGGGGAGCTCCCCTCCGCCCTTGATGAGCGGCTTCTTGCGTGCCGCCCTCGGGGGGCCCGCCTTCTTGCGCGCCGCCGGCTTCTTCGCCTGGGGTGTCTTACGTGCCGCTGGCGCCTTCTTCGCGCCGCCCTTCGCCTTGGAGGAACTCGTCTTCTTCTTCAGTGCCATGTGTGGAGCACCACCCTAGCGCACCTGACCGCGTCCGTGGACGACGTACTTCTGACTCGTCAACTCTCGGAGGCCCATCGGCCCGAAAGCGTGCAGTCGGCTCGTGGAGATTCCAATCTCCGCCCCCAGCCCCAGCTCGCCCCCATCGTTGAACCGGGTGGAGGCGTTCCACATCACCCCGCTGGCCGTCACCTCCCGGGTGAAGCGGGCCGCCACCTCCTTGTCCTGGGTGACGATGGCCTCGGTGTGCTCACTGCCGTAGCGAGCGATGTGCGCCAGCGCCGCGTCCACGTCCTTCACCACCCGCACGGCGAGGATGAGGTCCAGGAACTCGCGCCCGAAGTCGTCCTCCGCCGCGGGCTTCACCGGTACCCCGGCGCGAGAGAGCACCGCCACCGCCGTGGGGCAGCCGCGCAGCTCCACCTTCTTGTCCGCCAGCGCGCGCCCCACCTCGGGCAGGAAGCGCTCGGCCACCGCGCGGTCCACCAGCAGACACTCGGCCGCGTTGCACACGCCCGGGCGGCTGGCCTTGGCGTTGACGGTGATGCGCGTGGCCATGTCCAGGTCCGCGGCCTCGTGCACGTACACGTGGCAGACGCCCTTGTAGTGCTTCACCACGGGGATTCGAGCGTTCTCCGCCACGAAGCGGATGAGCCCCTCTCCGCCGCGGGGGATGCACAGGTCGATGAGCCCCTCCAGCTTCAGCAGCTCCAGCAGGGACTCGTGCTCGCCGGCGGGCACCACCTGGACGCAGCGCTCCGGGAGCCCCGCCTCGCGCAGCCCCGTGGAGAGCGCCGCCGAGATGGCCTGGTTGGAGCGCGCGGACTCGCTGCCGCCGCGCAGCAGCACCGCGTTGCCGCTCTTGAGGCACAGGGCCGCCGCGTCGCTCGTCACGTTGGGGCGGGACTCGTAGATCATCAGCACCACGCCCAGCGGCAGGCGCACCTTGCTCACCTGCAGCCCGTTGGGGCGCTTCCAGTGCTCCGTCACCTCGCCCACCGGGTCCTTCAGGTCGGCCACCGCCTCCACGGCTCGGGCCATGGCCTCCAGGCGGCTGGCATCCAGCAGCAGCCGGTCCACGAAGGCCGCGTTCTTCCCGGCCGCGCGGGCGGCGGCCACGTCCTCGGCGTTGGCGGCGAGGAGGGCGGGGGCCGCGGCGCGCAGGTGCCGGGCCATGCTCCGGAGGGCCGCGTCCTTCTGCTCGGTGGGGGCGATGGCAAGCACGCGGGAGGCGGCCTTGGCCGTCTCGGCGAGGGAGCGCACGTCTTCCTTGGCAACCGTCATGTCTCTCCTCTATCAGAGGAGCATGAGCGATGCCCGGTTGGAGCAGTTCAAGCAGATGGCGGCTGAGTTTCCGGACTCCCCCATGGCCCACTTCTCGCTGGGCAAGCTGTACCTGGAGCGCCGGCAGTACCCGGAGGCGGTGAAGAGCCTGGAGCAGGCCGTCCGGCTGGACTCCACCTATGCGGCGGCCCTGGTGTCGCTGGGGGATGCCTACGCCGGGGCAGGGCAGGGGGCGCAGGCGCGCGAGGTGCTCACCCGCGCCCGGGAGGTGGCGCTGGCCCAGAGCCACCCGGGCCTCGCCGAGGAGATCGACGAGCGGCTCGCGGACCTCTGAGGGGGCCTCAGGAGAGGACGCCTCGCAGATCCATCCGGATCGCGTCGGCCCGCTGGCGGATGTAGACGTCCGGGTGGGTGGCCGCCAGCTCGAGCACCTCGGCCAGTCGCGTCCGCAGCGCCGCGTCCATGGCCCGCCAGTCGATCAGGGCCAGCTTCGAGAGCGCGTGGCGCCGCACGTCGAGATCGCTCTCGCGCTGGAACGCGTCGAGCAGCCCCTGGGCCGTTTCCTTCACCGAGTCCGCGTCAGGCGGCGGGCACCAGTAGAGCGCTCGCATGGCGCCGGCCTTCTCGGCGTCCACGCCCTGCCGCATGTACCAGAGCAGCCGCTCGTGGACGGGCGCCAGCCCCACCCCGCGGATCGCCGCCTCCACGAAGTGGCGGTTGCGGCTCGGGTCCTGCTCGTAGATGGAGGCGCAGATCAGCGGCTCGAGCAGCTCGGACGGCACCGACTCCGTCAGCCGCACCAGGCGGACGACGAACCACTTCTTCCGCTCGTCGTAGAGCGCCGTGCCCAGCCACTTCAGATCCTCGGCGGAGGCGTGCAGGTAGTGCGCCGCCATGGCGGGCAGGAGCGCGGCCTCCTGCGCCGCCTCGGACTGCGCGGAGGCAGGCTCCGGCTCTCCCGGGTAGGGGTAGGCCATGTGGAAGCGGCTCAGGCGCAGGAAGCCCTCGCTCCGCGTCTCCCAGTCCCGCGCGTCCGGGTGGCTCTTCGCGATCGCCTCCAGCACCGCGTTGCGCAGCCGGTGCCGCTCCACGCCCAGCATCTCCAGGGCCAGCTCGCCGTGCCCGGGCGAGTCCAGCGGATCCGGCGGGCTCGGCACCACGTCCAGCCGATCCGGACGCAGCGCCAGCAGCAGCGAGCCCGAGCTCTGCAGGCCGAGAAGGTTCCCTTCGTCCTGGACGTGGAGGAGGACGGACGCGAGCGGCCCCGACAGCTCCGTCGGGCCCTGGAGGACGAGCGGCTCCGGCGTCACCGCCAGCTCCTCGAGGGGCGGCTCCACCCGGGCCTGCTCGAGGCCGAGCGCGGCGCAGGCGGCACCCGCATGGCCCGTGTCCCGCACCAGGGCGCGCAGCAGATCTCCCGTCGTCAGGTGTGGGCTCCGAGAGAGCTGCCTTGCGCGGACGAGGTTCTCTCCCACTTCTCGGCCGAGTCCCTGCTCCTGGGCATAGGCGGACCAGTCCAACGGTGTCTCCTCTCCTGGCTGAAGACCGGGGCTCTGCCTGCGACGCGCCCATGCTCTCACATCCTCGCGGGCACTCGAAGCTCTCCACCATCCATGTGTGAAGGAGGGGGCACATGGCCTACCCAGGCCCTACAGCCTCCAGGTGAAGCCCAGGCCCGCCACCTGTCGGAGATAGGACAGATCATTGCGCGGCAGGCGGGTGCCGTAGATGGCGTAGGACAGCTCCGCGTCCACGTGCTCGCTCAAGGGCCGAGCCAGCTTGAGCGAGAGCGAGTTCTGCCCCTCGTCCTCCTCCACGAGGATGATCTCCGGAGAGAGGAAGATGCCGTCCGGGTAGCGGCTCAGCCCGAGCGCGCCCTGGGCCAGCACCGTCAGGCGCCAGGGCAGCCGGAGCCCCGCGCTCCCGCTCAGCCGGTGCCGCAGCGCCGTCTCGCCGAAGCTGTTGGAGCTGAGCTCCTGGAACGTGTAGGTGAGCCCCAGCGCCAGGGGCCCCCGGTAGGTGTAGCTGGCGCCCGCCGACAGCGCCCCGTCCTGTCTCCGACCGAGCGAGGTGCCCTCACTGCCGGGTGGGGGCCGCGCCTGCGAGCCATGGCGGCGCGAGCCGTACTCGCCGAAGACGCTCAGCGAGTGGCGGCGGTCGAAGCGGTAGCGCCCCAGGAACCCCATCTCGGGCCCGCCGAAGTTCGCCCGCCCGTCCGGGCGGTAGATGAAGCGGTGTGCCCCCGCGCGTACGCGCAGCGCCAGGCGCACGTCCGGGACGTACTCGGTGAAGACATCGGCTCCCAGGTCCGAGTAGTCCCGGCTGCCTCCCCGCCGGTCCTTGGCACGCCCCTCCACGCCCAGCCCCAGCAGGGGCCCCAGCGCCAGGGAGCCCTCCACCGCCGTGGCCTGCACCAGCACGTCCTCGGTGCTGTAGCGCACGTACTTGCGGCCCCCCAGCTCGTAGCGCCCCACCAGCTGGAGGCGCTCGCCGGTGATGCGGCCGTCTCCCGCGGCCAGGAGGCTGAAGGTCACGTCCGGCTTCGGCCCCTGCACCTGGCTGTCGCGGAAGTCGCGCGGCGCGTTGGAGTCCACCCCCAGCCGGCCCGTGACGCGCACGGCACCCTCCACGTCGGCCGCGTGGGCGCCACCGCAGAGGGTGGCCAGCAGGAGAGCGCAGAGCAGGCGGGACACGCGCGCCCACCATACCGTGGGCCCTGGCTGCACGCCTTGTTCACGAGAGGTCGGGCTGCTCGCCCCGCCGGTGACGGGGCGTCACGCCCCCGTTACAGTCACCCCCATGCGTCCTGTGTCGCTCTTCTCCGCGTGGGCCTGCCTCACGCTCGTCGCCTGTGCCCCCGCCTCCTTCGAGACGGAGCTCAAGGGCGAGACCACCGTCCCCGCAGCCACCCCCGGCGGCACCACGGTCCTCAACGCCTTGCCGGCCATCTCGAGCTTCGCGGGGCTCGACTTCAACCAGAACCAGGACTTCAAGAACCAGGGCATCACCAAGGATGAGGTCGGCTCCGTCAAGCCCCAGTCCATCGAGCTGCGGCTGCTGAGCCCCAGCGACGCGGACTTCGGCTTCCTGGACACCCTGGAGTTCTCCGCGAAGGCGGGGGATCAGGAGGCGCGCTTCGCCCGGCAGCAGGACATCTCCCGCCAGAGGCTGAACGCCCCCAACCCCGTGCTGAAGCTGGAGCGGGAGGACGTGGAGCTGCAGCCCTTCGTCGCCGCGCCCTCCATGAGCATCATCGTGCGCGGCCGGGGCCGCCTGCCCGAGCAGGAGGTGCGCCTCCAGGCCGTCGTCGTGCTGAGCGTGAGCGTGGACCTCTTCTGAGCCTCGGCGCCGCGAGCTACTCCAGCTCGCGCACCTTGCGCTCGAGCGCGTTGGCGCGAGAGTCCAGCTCGCGGGCCAGCGACTCCAGCCGCTTCGCCTCGGCCTCCAGGGAGTTCAGATCGTCGAAGTCCCCGGCGGCCAGCTGCTGCGCGCGCACCCCGTTCACCTGCGGCCGGTGGTCGCTGGCGTGGGAGGTGGAGCCGGGGGCGAGCGTCCGCGGCTGGGGGCCGTCCTGGGGCTGAGGGGTCGGCTCGGCGGGGCCGTTCGTCGGCGCAAAGCCTGGAGGATCCTGCGAGTCGGTCGAGACATCCCCCTGGGGCGTGCTGCCGCCGGAGGCGGGCGTCGCGTCCACCTCCACGCCCCGGCTGGAGTTCAGCCGCAGGCGCAGGCGCCGATCCTGCTCGTCGAACATGGCCTCCTCGCCGAGGAAGTCGCCCATCCGGCGCTCGAGATCGCGCTCCTCGCGCACCTCGGTGATGCGGGCCTTCAGGGCGCCCAGCCGCTGCCGCACCTTGTCCTCGGAGTCGCGCAGCGCGTCCGCCTGCTCCAGCAGATCCTCGGGATCATCACTCGTCTCCGAGCGGTTCAGCGCGGGCACCTGCGAGGCCGGCAGCGCCGCGCGCACCGCGTCCCGCTCCGCGCGCAGCTCGCGCATCCGGGAGACCAGCCGGGTGCGCTCCCGACGATCCTGGGTGGAGTCCCACGCCGCCAGCACCCGCGTCAGCTCCTCGGAGAGCGCCGCGTGCAGCGCCATGTGGGCGCGCTCCGACTCGCCCTCCGCGCTCGACACCGCCTGCGCCAGCCCCGTCAGCTCTCCGCTCAGCTCCTGCGAGCGCCGCAGCGCCTGCTCCAGCTCCGCGCTCGTGGTGAGCTGGCCCTCGCGCTGCGCCTTGAGGGTCTCGATGCGCTCGGCCAGTCCGTTGAGCTCCCCCCGCAGCGCCTGCTGGCGCTCGCGCAGGGTGCGAACCTCCGTGCGGGCCACCTGGGCCTGGGAGCGCACCGCATCCAGCGCGGAGGCGGCCCAGGCGGGCGCTCCGATCAGCAGGCACAGCAGCAGGGAGGACAGGTGGCGCTTCATGAGTCCCACCTTTTGAGCAAGGGGAATGCCAGCCCACGGGGCTCCTGGAGTCCTTCGCTGGTGGCGAAAGCCGAGCCATTCCAGGGGGTTGGGAGCCGGGGGGAGAAGCCCCCAGTCGGGGTGGGATGGTGGAAAGTCACGGGGGGATGGTCGTAGTCACGGATTTTCGAGGGATCAACCCTCTTCAGGGCGCTCCCCCTTGGAGATGAAGCCGTACTTCTCCAGCTTGTAGTACAGGGCTGACGTCTTGATGCCCAGCAGGCGCGCCGTCTCCGTCTTCACCCCGCGGGCCTTCTCGTAGGCGCGGGCGATGAGCTGGCGCTCGATGTCCTCGAGGATGTCCGGCAGGGGCCGGTCCCCGTGGGGGATGGGCAGGCCGCTGGCGTCCGTCCGGGGAGCGCTGCTGCTCAGGTGTGTGGGCAGGTCCGCCTCTGTGAGCACCTCGCCCTCGGCGAAGACGAGCGACTGCTCGATGACGTTCTCCAGCTCGCGCACGTTGCCCGGCCACGCGTGGCGGGCCAGGGCCCGCAGGGCGCTGTCGTCCAGCCCCGTCACGCGCCGGTTCACCCGGGGGGCGTGCTTGGCCACGAAGTGCCGCGCCAGGGCGGCGATGTCCTCCGGCCGCTCGCGCAGCGGGGGCAGGTGCAGCGGGACGATGTGCAGCCGGTAGTAGAGATCCTCGCGGAAGCGGCCCGCCTTCACCTCGGCCTGCAGATCCCGGTGGGTGGCGCTCACCACGCGCACGTCCACCTTGAGCGTCTCCTCGCCGCCCACGCGCTGGATCTCCTTCTCCTGGAGCACGCGCAGCAGCTTGGTCTGCACGGAGGTGGGGATCTCTCCAACCTCGTCGAGGAAGAGGGTGCCGCCGTCGGCCAGCTCGAAGCGGCCCAGCTTGCGCTTGACGGCGCCGGTGAAGGAGCCGCGCTCGTGGCCGAACAGCTCGCTCTCCAGCAGCGTCTCCGCCAGGGCCGCGCAGTGCACGACGACGAAGGGGCCGTCCTCGCGAGGCGAGAGCTGGTGGAGCATCCGGGCCACCAGCTCCTTGCCGGTGCCGCTCTCGCCGCGCACCAGCACGGTGGCGTCGCTGGCCGCGGCCTTGCGCACCTGGGTCATCAGCCGCTGCATGGGCTCACTGTCGCCCACCAGGCTGCCGTGGCTGAGAGCGGCGTCGGCGTCATGCGCCGCGGTGCGCGCGGTCAGCTTCTCCACCTGCCGGCGCGCGGTGGCCAGCTCCAGCCCCTTGTCCACCTTGGCGCGCAGCACGTCCGGCGGGAAGGGCTTGGTGATGAAGTCGTACGCGCCCTCCTGCATGGCCTGGACGGCCGTCTCGATGGTGCCGAAGGCCGTCACCACCATCACCACCGCGGCCGGATCCAGCGCCTTGAGCGCGCGCGTCACGGCGATCCCGTCCATTCCCTCCATCTTCAGATCGGTGACGACGAGATCGAACGGCGACTTCTTGTAGGCCGCCAGCCCGTCCGCGCCCGAGCGCACCGCGGCCACGGTGTGCCCGGAGCGGGTGAGGGTGACGGTCATCCCCTCGCGGAGGGTGTCGTGGTCGTCGATGACGAGGACGCGGGCCATGGGCTGTCTTCTCCCCCAGATGGGGGGCAGGTGTCACTACAACAAAGGCGGCCCGTCTCGGCACCCGCGCCGCGCGAGCAGGTGTCCGCCGCGCGAAGTCGCTGGCGCCGCGCGGCCACATGCGCTTTATCCGCGCCATGCCTTCGATGACGGAGTCCCCGCTGCTGGAGTTGCTCGCGCGCCACGTCCCCGCGGACCCGAAGGAGCGCGAGGACCTGGAGCGCATGCGCGCCTTCGCCACCGAGCTGGAGCGCCCCTTCTCCCGCGCGCAGGCCCCCGCGCACTTCACGGGCAGCGCCGTGGTGGTGGACCCGGCCGGAGAGCGCGTGGTCCTCATCCACCACGGCAAGCTCCAGCGCTGGCTGCAGCCGGGCGGGCACGCGGAGGAGGCGGACGGGGGCAGCATGGAGGCCGCGGCGCTGCGGGAGGCTCGGGAGGAGACGGGCTGTCAGGTGCGGCTGCACCCCTCCGCGCCGCGCCCGCTGGATGTGGACATCCACCGGATCCCCGCGCGCAAGGACGAGCCCGAGCACCTCCACCTGGACGTGCGCTTCCTCGTCATCGCGGAGGACCCGGAGGCGCTCAGGCACGATCCCAACGAGTCCTTCGGCGCCCAGTGGCTGGCGTGGAGCGAGGCGCTGGCGCGGGCGGATGAGGCGCCCTTGAGCCGGCTGCTGCGCAAGGCCCAGGCCGCCGCGCGTGGGACTGAACCCTGAGCTCCTGCGAATCCGAGCCGGGAGTGCGGAGAAGTACGACATTCCGTGAACCTGAAGCAGCCTGGCGGGCTGGGACCCGTGCCTTCCCCGGCTTTTTCTTCCATCGGGCAGTTCACAGCGGCGAAATTCTTGGATTGAATGGCGGCCGTGCCATCCCACCCCTGGTGCCAGAAGCGCCTTTGGGGGGGCAGCCGCCGCCATGACCAACGACGATCAACTCATTCGAGATTTCGCCAAGCGCGGGAGCCTGCAGTTCCTGATGTGGGTCCTGGCTCCCATCCTCATCTGCGCGTACCTCATCGCCATGGCGTTGGGGGTGCCGAGCGAGAAAGCCTTCTCGACGGTGATGGTCGTCATGCTGCCCATCGCCGCGGCCACCTGCCTTGCCTACCCCTACGCGGCTCTGCGCCACATGGCGTCCAGGAAGCTGAGGCGCCAGCAGACGGACGCTCCCGGTGAGCGCCTGCGCCGCATCCTCCTGCTGCCCTGGCGCGCCGGCTTCTTCATCTCCGGCACCGCCTGGACCGTGGGGGGCCTGGCCTTCGCGCTGATCGTCAGCCTCACGGTGGAGCACGAGGTGGGGCCGCTGCGCGTCCTGCTGGGCACCCTGATCGCGCTGTGCTTCGGCGTGGTGGTGGCCTTCCCCTTCGGGATCAGCCTGGAGAAGCTGTGCCTGCCGCAGGCCATGGAGGAGCGCAAGCTTCACGAGTCGCTCCAACTCCAGGGCTCGGGCGTGTTCTGGCCGCGCCAGGCCTGGTTCCTGCCCTTCTCCTTCATCGCCTCCATCGTCGCCACGCTGATGGCCTGTAGCTGCGTGGTGGTGGTGAAGCTGCTGGAGCTGCGGGACTCGCTCCGGGCGGAGCTGCTGGCGGCCGGGGCCTCCGAGGAGAAGATCCAGAGCCTGGGCGGCTCGCTCTTCTCGGATCTGGCCCTGGTGCTGCCGTGGATCGCCGTGCTCGCCCTCATCCTGCCCACCATCACCGCGTGGATGCTGGCGCGCCGGCAGGCGCAGGGCGCCAGCGCGGTGGGCAAGGCCATCGAGGGGCTGGCGGCGGGGCGGATCTCCTCTCCCGAGTGGGTCTCCACCGATGAGATTGGCGATCTGTCGTTCGCCCTGAACTCCGTGCTCTCCAAGCTGCGGCAGATCCCCGAGACGCTGGCCTCTTCGGCCTCTCGGCTGGTGGCGGCGGGCAAGGAGCTGAGCGAGGCCAACAACGAGCAGCAGCAGAGCCTCAACCAGCAGGCCGCGGCCATCCAGGAGACGCAGGTCACCTCGCAGGAGATCAAGCACACCTCGCAGATGACGTCCGAGCGCGCCGAGGCCATGCTCCGGGTGGCGCGGCGCGCCGAGGAGCTGGGCCACGAGGGCGAGGCCGCCATCGAGCAGTCCATGCAGGGCCTGTCCACCATCCAAGGCTTCGTGGACGCCATGCAGGTGAAGCTCAACCGGCTGGCGGAGAGCGCCACGCAGATCGGCGAGATCACCGAGGCCGTGAAGGACATGGCGGACCAGTCCAACCTGCTGGCCGTCAACGCCGCCATCGAGGCGGCGCGGGCCGGGGACAACGGCAAGGGGTTCGCCGTGCTGGCCCGGGAGATCCGCGCGCTGGCCGATCAGTCCGTCAAGAGCACCACGCGCATCCGCACCATCCTGGGCGAAGTCATCGGCGCCATCCGCGCCGCGGCCACCATGGTGGAGCAGGGCTCGCGGGACATCCAGGGCGGCCTGGAGCGGATGAAGGCCTCCAGCAACAGCCTGCGCGAGCTGTCCCGCCTCTCGCAGGAGAACTCGTCCGCGATGCGGCAGATCGTCGCGGCCGTCAATCAGCAGAACGCGGGCATCTCGCAGATCTTCAGCGCCATCGCGGACCTGTCGCAGATCATGGACGGGACGCTCCGGCGGCTCGAGTCCACCCAGCAGGCCACCGGCACACTGGAGTCCGTGTCCACCGAGGTGAGCGAGATGGCCCGGCAGTTCACCGTGAACTGAGGCCCCTGGTTACCCGGGGCCCGCCGCGCCCAGCGGCAGCTTCAGCGTGAACGTGGTGTCGCCCGGCGTGGAGGTGAGCTCCAGCTCCCCGCCGTGCGCTCGGGCGATCTTCCTCGCCAGCGGCAGGCCGAGCCCCGTGCCCTTCTCCCGAGTGGTGAAGAAGGGCTCGAAGATGCGCTCGCGCTCGGCCTCGGGGATGCCGGGCCCCGCGTCGTGGACCTGGATGGCGTAGCGCGCCGCCTCCGCCCGGCCCGTCACCCGCACCCGCGCGCCCTGGGGCGAGGCCTGCACCGCGTTCTTCACCAGGTTCACCAGCGCGGCCGTCAGCAGGCTCCCGTCCGCCTCCAGCCGGGCGGGGGCCGCCTCCACCTCCACCTTCACGCCCCGGGCCTCGGCCTCCGCGGCCAGCAGCTCGCACGCGCCCGCCAGCAGCGCGGGGGCCTCCACCGGCGCGCGGGCCAGCGGCTGCTCGCGGGCGAAGGCCAGGAAGTCCTCGACGATGCGCTGGAGGTACGCCACCTCGCGCTGGATGCGCGCCACGTGCCCCTCGGCCTCGGTGGAGCTGCCAGCCCGGAGATCCTCGGCGAGCAGGCCGGAGAAGAGCTCGATGCCGCCCAGCGGGTTGCGGACCTCGTGCGCCACCCCGGCCAGCATCAGCTTGAGCTGGCGATCCCGGCTCTCCAGCGCCCCGCGCATCACCTCCAGCTCGCGCGCGAGCACGCCGATCTCCCGGGTGGGCTCCGGCGGCACGGGCGTCGTCAGGTCTCCCCGGCCGATGCGCAGCGCCGAGTCCATCAGCCGGCGCAGCGGGCGGGCCAGCCCCCGGGCCGTGAGCACCGCCACCGCCGCCAGCACCGCCAGGGCCACCCCGGTGGCCACCGCGAAGGTGCGGGACAGCCGCGCCAGCGGGCCGAAGAAGGCGGCGCTGCCCTCCACGGCCACCGCGCCCACCACCGTGTCCGCCTGGCGCACCGGCGCATAGCCTGTCTTGTAGAGCCGCCCGTCCGAGCCGGTGAAGAGCACCTGGCTGGCCGCGCGCTCCCCGGCGAACACCCGCGCCAGCTCCAGCCGATCCCTCGCCAGCTCCGGCGCCTCCACGCCCACGGGCAGCCCGCCGCCCACGTCCGCCCGCACGCGCCCCTGCACGTCCACGACGAACACGCGGCGCACGCCGCTGGCCTGTTGCACCTCGCTCAGCAGCCGCGTGAGGTTGCGCCAGGTGCGCGTGCCCTGGAGATCGTCCCCGGGCTCGATGGTGAGCATCCGCTCCCCGTTCACCTGGCTGGCGGCGGCGGCGGCGACGGCGGACAGGCTCTGCCCCAGCTCCTCCTCCAGGCTCGCGCGCGCCAGCGTGTAGCCCGCCGTGCCGGTGAGCCCGAAGAGGGCCAGCGTGGGCACGAGGAAGGCCAGCAGCAGCCGCGCCGAGAGCGAGCCCAGGGCGCCGCGCAGGCCAGCGGTGGGAGGAGGAGGGCCACTCATGGCGCGCGGCTCAGCCCACCTTCTTCTGCTCGTTGGCGTCCTGCTCGAAGAGGCTCTCCAGCTCCTTGCGCGCCTGGGCCGCCATCTCGACGAGCTTCTTCTCGTCCTTGTGGTACGGGTAGGTGGCCAGCAGCAGCTCCTCATCATGCTGCCGGAAGCGCTCCAGAGTCCTCCGGCTCTCCGAGTACGAGTACCCCAGATCCTCCAGCACCTCTCTGGCCATCTCCAGGCTGGAGACCCAGGTCTCGCGGATGACGTGCTGGATGCCCATGTTCAGCAGCCGGTAGCTGTGCTGGCGGTTGCGGGCGCGCGCGAAGATGGTGAGGTGGGGGAAGTGCTGGATGACGGTCTCCGCCGTCCGCACGGAGGCCTCGATGTCGTCAATGGCCAGCACGAAGACCTTCGCCTTGTCCGCGCGGGCGGCCCGCAGCAGGTCCAGCCGGGAGGCGTCGCCGTAGTAGATCTTGTTGCCGAAGCGCTTGAGGAAGTCGATGTGCTCGGGGCTGGCGTCCAGGGCGGTGAAGCCGATGCGCCTGGCCCGCAGGAGGCGAGCCACCACCTGCCCCACGCGCCCCATGCCGGCGATGATGACGGGGTTGTCCTGCTCGGGGGCCACGTCGAACTCGCGGTGGACCTTCTTCTGGAAGCGGGGGCGTAGCCACCGCGCGTAGGCGGTGAACAGCAGCGGGGTGGTGACCATGGAGAGGCTGACCACCACGACCATCAGGTCCGCCAGCGAGCCCTCCATCACCTGGAAGTCCACCGCGAGCCGGAAGAGTACGAAGGCGAACTCGCCGCCCTGGGAGATGACGATGGCCATGCTCAGGGCCTGCTCGGAGCCTCCGAAGGTCCACCGGCCGATGGCGAAGAGCGCCACCGCCTTGATCGCCACCAGCCCCAGCACCAGGCCGGTGACTAGCAGCGGGCTGGTGGAGACCAGGCCGATGTTCACCGACATGCCCACGGCGATGAAGAACAGGCCCAGCAGCAGGCCCTTGAAGGGCTCGATGTCCGCCTCCAGCTCATGGCGGAACTCCGAGTCCGCCAGGAGGACGCCGGCGAGGAACGCGCCCAGGGCCATGGAGAGCCCCACGGCGCTCACCAGCGCCGCGGTGCCCATGACGAGCAGCAGCGCCGTGGCGGTGAACAGCTCCTGGCTGTGGAACGAGGCCACCAGCTTGAAGACGGGGCGCAGCACGTAGCGGCCCGCCAGGACGACGGCGATCAGCACGCCGGCGCCCTTGAGGGCGGAGAGCCACGCCGGCTCGGTGGACGGGGTGTCGGAGGCGCCCAGGATGGGCAGCAGGGCCAGCAGCGGGATGACGGCCAGATCCTGGAACAGGAGGATGCCGAAGGAGGCCCGCCCGTACTCCGTGGGCAGCTCGTTCTTCTCGGCCAGCAGCTGGAGGGCGAAGGCGGTGGAGGACAGGGACAGGCCCAGCCCGATGATGACGGCGGTGGTCGGCTTCAGCCCGAGCAGCAGCCCCGCGGCCGTCAGCAGCGCTCCGGTGCCCAGCACCTGCATGCCACCCAGCCCGAACACCGACTTGCGCAGCTCCCAGAGCCGCGAGGGCTGCAGCTCCAGCCCGATGAGGAAGAGCAGGAGCACCACGCCGAACTCGGCGAAGTGGAGGATGCTCTCCACGTCCGAGATGACGCCGATGCCCCACGGGCCGATGATCATCCCCGCGGCCAGGTAGCCCAGCACCGAGCCCAGCCCGAGCCGCTTGAAGAGGGGGACCGCCACCACGGCGGCGGCGAGGAAGACCAGGGCCTGCGGGAGGAAGGACATGTCCTCCTCATTGCACAGGGGCAGGTCGGGGAACAATCTCATGGCGCCGCGGGGGCAAGGGTGAGGTATTCGGAGGGCCTTCGATGGAACCGTTGCCTACCGCCTTCCTGCTCGTCGTCGCGGGCCTGCTGATGGGGCTGAGCGTCCTGCTCAGCCGCGCCTCGGGGCGCTTCGGGCTGCCCGTGGCGATGCTCTTCCTGGGCATTGGCATGGCCGCCGGCTCGGATGGGCCGGGGGGCATCGAGTTCAGTGACTACGGCTTCGCCTTCCGCCTGGGCACGGTGGCGCTCGTCCTCATCCTCTTTGATGGTGGCCTCAACACCCCCCTGGCCGCCGTCCGCGCCGCCATCCGCCCCGCCTCCCTCCTCGCCACGGTGGGTGTGGTGGCCACGGCGGCCATCCTGGCGCTCGCGGCCCACCTGGTGTTCGGCTTCTCCTGGCCCGTGGCCCTCCTGCTGGGCGCCATCGTCTCCTCCACGGACGCGGCGGCCGTCTTCTCCGTGCTGCGCGGCAGCGGGCTGCACCTCAAGCGCCGCGTGGGCACGACGCTCGAGCTGGAGTCCGGCCTCAATGATCCAATGGCCGTCATCCTCACCATGGCCCTCACGCAGAACCTGTTGCAGGGGGAGGGCCTGGGCTGGCGGCTGCTGCTGGACGCGGTGGTGCAGATGGTGGTGGGCGGAGGGCTGGGCCTGGCGCTCGGCTGGGGGGGGCGTCAGCTCCTCAAGCGCCTGCGCCTCCAGGCGGCGGGCCTCTACCCGGTGATGACGCTGGCGCTGGCCTTCCTCGCCTTCGGGCTGCCCACGCTCTTTCATGGCAGCGGCTTCCTGTCCGTGTACGTGGTGGGCGTCCTCCTCGGCAACGAGACCTTGCGCTACCGCACGGGCCTGCTCCGGGTGCATGACGCGCTCGCGTGGCTCTCCCAGGTGGCGATGTTCCTGGTGCTGGGGCTGCTCGTCTACCCCGAGCAGCTGCTCGAGGTGGCCTGGGTGGGGCTGGGCCTGAGCCTCTTCCTGGCCTTCATCGCCCGCCCCGTGGCTGTACTCCTGTGCCTGCTGCCCTTCCGCTTCCCGGCGGGGGAGATCCTCTACACGGGGTGGGTGGGGCTGCGGGGCGCGGTGCCCATCATCCTGGCCACCTTCCCGGTGCTGGCGGGAGCGCAGGGGGCCCAGGCGATCTTCAACATCGTCTTCTTCATCGTCGTGGTGAACGGCTTCATCCCCGGGGCGACGGTGCCGTGGGTGACACGCAAGCTGGGGCTGGCGGCCAACGTTCCCGAGCCGCCGCCCGCCGTCCTGGAGATCGCCTCCACCCAGCTCCTCAACGGCGAGCTGAGCGCCTTCTACATCGACGCGGCCTCGGCCACGGCCGGCGCGCGCATCTCGGAGCTCCCGTTCCCGCCCGAGTCCGCCGCCATGCTCATCGTCCGGGGCCTGGAGCTGCTGGCGCCCAAGGGGGACACGGTCCTCCAGGCGGGGGACCACGTCTATGTCTTCTCCCGCTCGGAGGATCTGCCCTTCCTGCGCCTCATGTTCGGCCAACGCGAGGACGAGTAGGGCGCGCGCGGCAGGCGTCGGAATCGCTTTACGGGTAAGGATGCTGGCCCGACTTTCGACTCCCACCTCAGCGATGGGGACTGCCCCGTCGCATGCCCATCCTCACCTCATGGGGTGAATCCATGCACACCGCGCACGAGTTCTTGAAGGCCATCACGGTGGTCCTGTGCGTCGCCGCGGTGACGACGGTGTTGTTCCAGCGGCTGCGCCAGCCTGTCGTCCTCGGCTACATCCTCGCTGGCCTCATCGTCGGCCCCTACGTGCCCATCCCGCTCATCGCGGACCCGGGCACCGTCCAGGTGCTCTCGGAGCTGGGCGTCATCCTCCTCATGTTCTCACTCGGGCTGGAGTTCAGCCTGCGCAAGCTGTTCGCCGTGGGGCCCACGGCGGGCCTCACGGCCGTCATCCAGTGCAGCGTCATGGTGTGGCTCGGCTTCGTGGTGGGCCGCGCCTTCGGGTGGACCCCGCTGGAGAGCATCTTCGCGGGGGCGCTCATCGCCATCTCCAGCACGACGATCATCGCCAAGGCGTTCGACGAGCAGGGGATCCGCGGAAAGCTCCGCGAGCTCGTCGTCGGCGTGCTCATCGTCGAGGATCTCATCGCGATTCTGCTGATGGCGATGCTGACGGGCATCTCGACGGGGAGCGGCCTCTCGGCCGGAGACCTGGCGCTCACCCTCGGCCGCCTCCTGGCGTTCCTCGTCGGGCTGGTCGCGATCGGGCTGCTGATTGTCCCCCGAGCCATCCGCGCGGTCATCCGGCTCAACCGCCCGGAGACGACGCTGGTGGCCAGCGTCGGCGTGTGCTTCGCGATCGCGCTGCTGGCCCAGGCGTTTGGGTACTCGGTGGCGCTGGGCGCCTTCCTGGCCGGCTCGCTCGTCGCGGAGTCCGGAGAGGAGAAGGTGGTGGAGCACCTCGTCCAGCCCGTGAAGGACATCTTCGCGGCCATCTTCTTCGTGTCCGTGGGGATGCTCATCGACCCGGCGATCATCGCGCGCTACTGGGTCGCCATCCTGGTGTTCACGGTCGTGGTCGTCCTCGGCAAGGTCATCAGCGTCTCCGTGGGCGCCTTCCTCACCGGCAACGGGACGCGCACCTCCGTGCAGGCGGGGATGAGCCTGGCGCAGATCGGCGAGTTCTCGTTCATCATCGCGAGCCTGGGGCTGTCGCTGAAGGCGACCGGGGAGTTCCTCTATCCCATCGCGGTGGCGGTCTCGGCCATCACCACGCTGACCACGCCCATGCTCATCCGCGCCGCGGGCCCCGTGGCGAGCTTCGTGGACCGGAAGCTGCCCAAGCCTCTCCAGACGTTCGCCACGCTGTACGGGAGCTGGGTCGAGCAGCTCCGAGAGGCCCCCCGGCGGCACACGCTCGGCGCCAGCATCCGGCGGCTCGTGGGGCAGCTGCTCATCGACGCGGCGCTGCTCGTGGCGCTGGTGGTGGGCACCTCCCTCTCGCTCGAGAAGATCTCCCTGCTCCTGGAGGACGCGGCGGGCGTCAGCCAGGGGCTGGCGGAGAAGCTCATCATCGGAGGCGCCATCCTCCTCGCGCTGCCGTTCCTCCTGGGCATCGTCCAGGTCGCGCGTCGCCTCGCGGGGACGCTGTCGCTGGTGGCGCTCCCGCTCCGGGCGGAGGGGAGGATGGACCTGGCGGCGGCCCCTCGGCACGTCCTCGTCCTCACGCTGCAGGTGATCATCGTCCTCCTCGTGGGGACTCCGGTGATCGCGGTCACGCAGCCCTTCGTCCGCGGCTTCACGGCGCCGCTGCTCGTGCTGGCGCTCCTGGTCGTGCTGGGCATTGCCTTCTGGCGCAGCGCCAGGAATCTGCAGGGGCACGTCCGGGCTGGCGCACAGGTCATCGTGGAGGCCCTCGCCACCCAGTCACACGCGAAGGCCCCGGGCGCCGAGCATGGAGAGCTGGAGCAGGTCCGCGGGCTGCTCCCCGGCCTCGGTGCGCCCACGCCTGTGCAACTCGAGGAGACGAGCCCCGCGGTAGGGAAGACGCTCGCGGCGTTGAACCTCCGCGGGCTGACGGGGGCGACCGTCCTGGCCATCCACCGGGAGGGGGCGGACGTCTCCGTGCCCACGGCCCAGGAGGTGCTCAAGGCGGGGGATCTCCTCGCGCTGGCAGGGACACATGCCGCGGTGGAGGCCGCGAAGGCCCTGCTGAATCCCCCCGCATCGCAACCACCCACTCCCGCGGAGGGCGGATGAGGGCAGCCGCGACACGGCCCCGAGTGCCCAGGAGGCCCTCTCCCACGCGCACCGTCAGGCCAGGGCGGCGGGCTGACACCCTCGCCGGAGCCTGAGTAGTATCGCGCTCGCCTGGGAAGGGCGTGCTCCTGCCGCGAGGCGCGAGGAGCGTGGTCCGCCCCCCACGGCTTCCAGGGGAGCGAGCGATGCGTCAGCGGGCCGTGCGGTGGGTGCCAGGGGTCCTGGTGGTGTTGACTCTCGCCGCGTGTCCGGGGAAGGACGACGACGAGCCGAAGCCTGTCGATCCCAACCCGCTGGCGCCGGGGACACTCAGCGGGGCGGTGACGGTCCCCAACGGTGGCGCCGTCGCGGGAACGAAGGTCACGGCCTGCTTCACCGTGGACAGCCAGTGCGACCTCGAGTCTCCCAACACGCGGTCCGTGGTCGTCCAGGGGGAGGGCGCGAGCGCCGAGTTCCTCGTGGAGGGCCTGGCTACGGGCGCGTATGTGCTCATGGCCTCCAAGGACAACAACGCCAACGGCGTGGTCGACACCGACGACTACGACGGCATCTACGGCGGCCGGCAGAGCCCGCTGTACCTCAGGCCGCCGATGCGCGGGATCAACTTCACCCTGTCGGTGGTGCTCACCGCGAGCAACTTCATCAGCGGCAAGGTGTCCGCGCCCGCCGGTGGCGATGTCGACGGCACGCAGGTGACGGCATGCTTCGTGAGCAACGGCCAGTGCGCTCCAGGCCACGCCAGCACCCGGCAGGTGGTCGTCCGGGGCACTGGCGCCAGCGGCATGTTCAGCTTCGAGGGGCTCACTCCAGGCCAGTACCTCCTCAGCGCCTTCAAGGATCTCAACGGAAACACCCAGGCGGACACCGGCGACTATGAGGGGGTCTACTCGACGGGGGGCCTCGAGGCGGCGGTGGTGGCCCCGCCGCTGGAGAACGCGAACGTACCGCTGAGGCTGAAGGGCGGCAGGCCCCAGCCGCCGGGCGTGGTGTTCGTGCGCCCCGCGGACTTCGTCGACGGCTCGGCCACCGTCACCCTCCAGGGCCTGTCCATCGCCGAGCGCGTGGTCGTCATCCCGGTGCACGCCAGCCAGTACCCCTCGGCGGATGGGCTGGACTTCACCCTCAGCACCACCGGCGTGTCAGCGCAGGGGCTGCTGCCTCCTGACGCACCGTCGCCACGGGAGGCGGAGCTCGTCCAGGCCAGCGCCCGAGAGGAGGCCCTGGCGCGCCGCGAGGCTCACCTGAGGCACTTGGAGCAGGGGCAGCAGGGAGTGGAGACGCTGCGGCGCGCGGGAGTCCAGCCGCTGATGGCCAAGGGCACGGCCCAGGCCGTCCAGGCGGCCTTCAGGAACTGCCCGGGGCCCTACACCGTGGACGTCAAGGTCTGCGACTTCTGGGTGGGGGTGGACTCCCAGCAGGAGCGCATCACCGCCACGGTCAAGAGCGTGAGTGAGCATGCCTACTGGTTCGTGCAGAACGAGGATGTGGCGGAGCTCGGCCCGGGCGAGCTGCAAGGCCTCATGGCCGACTTCGAGAGCAAGGTCATGCCGACGGATCTGCGCTACTTCGGAGAGGTCGCCGACCTCGATGCCAACGAGAAGATCATCATCGTCTTCAGCCGCCGGGTCGGCCAGGACAACCTGTACGGCTACGTGCACCCGGTCGACTTCTTCAGTGACAGCGACACGGTGCGGTGGTGGGGCAAGCGCAGCAACGAGGGTGACATCTTCTACGCGGCCAGCCCGGGCAGCTCGGGCGTGCCGCGCGCCGAGTACTTCGGCAAGCTCATGCCCTCCGTCATGGTGCACGAGCTCAAGCACCTGATCGCGGTGGGCCGCCGCCTGGCATCGAGCACGTCCTCGGAGGAGCCGTGGATCGAAGAGGCCAGCGCCATGGCGGCCCAGCAGCTGGCGGGGCTCGGCACCGAGGTGCAGCTGGTGCAGCCCTATGCGAGCAATTGCCTGGCCACTCCGCACGCCTTCCGCGTCGTGTACCCGGAGCAGCCGAGCCAGTACGGAGAGCGCATCTGCACCTATGGCTACAACTTCCTGTTCGTGTGGCGCGTGGCGCAGCTCATGGGGCATGACAACTTCTGGCGGAACTGGATGGAGGGCCCGAGCACGGGGATCGCCAACATCGAGGCCCACACGGGCATGCCGTTCGCCGAGCTGATGATGGACTGGGCCGCGGCGCTGAGGCTGGACCATGCCAACGCGATCGCTGGCTACGACTACGACACCTTCAACCTGCGCGACGGAACGTGGCAGGTCCTGGGGACCGGCTCGCTCGAGAGTGGTGTGAGTGGAACGGCGCGCTCGATGGCCTACTTCACCGGCCGCGGCCTGGGAGGAGATGCGCGCATCACGCTTCGCGTGACCAATGGGGCACCGCCTCACGCGGTGGTGCTGCGCTTCCCGGCCGTGCTGCCGTGAGCCGCGGGAGCAACTCGTAGGCGCCGATCGCGCCCAGGGCATAGTCCCGACAGGAGTCGCCGCGGCGGTCTTCGGCGCTCAGGCGAACATGGCGCTCAGCGCAATGTCAGAGGCTCCACGAGCGCTCGAACTGATCCTGAGTGGCTGGCCTCGATCAACCTGGATCCAGGCCAGCGGGTCCGCCTTCGTTACAGTGCTATAGACAGGCCCAGTTGCAGTACGACGGGCCGGTGGGGTGCGTGCAGCAGATTTGGTTGGAATTCTGGCACGTGCCGTTGATGCAGGGAGGGCGGCAAAGCCCCTCGTATTCCGCGTATGGGTCATCCTGGAAGTAGGCGCAGACCGTGTCGCCAGGGCATTCGCCGGTGCCGGTCACGCAGGCGAGCCCCTGACGGCTGGTCTCGAACGCTTCGTTCGCTTCATTCGCTTCGGTGTAATCCGTACCGCAAGCCGTGAGCCCAATCGTACACAGAGCCACAACACACAGAAGTCGCCGCACTTGAGCCTCCAATGGGTAGGTGAGGAGTGGTGGGTTATACAGGCGATGCGGGGGGGGGCTGCAATCCCACTTATGAGGGATTGCTCGCTCTCAATTTGCCTCGGCTCAGTCGAACATGGCGCTCAGCGCCTCGCCGAGCGTCTCCACGCCCACCACCTTCAGCTTCGTCTCCTCCAGGCGCCGGGCGCTGCCGCTCGGCAGCACCACGCGCTGGAAGCCCATCTTCACCGCCTCGGCCAGCCGGGGCTCCACCTGGCCCACCGCGCGCACCTCGCCGGCCAGGCCCACCTCGCCCAGCACCAACGTCTGCGGATCCATGGGCCGGTTCTGCAGGCTGGACACCAATGCCGCGCAGACAGCCAGATCACACGCGGGCTCGGACAGCTGCATGCCGCCCGCCACGTTGACGAAGAGATCACACCCCACCAGCGGGATGTCCTCCTTCTTCTCCAGCACCGCCGCCAGCAGCGCCACGCGGTTGCCGTCCACGCCGATGGCCGTGCGCCGCGCCGTGCCGTAGCCCGTGGGCGCCACCAGCGCCTGCACCTCCACCAGCAGCGGCCGCGTACCGTTGAGCGTGGACGTCACCACGCTGCCGGACTTGCCCGCCGGCCGCTCCGCCAGGAAGAGCGCGGACGGATCCGGCACCTCCACCAGCCCCAGCCCCTTCATCTCGAAGACGCCGATCTCGTTCGTGGAGCCAAACCGGTTCTTGTGCGCCCGCAGGATGCGAAAGGGGTGGCCGCGCTCGCCCTCGAAGTAGAGGACGGTGTCCACCATGTGCTCCAGCACGCGCGGGCCGGCGATGGAGCCCTCCTTCGTCACGTGGCCCACGATGAAGGTGGGCACCCCCGTGCGCTTGGCGTACGCCATCAGCCGCCCGGCCACCTCTCGCACCTGGGTGATGCTGCCCGGCGCGTTGCCCAGCTCCGGCAGGTACATCGTCTGGATCGAGTCCACCACCAGCGCCGTGGGCTTGAGGCCCTCCGCCGCGCCGAGCACCCGGTTCGCGTCCGTCTCCGCGAACAGGTGGATGGAGCCGCTCTCCACGCGCAGCCGCTCGGCGCGCATCTTCGTCTGCCGCAGGCTCTCCTCGCCGGACACGTAGAGCACCGGCCCGTGTCGCGCCAGCCGGTCCAGCGCCGCCAGCAGCAGCGTGGACTTGCCGATGCCCGGATCTCCCCCGAGCAACACCAGCGAGCCGTCCACCACCCCCCCGCCGAGCACCCGATCGAACTCGGCGATCCCCGTGCGCCGGCGCGCCTCCACCTCCCCGCTGATGTCCTTGAGCAGCACCGGCTTGGAGGCCCCTCCCGAGGCGCCCCAGGCCGGGCGCTTCTCGTCCACCTTCGTCTCCGTCTCCTCCAGCAGCGAGCTCCAGGCGCCACAGTCCGGGCACTTCCCGAGCCACTTCGCCGTCTGGTACCCGCATGCCTGGCAGGTGTAGTGCGTCTTTGCCTTCGCCATGGGTAGGGTTCTCTAGCCCGTCCCTCTGACGTTTCCCTCTCTTTTCGAAGGCCTCGGCCACCCTGGGAGCAGGCAGCCGTTCGTGGAGCGGGCGGGCAGGGGAGCGCCCGCGGTCCAAGGGCGGCTGTCAAGTTGTCCCAGGCAAGGGAGCGCCCCACGTTTCTACCGAACAGGCGCCGCACGACGCGGTGCTCTCCAGTCAAGGAGGTTGTGTCATGAGTATTCTCGCGTTCCTGGTGATTGGTCTGCTGGCGGGCCTGATCGCGCGCGCGCTGCTGCCGGGCAATCAGTCCATGGGGCTCATCGCCACCATGCTGATCGGCATCGCCGGCTCTTTCGTGGGTGGCTTCATCGGCTCGTTCTTCCGCAGTGATGGCCGCATGTGGGATCTCCATCCCTCGGGGCTGATCTTCTCGGTGATCGGCGCGATGTTGGTGCTCTTCCTCGTAGGCCTGGCCGGCCGCAGCAGGCGCGTCCGAGTCTGACGGGCTCGCGGCCGGGAGGGGTGACGGGGACCGGTGCTCCCGAGGCTGGGGGCACCGGTCCTTGTTGACAAGGGCCCCGGCGTCCGCGCAGGTTGCGCCCTTCGCCCAACCGAGGAGCTCATGTTCGACGCCGCCGAGTCCTTCCACGGCCACGCCCACTTCGCCGCGCCGCCCCCGGGGGTCACCGTCCGCCACGACTGGACGCTGCCGGAGGTGCGTGCCCTGTACGAGCTGCCCCTGCTGGAGCTGGTCCACGAGGCGCAGACGGTGCACCGGGCCGTCTTCCAGGACAACAAGGTGCAGCTGTGCTCGCTGCTCTCCATCAAGACAGGGGGCTGCCCGGAGGACTGCTCCTACTGCCCCCAGGCCGCGCGCTACAAGACGGGTGTCCAGGCCGAGAAGCTGATGGCCGTGCAGGAGGTGCTGGAGGCCGCCGCCCGGGCTCGTGCCGCCGGTGCCACCCGCTTCTGCATGGGCGCCGCCTGGCGCGAGGTGAAGGACGGCCCCCAGTTCGACAGCGTCCTGGAGATGGTCCAGGGCGTGCGCAAGCTCGGCATGGAGGCATGCGCCACGCTGGGCATGCTCACCGAGAGCCAGGCCCGGCGGCTCCGCGAGGCGGGCCTGTCCGCCTACAACCACAACCTGGACACCTCCGCCGAGCACTACGGCGACATCATCTCCACGCGCACCTACGAGGATCGGCTCAACACCCTGGAGCGCGTGCGCAAGGCCGGCATCTCCGTGTGCTCGGGCGGCATCATCGGCCTGGGCGAGTCCGTGGATGATCGCTGCAAGCTGCTGATGACCCTGGCCAACCAGGAGGTCCACCCCGAGTCCGTCCCCATCAACGCGCTGGTGGCGGTGGAGGGCACGCCGCTGGCCGAGCAGAAGCGCGTGGAGACGGTGGAGATGGTGCGTACGATCGCCACCGCGCGCCTGCTCATGCCCCTGTCCATGGTGCGCCTGTCGGCCGGCCGCATGCAGATGAACGAGGAGGCGCAGCTGCTGTGCATGCTCGCGGGCGCCAACTCGCTCTTCTTCGGCGAGAAGCTGCTCACCACCGGCAACCCCGAGTACACCCAGGACATGGCCCTGCTCGAGAAGGCTGGCATCCGGCCGCTCGAGCCGAACCTGCGGCACCCGGCGCGTGATGGCAGAAGCGAAGCCCCCTGAGGCTGGCTCCCGCCCGGAGCGGGAGGGGATCGCCACGGCGTGGGCGCGGGAGGAGCTGGAGGCCCTCGCCGCGCGCGGCCTGCGCCGCTTCCTGGAGCCGCTGGAGTCCGCCCAGGGCCCCGTGGTGCGCGCGGGCGGCGAGGCGCTCATCAACTTCTCCTCCAACGACTATCTGGGCCTGGCCTCCTCGCCCACCGTGCGCGCCGCCGCCATGGCCGGGCTGGAGCGCCATGGGGTGGGCACGGGCGCCAGCCGCGTCGTCGTGGGAGACACCGCCGCGCACCAGCGCCTGGAGGCCCGGCTCGCGGCCTTCGAGCGCGCCGAGGCCGTCCTCCTGTTCAACACGGGCTTCGCCGCCAACACCGGCATCATCCCCGCCCTCGTGGGCTCCGGGGACGCCGTCTTCTCCGATGCCCTCAACCATGCCTCGCTGGTGGACGGCTGCCGCTTGTCCCGCGCGCGCGTCATCGTCTACCCCCACGCGGATGCCGAGGCGCTCGCCCGGGCCCTGAAGGAGACGCCCGCGCGCCGCAAGCTCGTCGTCACCGACACGGTCTTCTCCATGGATGGGGACGTCGCTCCGCTGCGAGACATCCTCGCCGCCTGTCGCGAGCACGGCGCCGCGCTGATGGTCGACGAGGCCCACGCCACGGGCGTGCTCGGCGCCCGGGGCGCCGGCCTGTGTGAGGAGCTGGGGCTGGGCGCGGAGGTGGAGCTGCGCATGGGAACGCTGAGCAAGGCCTTCGGGTGCCTGGGCGCCTACGTCGCCACCTCGCGCGCCGTGGCGGACCTGCTCCTCAATCGCGCGCGCCCCTTCATCTTCTCCACCTCGCTGCCCGCTGCCCTGTGTGCCGCCGCCGAGGCGGCCGTGGAGCTCGTCGAGGGGGATGCACCCCTTCGAGAGCGGCTCTGGCGCAACATCCGCCGCTTCTCCGCGGGCCTGCGCGCCCTGGGCCTGCCCGCCGAGCCTCGCAGCGCCATCTTCCCCGTCATCCTCGGCGATCCGGACCAGGCCCTGGAGGCCGCGCGCCGCTGCCGGGAGCGGGGCCTGCTCGTGAAGGCCATCCGCCCCCCCACTGTCCCCGAGGGCACCAGCCGCCTGCGCTTCTGCCTCTCCGCGGGCCACACCGAGGGGCACATCGACTTCGCGCTGGAAGTGCTGCGCCAACTCGGAGTGCGCCGTGGCGGATAGCACCCCGGAGCCGCTCCCTCCTGATCCCCTCTCGGAGGGCCCGGAGGGGCCGTTCCAGATCTTCGTCACGGGCACGGACACCGGCGTGGGAAAGACGCAGGCGTCCTGTGCCCTGCTGTCCCTGCTCGTGGACGCGGGCCTGCGGCCCCAGGGCTTCAAGCCCTACGAGAGCGGGTGCTCCTCCCTGGCGGCCCCGGTCGATGCGCTCGCGATGCGGGCGGCGGCCCGGAGCGAGCTGCCCGTGGAGGTCCTCTGCCCGCACCGCTTCCGTGCGCCGCTCGCCCCCGGGGTGGCCGCGCGCAGGCTCGGCCTGGAGCCGGATTGGAGCACCACGCTCGCGGCGTGGGAGCGCCTGCGGCAGGGCCCCGTGGTGGTCGAGGGGGCTGGGGGCCTCTTCGTCCCAATCGACTCGCGGCGCGACATCATCGACCTGATCAGCGCGCTGCGGCTCCCCGTGCTGCTGGTGGCGCGGGCGGGCCTGGGGACGCTCAACCATACCGCCCTGTCGCTGAGGGCCCTGGCTGATCGCGGGCTGGCGGTGCGCGCCGTGCTGCTGAGCCGGAGCACGCCCACCCGGGAGCCCTCCGAGCGCGACAACCGCCTGCTGCTGGAAGAGCGACATGGCATTCGCGTGCTCGGTCCAGTTTCCTTCCTGCGAGACGCGCGCCGTCGCCACGCGGCGTTCCGTGCGGCGCTGAGGCCCCTTGTCCCACATCACGCGCGAGGCCGATAAATCGGCCTCCGGCGCGTTCGGAGTGCTACAGGTCGCGCAAGTTTTCGTGTGTCGCGGCCGTGAAATGGACGCGTGTTTTGATCTGCGCCAAAACCTCGATCGCGAATGGCGGACATCATCGACCTCACGCTCCTGACCGACGTCAGGCGCTACCTCCAGAAGCTCCTCGATGCGCGCGGGCTCACCTACTTCCTCCAGAAGGAGGGGCACCGGCTCTTCCAGATCGAGCCAGCGAAGATTGAGCTCGTCATTCGGACGGCGCTCCGCTCGCGCGCTCCGGGGTTGCCCAAGCCCCCGGAGCAGGCCGTGGAGCACTGCCGCAAGGAGATCCGCCGGGAGCTGATCCGCCGCGTCGCCAACGCGATGCTGCAGACAGGCCTGTGAGCGGCTTCTCCTCGCGCACGGACTTCCCTCGGGAGTGGAACCCGCTGGCCAGAGCCCTGGCGGAGCGGCGGGCCCGAGGGGAGGCGCTGGTGGATCTCACAGAGTCCAACCCCACGCGAGCGGGGCTGCCCCTGCCTGATCCAGGGCTGCTGGCCACCTCCGAGGCCTTCACCTACGCGCCGGAGCCCACGGGCCTGCGCTCCGCGCGAGAGGCGGTGGCCTCCTACCTCGGCACGCGCGGGGTGGCCGTCTCCGCCGAGCACCTGATCCTGTCCGCGAGCACCAGCGAGGCCTACGCGTGGCTCTTCAAGCTGCTGTGCGAGCCGGGGGACAACGTGCTCGTCCCCGCGCCGTGCTACCCGCTCTTCGAGTACCTCGCGCGCCTGGAGGGCGTGGAGCTGCGGCCCTATCGCCTGCCGCACGCCCATGGCTTCGGCCTGGACGTGGGAGAGGTGGCTGCCGAGGGGGATGCGCGCAGCCGAGCGGTGCTCGTCGTCAACCCGGGCAACCCCACCGGCCACTTCCTGCACGAGGGCGAGCTGGCCGCGCTGGCGGCGGTGTGTGAGGAGCGGGGGCTGGCGCTCATCTGCGACGAGGTGTTCTCGGAGTTCTCCTGGGACGAGGAGCCGGACCGGGTGGCGACGGTGGCGGGGCGAACGTTGCCGATGCTCACGTTCTCGCTCTCCGGGCTCTCCAAGGTGGCGGGAATGCCGGGCCTCAAGCTCGGGTGGACGCACGTGGGAGGGCCCTCGGCGGCGCGGGACGAGGCGCTGGGGCGGCTGGAGCTGGTGGCGGACACCTTCCTCTCGGTGGGGACGCCGGTGCAGCAGGCGCTCCCCGCGCTCCTGGGGCACGCCCCTCGCTTCCAGGCCGCGCTGCTGGCGCGGGTGAAGGAGAACCGCGGGCAGCTGGTGGCCGCGAGGCCCGAGAGCGCCTCCTGGAGCGTGGTGCCCGCGCACGGCGGGTGGTGCGCGGTGCTGCGCATCCCCCGCGAGCCGGGCGAGGAGGCCACGTGTCTGGCGCTCCTCGAGGCGGGCGTGCTCGTTCAGCCGGGCTACTTCTACGACTTCGCGGGCGGCGCCTTCCTGGTGCTGTCGCTGCTGCCGCCCCCGGAGGTGTTCGGGGCCGCGCTCGGCGCGCTCGTCCGCGTGCTGGCGGGGTGAGCGCGCGGCGCTCGAGTCAAGGAGGAGGCGAGATCGTCTCCTCGCGCTGGAAGCCGTCGTCCACGACACGCCACAGCTCGATGGGGGAGGGCGCCTCGCCGGCCTCGTTGAACTGAAGGCTGCCGCTGGCACCCTCCACGTTGATGCTGCGGCCCGCCGCGAGCTCGCCCGAGGTCTCCGTGAACTTGGAGGGCGCGAGCTCGATGGGGGGCAGGGCCTCGTTCGAGACCTGGGTGAGCCCCTCGGCGATCTTGAGGCTCGTCACTGCGTTCGAGGTGCCCTGGCTATAGGCCACCCCGAGCCCCAGCAGGTACATCGAGTCATAGCTGTGCGAGGTGAAGGAGTACTCGAGCGGGTCCGCCTTGAAGTCGGTGATGAACGTCGAGCGGAACGAGTTGAAGGCCAGGCCGACTCCCTGGGCGGGGGCGGTCCCATAGGCGCCCTGGATCTGCCCGCGCACCGTGGCGTCCTGCAGCAGCTGCGCGTCCTTGGCGCTGTCCGTGAAGAACCATCGGTGGCCACTCCCGGCCTTGAGGTTGGTCGAGTTCGCCGCGCGCTTGATGATGAGCGATGCGTCATCCTCGAAGCCCACCACGATGGTGAGATCCGGATCCTGCCGGTCGAGCTCCGTCACCGCGGCGGTGATCGCGGCCTCGTCCTTGAGCGCGTAGCTGACGACCGTGGGGTTCTTGGCGGTCGAGCCCAGCTCCGTGAGGAGCACATCCCGCAGGCCCTGGCCATAGAGATCGTCCAGGTGGATCAGCCCCACCTTCTGCGCGGTGTTGAAGCGAGGGTCCGTGAGGAGCAGGTTGGCGATGACCTTGCCCTGGATGACGTCCGAGGGCGAGGTGCGCCACAGCAGGCCCAGCGTGCTGTTGTCCTCCTTCTTCGTCAGCTCCGGAGAGGTCGCGCTGGAGCTCATCGTCAGCACGCCCGCGGGCAGGGAGATCGCCGCGGCCGCCAGCGTCTGGGTGCTGCCGGCCGTCAGCAGCGCGACGACCTTCTTCTCCGTGATCAGCCACTCGGTCTGCTTCGCCGCCCGGTCGGTGTCGAAGGCGGTGTCGCAGACGTGCAGGCGGAGCTTCTTGCCCGCCGCGCCGCGCTCGTTGATGGACTTCAGCGCCAGCAGGATGGCGTTGAGCCCCTGCACCTCGGAGGCGTCCGTGCCCGCATTCGGGTTCGTCGCCGAGACGCTCAGGGGCAGCACCGCGCCGATCTGCACGGCGTCGGGTGAGCTGTCGCCCTCGCTCACGCCACAGCCAATCGGCTGGGGCAGGCAGAAGCCGCTCGTGCAGACCTCGTCGTCTTCGCAGTCGGCGCTGGTCTCGCACTCCGTGAGCCCGCTGGCGGTGGTGAGGCTGCAGCCCGTGAGCAGGGCGGTGGACAGGGTCAGGATCCCAAGCGCGCGCATCAGAAGCTCACCTCCATTCCGGCCCCGAGCCCGCCAGGCGCGAGCGTCATCCGCACCTCGCCTTGCGCAGGGGGCCCTTCCTTGGGGAACACGATGATGGCGCCGACGGCGGCGGCCAGCCCCACGCCGAAGCCGATGTCGGCCAGCAGCGCCTTGCCGCGGGTCTCGCCCGCCCTGGCCTTCTTGGTCTCCAGGTTGGTGGCGTCATCGAAGGCCTTGCGCGTGTTGCGCGACTGCAGCCCGAAGAAGATGCCGGCGCCCACGCTGGCCGCGGACAGGCCTCCCAGGCTGAAGGCGAGCACCCGCGAGCGGCGATAGGAGGCCATGGCGCGCTCCTGCTCGGCGAGCCGCTGCTGCCGGGCGTCCTCCTCGGCGCGCCGGGCGGCGGCCTGCTCCTCCTCGGCCCTGCGCCGCGCCGCCTCCGCCTCCTCCTGCAGGCGCTTGCGCTCGGACTCCGCCGCCGCCGCCGCCTTCTCCTGCTTGTCGAGCAGCACCCGCAGCCGGTCAATGGCCAGCGCGGAGCGCTTGAGGAGGATGGCATCCGTCTCCTCCGTCCTGGTGCCCACGTACTGCTGGTAGTAGCTGAGCGCCTCGCGCAGATCGCCGGCCTGCTCATAGGAGCGGGCGATGTTGTAGATCAGCTTCGGGTTGGGCTGAGCCGCCTGGGCCTTCTTCAGCACCTCCGCCGCCTCGCGGTACCTGCCCGCGTTGTACAGCCGCTCCCCCTCCCTCGCGAGCGCGGCGGGGCTCTTCGCCCCCTTCTGGGCCCACGCCGCCGGAGCGCCAAGCACCAGGGCCATCGACAACAGGAAAGCAAGTCTCATGGGCGTCAAGCCTACCGCTGAACTCGCCGCGGGGCGAAGGGGTGGAGCGCGGGAGGTGGGAGCGCCTACCCGGTCGGGTAGCTCCGGGCGCTGGAGACACGAGAGGCCGCCCCGCGCCTACACGGCGGGACGGCCTCGGTGCTTCCCCTGGAGGAGGGGCGAGGAGGCTAGTGGCCCAGGCGGGAGATGAGGAGCTTGCGCTGGAGCATGAGCGCCTCGGGCGCCTTGGTGCCCAGCTGCTCGAAGAAGACCTCCTGGCTCTTGAGCTCGGCCCTCCACTCGTCGGACTTGATGGAGGTGGCCTCCGCCATGGCTTCCGGCGAGAGGTCCAGGCCGCGGGCGTTGATGTCACCCTGGCGCGGCACCCAGCCCAGCAGCGTCTCCTGGGTGGGCACGCGGCCATGGACGCGGCTCACGATCCACTCCAGCACGCGCATGTTGTCGCCGTAGCCCGGCCACAGGTACTTGCCGTTCTTGTCCTGCCGGAACCAGTTCACCTGGAAGATCTTCGGCAGGTGGGTGATGGACTTCTGCATGTCCAGCCAGTGCTGGAGGTAGTCGCCCATGTGGTAGCCGCAGAAGGGCAGCATGGCCATGGGATCTCTCCGCACCACGCCCACCTTGCCGGTGGCGGCGGCCGTCGTCTCGCTGCCCATGGTGGCGCCCAGGAACACGCCGTGCGTCCAGTTGAAGGCCTGGATCACCAGCGGGACGGTGTTGGAGCGGCGCCCGCCGAAGATGATGGCGCTGATCGGCACGCCCTGCGGATCACTCGCCTTGGCGCTGAGCGCCGGGTTGTTCGTCATCGGCGAGGTGAAGCGGCTGTTGGGGTGCGCGGCCTTCTCCCCGTTGTTCTGGCCCGGCTTCCAGGGCAGGCCCTGCCAGTCGGTGAGCTCCGGAGGCACCTCGCCGTCCTTGCCCTCCCACCACACGTCCCCGTCCGGCGTCATGGCCACGTTGGTGAAGATCGTGTCCCGAGAGATGGTGGCCATCGCGTTGGGGTTGGTCTTGTTGTTGGTGCCGGGCACCACGCCGAAGTAGCCCGCCTCCGGGTTGATGGCGTACAGCCGGCCGTCCGGGCCCACCCGCATCCAGGCGATGTCGTCGCCGAGGGTCTCCACCTTCCAGCCCTTGTACTCGGCGGGCGGGATCATCATCGCGAAGTTCGTCTTGCCGCAGGCGGACGGGAAGGCGGCGGCCACGTACGTGGTCTGCCCCTTGGGATCCGTGACGCCGAGGATGAGCATGTGCTCGGCCAGCCAGCCCTCCTCGCGGCCCAGGTAGCTGCCGATGCGCAGCGCCAGGCACTTCTTGCCCAGCAGCACGTTGCCGCCGTAGCCGGAGCCGAAGCTCCAGATCGTGTTGTCCTGGGGGAAGTGGCAGATGTAGCGGCGGTCCGGGTTGACGTCGCCGGTGCTGTGCAGGCCCCGGTTGAAGTCCTCCGAGTCTCCCAGCATGTCCAGCGCCGGCTTGCCCATGCGGGTCATGATCCGCATGTTGAGCGCCACGTAGATGCTGTCGGTGAGCTCCACGCCGATCTTCGAGTAGGGGCTGCCCAGCGGGCCCATCACGTAGGGCACCACGTACAGGGTGCGGCCCTTCATGCACCCGTCGAAGAGCTGGCCCAGCTTGGTGTACGCCTCCTCGGGATCCATCCAGTTATTGGTGGGGCCGGCGTCCGTCTTGTTGGGCGTGCAGATGAAGGTGAGGTGCTCCACGCGCGCCACGTCGTTGGGGTTGGAGCGGTGCAGGTAGCAGCCGGGCCGCTTCTGCGGGTTGAGCGGGATGAGGATGCCCTCCTTCACCGCCTGCTCCGTCAGCCGGGCCTTCTCCTCCTCGGAGCCATCGCACCAGACGATATGGTCCGGCTGCGTCATCCGCGCGCACCGGCCCACCCAGCTCAGCAGGGCCTGGTTCTTCGTCGGCGCGTTGCTCACGGCCGCCATCTGCGTCGAAGCCATGGAAGTGTCCTCGTGTCGTCTCAAGTGAAGTCCCCCTTGCCGGGTCCATTGCGAGGGCGCGAGACGGTAGCAAGCAGGGGAGAGTCAAACTTCGGGAACGGCCCCCCTAAATGCAACACCCGTCCAGCAGTGAACCTGCCGGGCGAGCAGGGCTCTGCTTATTTCACTTATCAGCCGAGGGGCTTCCACTGGCCAACGATGCAGTGCGTCGCGGCGCGTCCAGGGGCTGCCTCGGGGCGCACCTGTCCCCACGTTGGCGGGCGCAACCTATGACCATCGCCATCGTCCTGGGCATCGTCGTCGTCGCGCTGGTGCTCTTCTCCCTGGATACGCTTCCCATCGAGGTGAGCTCGCTGACCGTGGTGTGCCTGCTGGCCCTCACGGGAGTGCTCACGCCGCAGGAGGCGTTCGAGGGGTTCAGCAACGACACCGTCATCTTCATCTTCACCCTGCTGGTGATGACGCAGGGGCTCGCCTCCACGGGCGTGGTGCAGCTGATCGGGCAGCGGCTCGCCTTCTTCGCGCGCTACGGCCACCAGGTGTTCGTGCTGGCGATGATGGGCGCGGTGGCGGCGTTCTCGTCCATCATCTCCAACACGGTGACGACGGCGGCGTTCCTGCCGGTGGCCATCGGGGCGGCGCACCGGGCCAAGGTGCCCAAGAGCAAGGTGCTGCTGCCGTTGGCGTACGCGTCGATGCTGGGCGGGATGATCTTCATCTACGGCACGTCCACCAACCTCGTGGCCTCGGCGGCCATGGAGAAGCTGGGGATGAAGGGGATCGGGGTGGCGGAGCTGGCGCCGGTGGGGCTGCCGGTGGCGGTCGTGGGCATCCTGGTGGTGCTGCTGCTGGGGCCGCTGCTGCTGCCAGCCCGGGAGGACCAGGCAGGCGTGGGGGAGTGGACGCTGCGCGACTACCTCACGGAGGCGGTGCTGCCGCCGGACTCGCAGTACCTGGGCCGAGAGCTGGCGGAGATCACCGAGGGGCTGGGGTTGCGGGTGATCGGGCTCATCCGGGAGGGGAGCGCCGTGTCGGCGGTGCCCGGGTACCGGCTGACGGGGGAAGAGCGCATCATCATCGAGGGCAAGCGCGAGGACATCCTCCGGGTGAAGGATCTGAAGGGCATCGAGATCCGCCCGGACGTGAGGCTGGCTGATGGGGAGCTGAGCTCGAAGGACGCGCTGCTGGTGGAGGCGATCGTGCCGCCGGGCAGTCCGCTGGTGGGGCGCAGCTTGAAGGAGGTGCTCTTCGTGGAGCGCTACGGGCTGGTGGCGCTGGCGCTGCACCGCAAGCCGGCCATCCAGCGGCTCACCAAGCTGCAGCTGTTGGGGCGCATCTTCGGCGAGCAGACGCTCTCGGCGATGCCGCTGTCGGCGGGAGACGTGCTGCTGCTGCGCGGGCCGCGCTCGCGGGTCTCCGAGCTGGCTGACGGCACGACGCTGCTGGTGCTCACGGACGTGGAGTACCAGCCGCCACGCTACGCCAAGGCGCTGCTGGCGGTGCTGCTCTTCCTGGGGGCGCTGGCCGCGGGAGCGCTCGAGGTGGTGCCGATGTCGGTGGCGGGGCTGGCGGGGATGCTGGCGATGATCGTCACCGGCTGCGTGGACTCGCGCATCGCGTTCCGGGTGGACTGGCGGGTGGTGCTGCTCATCGGCTCGATGATGGCGCTGGGCGTGGCCATGGACGTGAGCGGGGCGGGCAGGTACCTGGGCGGCATGGTGGCGGGGCTGGGCGAGTACGGGGGGCCGCGCGCGGTGCTGGCGCTGCTGATGGTGCTGACCATCCTGCTGTCAGCGCCCATGAGCAACCAGGCGGCGGCGCTCGTGGTGCTGCCGGTGGCCATCAGCGCGGCGGCGAAGCTGGGGGTGGACGCGCGGCCGTTCGCCATCGGCATCACGCTGGCGGCGAGCTGCTCGTTCATCACCCCGCTGGAGCCGAGCTGCGTGCTGGTCTACGGCCCCGGGCACTACCGCTTCACGGACTTCTTCCGGCTGGGCACGCCGCTGACGGCGCTGCTGGTGTCCTTCCTGGTGTTCATGGTGCCGGCGGTGTGGCCCTTCAGCGCGAAGGGCCCGGAGGCCGCCGGCGCCCGGCCGCCGGTGAGCCTGCGCGCTCCCGCCCCCGCGGCTCAGTGAATGGCGGCGCGCAGGCCGATGGAGGCCAGCACCTCGGCCTCGCGGGCCAGCAGCGCCTCCAGCCGCTCGCGCACCGCCGCCTCGTCTCCTCCGGCCGTCACCGCGAGCCGGAAGAAGAGCGACTGGTGCCCATCCTCCGACTGCGCCAGCTCTCCATAGAAGCGGCGCAGCGCCGGATCCTCCAGCCCCTCGGCCAGCAGCGAGAGGCGCTCACAGGAGCGCGCCTCGATGATGGCCGCCACCAGCAGCCGGTCGATCTTGCGCTCGGCGGATGGCGTGCGGATGAGCTTCTGGAGCCCCTGGGCGTACGGGTCTCCCGCATCCTTGTTGAGCGTCAGGCCGCGCGCGGCCATCAGATCCAGCACGCGGGCCAGGTGGGCGCTCTCCTCCCGCGCCAGCCGGGCCATCTGCGCCGGCAGGCCGGGCAGCTCCGGGTACGCCTGCAGCAGCGAGAGGGCGTTGGCGGCGGCCTTCTTCTCGCAGTGGGCGTGGTCGACGAGCACCTCGTCGAAGCGCTCGAGCGCCAGCGGCAGCCAGCGGGGATCCGTGGGCGCGTGGAGGAGGACGGGGCCCTCTCCGGAGAGGGGGCGGCGGCTGGGAGTCGGGCGAGCCATGGCGACGCAGGGCAATCTACGGCAATGGGCCGGCAGGTGGGGGCTATTCCACGAGCACCAGGCGGTGGACCCTGCCAGCCAGGAAGCCCACCTTGCGCGCGATCCGGGCCAGGCTCTCGTCCTTCTCGTCCACCCGCAGCACGAGCCGCGGCAGCGAGGAGAGCAGGTGCCGGGAGATCTGCCCCAGGCACAGCGTCGCGTGGCCCTTGTGGCGCTCGCTCGGCACCGTGTAGAGGCCCTCCAGCTCCGCCCCGTGCTGGGAGCGGCTGCCGATGTCCACCTTGAAGACCAGGGCGCCGTGCTCCTCCAGCACGTAGGTCCTCCGGCCCCGTACGCGCTGCATGACGCGCGCCTCGTAGCCGTGGGGATCCTCGGCGAGCGGATCGCGCTCCAGCAGCTCCCGCACCGCCCCGACCGCCAGCGGCATCAGCCGGGGCAGATCCTCCTCCCGGGCCAGCCGCAGGGTGGGGTTGGTGAAGGGCCCCAGGTCATCGGCGGACACGGCGAACAGGCGCTGCGTTCGGGACAGCCGGGGTTTGGCGTTGTTGCCGAGGATGCGCAGCAGCGCGTCCACCGCGGACTTCTCGCCCAGCGAGGCCTGGAGCCGGACCTCGGGTGCCAGGTGCTCGGCGATCTCGGTGATGCAGGTGGGATCGCTCGCGGAGGGCACCACCAGGCCCCCGCTACCGCCCACGAAGAGCGCGGCGCTCAGGCCCTTGTCGTCGAAGCGCCCGTGGAAGGCGAACCGCGCCCGGCCCGCGCGCGGAACGATGCCAAACTCCTCGAAGAGCCCCAGCAGGTAGATGTTGTGCGTCGAGTCCTTCGCGAGGAACGCGCGCAAGGCATCCGAGTGCTGGGGTCCGAGCTGTTCGATGGTGGCAGGCATGCGAGGCGTGTCAGGCGCACCTGAGAGGAGCGGGCATGCGGACGTGGGCGAGACCACCTTACGAGATGGGGGCCTCAACGGCCAGCGTCCGGGTTCGGGTCGAAGCGAAAAGGGTAGGTGATGGTGACCCTGCCCCCCCCACGAGGCGGCGGGAAGCGAACATCCAGCAGGGAGTCCAGGAAGCAGGCAAGGGCGAATGGATCCTGGATGGTGGTGTCCACCACCTCGCCATCCCGGAAGTGGCCCGTCAGCCCCTGCCCCTCGATGGTGAACTTCAGCGTCACCGTCTGGGGCCCGGGGTAGCGCTTGGCCACGTCCAGGAAGCACTGGCGGATCAACGGCACCACCGTCTGGATGGCCTGGCGGATCTCCTCTTTGTCCACCGTGCCCTCGGAGTCCTGCTCCCGCGGCCCGGCCTCCGGGCTGCGGAGGGGAGGTGGCGATGGAGCGCGGGAGGGGAGGGGCGCGCCCGCGCTGGGAGCGGGCGGTGGGGGGGCGGCGGGAGGCGCTTCGCTCGGTGTGGTGGGAGGGAGGGGGGCCAGGCCTGCGGGCTCGGGGGACGAGCCAGGCGGCCGTGGGGCGGGAGCCCGTGGCGTGGCGCTGGTGCTCGTGGGGGGCTGCTCCTCCTGCTCGGCCGTGGGCTCGGGAGCGGAAGAGGTGGGCCGCGTCAGCCAGAGCGCCAGCGCGCACAGGCCCACGAAGGGGAGCACGACCCAGAGAAGGACGGAGCGGCCCGACATGCTGCTCACTATGCCACCGGATGGGGTTCGGTTCGTCGCGTGACGCGCGTGGCTCCCGGCGGAGCGCTGGAGCCCTCCCGGGAGCCACGGGTGCCGCGGCCTACGGGTACACCTCGCGGCGGGGGCCCACCGGCGGAGCGACGGTGCCTCCCGCGTAGAAGCGCTGGCGCTTGCTCACCCCCAGCGTGGCGCCGAGGATCGCGGAGGCCAGGCCGAGCAGGAGCGCGAAGAACACGCCCCAGAAGACCCGGCCCGTGGTGTCCGCGGCCTGGAGCGCGCCCTGCTGGACCTGCTGCTTCACCTCGCCCACCTGCCCCTGGGCCTGATTCCACTGCGTCTCGATGCGGCCGGCGAGCTCCTGCGCGTCCTGGCGCGAGAGCGCCGTGTTCTCGGCGATGGAGCTCACCAGCAGCTCGCGATCCAGCCGGCCCTGCTGGATGGCGGTGTTGAGCACGTCCTTCGTGGTCGCCTGGAGCTGATCCGCGGTGATGGTGGGCTTGCCCTCCTGCTGCAGCCGCTGGTTGATGGGCGCGAGCGCGTCCTCCGCGTTGAGCCCGAACGAGCGCGCGATGGTGCCCACCTGACCTCCCTGCGAGGCGGCGCCGGAGATGGCCGAGCCCGCGGCGCCCACCGCGCTCTTTCCCACGCTGAACACCGCTCCCAGCAGCGACGAGAGCGCCATGCCCATCACGATGACGCCGGCCAGCGTCGTCAGGCCCCAGAGCACCGCGCCGTGGAGCGCGCCGCCGCCCTTGTCCACCACGCCCGCGGTCCGCGCCGCCACCAGGCCGCCGATGAAGAGCGCGATGAGCGGCGCGATCAGCGACCAGATGCCGGTGCCGATGCCCGCCGAGCGCGCGCTGCCCGGATCTCCCGGGTCCACCGAGGACAGCCCCAGCGCCAGCCCGAGCGAGTACAGCAGGATCCAGATGCCCAGGGCGACGAACGCCCCTCCGAAGATGGCGCCCCAGCTCAGCTTGAAGGGGACCCCTGGGATTGCCTCCACCCGCGATTTCTCCACGATCTCCGCCATGTCAGCCTCTCTTGCGATGGGAGCGCTCGGCCGATCAGCGAGACGCTCGTATCCGCGGAGAAGATGGGCACGCTCCCAGGGGGTGGGAGGGAGCCCCCGAGGCTTGATCTTTCGCAGGCCGAGGAGGCGATCAGCGGAGCTCGAGCGCGGTGACGAGCGTCTGCTCGTGGGCCACCACGGGAGCCCTGGGGAGGGCCTCGGGCCGGAAGCGCCGCACCAGCTCTCCCAGGCTCACCGGGCCCCCCTCGCCGAGCCCGCTCCAGGCGGCGAGCACGCCGAGGACCCGCTCGGCGGGCAGCCCACGCTCTCGGAGCTCGGCCAGGGCGAAGGCCCCCTCTCGCTTGGCGAGCCGCTTGCCGTCCTCTCCCAGCACCAGGGGCACGTGGAAGAACTCCGGCGCCTTCAGCCCGAGCGCGGCGTAGAGCTGGAGCTGCCGGGGCGTGGAGCTGAGCAGATCATCCCCGCGCAGCACGTGGGTGATGCCCGTGGCCGCATCGTCCACCACCACCGCGAGCTGGTAGCTGGCCACCCCGTCATTGCGGCGCACGACGAAGTCTCCCACCAGCGCCTCCACGTCCTGGGTGTACGGGCCTTGCAGCCCGTCCACGAAGCGCACCTCGCCGGGCCGGGCGCGGAAGCGGTACGCGGGAGCGCGTGTGCGGGAGCGCTCGGAGAGCTCGGCCGCGGAGAGCCGCGAGCAGGTGCCCGGGTAGCGAGGCCCCTCTTCGCTCAGGCCGTGGGGAGCGCTCGCCGCGCGGGCGATCTCCGCGCGCGTGCAGAAGCAGGGGTAGACGAGCCCCTCTCGCTCCAGCCGCGCCAGGGCCTCCCGGTACACCTCGTCCCGCGTGCTCTGGAAGAGGGGTTGCTCATCCCAGGTGAGCCCCAGCCACTCCAGATCGCGCATCAGCTCATCGACGAACTGGGGGCGGCAGCGCGCGCGGTCGAGGTCCTCCACCCGCAGGAGGAACTGGCCTCCGGCGGCGCGGGCCTGGAGCCAGCCGAGCAGCGCGCTCCGGGCGTTGCCGAGGTGGAGGCGTCCGGTGGGACTGGGGGCGAAGCGGCCACGAAAGCTCATGGGCGGACGAGGGGCTTCCTGGGAGCGAGAGGGGCGCGATCTGGCGCGGAAGCCGCGGGCTTCGAGGCGCCCACGGGCTTGTCCGCCAGCGGGTACTTCACCTGGGCGAGGCGGGACGCCGGGGCCGGGCCCGGAGCCGGAGCGACAGGGGGCGACACGGGCTCTCCGAGCTGGAGGCCACGCGCGGCGAGCGCGGCGGAGAGCTCCCGCAGAGGAGGCCCCGCATCGAGCAGATCCGTGTCCAGCGCGATGCGAGGCAGCCGGCGCAGCGCCTTGGAGCCGGGATCGAGCACGAGGGGATCCAGGGCGAGCCCGGCGCTCGTCCGGGACACCGTGCCGAGGACGACGAGCTCCGCGCGCAGCGCCTGCCCGAGCGCCGCCGCCTCCTCCACCGCCGTCGCGTCCAGGCGGTTGGCCGCGAGCGCCGAGGCGAGCATCGCGCCTGGGCCCTCGCCCGGAGGCCGCACCGTCACATCCACCTCCTTGCCCCCTACCGCCTCGACAATCCCGCCCGTCGGCTCGCCGGAGGGCAGCACCGCGCGCCACAGGTGGGCTCCGGGAGGGACCTCCACCACCCGCACCGGAGCAGGCCCCACGGGCTGGCCGTCGAGCGTCACCGCCACCCCCGAGGGCACGGAGACGAAGCGCACGCCGCCGCGAGGCTGCTCCCTCAGGGACGCGTGCACGCGCTCCACCGTGCGCGCGAAGAGCGGAGAGGTGGCGGTCAGCGGGAGCTCCCGTCCGGGAGAGAGCGCCAGGGCGAAGGCGAGCGCGCGCTCGGCCTCCTCGTCCCTGCCCTGGGAGTAGCGCACCGCGGCGAGCAGCGCGTACGCATCCGCCAGCTCGCGTCCATCCGGGAGGGCCACCGCCGCGGTGGAGAAGGCCTCGAGCGCCTGGCCGAGCGAGGCCTCCGCTCCCGCGAAGTCGCGGCGCTCTCTCCGGGCTTCCGCCTCCTTCACCGCGGCGCGGGCCTGGGCCAGGGCCTCCTTGGGAGGCTCCGTCGCGGGTGGCTCGGCCAGCTCCAGGCTGGGGATCCCACGCACCTCGGTGGCGAGCCGCGCCGTCGCCCGGGGGCCCGCTCGCGAGGGCACGTCGCTGGAGATCGCCTGGAAGGGGAGTACGGCCACACGCCGGGGCGCCCCCTGGGCGCTGGCGGCGGCGCCCAGGAGCAGGCTGAGGAGGAGCACGGTTCGCGTCATGGGGCCAGGGGGCAGGTAAATCAGGGGTCCAGTCGGAGAACTCGTACTCCGCCGAGGCGGGCCAGTCGAGCGCGAGGCAGTGCTCCCCTGGGTCGAGGCCCTGTCGAACCTGCTTCCCTCGCCGGGCTCCTCGGCGAGAATGTTCCACCTCCCTCGGGCCGTTCCTGCCCGGATCACTCCATGCGCTTCGTCCACTGCTCCGACGTCCACATCACCGCCGACTACTTCGCCCAGTCGTTCCTCCGGCTCGGCTGGCGCCGCTGGGTGGCCCTCGCGGAGCTCACGGTGGGCGGCCGGGCCCGCGCCTACCGCCGTGCCCCGGAGACGCTCGCCGCCATCGCCCGCGCGGCGAGGGAGCACTCGGCCGACCACTTCATCCTCTCGGGGGACCTCACCGCCTACGCCCTGGACAGCGAGTTCCAGGGGGCCCGGACCGCGCTCGGGGAGCTGGCGGAGGATCGGCGCCGGTGCACCATCATCCCCGGCAACCACGACGTCTACACGCCGGGCAGCCACCGCAGCAGGCGCTTCGAGCGCTACTTCGGCCACCTCCTGGAGAGCGATCTGCCCGAGCACTGCCGGGAGGATGGGTTCCCCTTCGTCCGGCTGGTGGGGGAGGGGGCCGCCGTCGTGGGGCTCCGCTCGGCGCGGGTGCCCCCGGTGCCGGGCATCTCCAGCGGCCTCATCGGCCCGGCGCAGCTCGAGGGGCTCGAGGCGGTGGCGAAGGATCCACGGCTGGCCGGCCGCGCGCTGCTCGTGGTGGTCCACCATGCGCCCCTGACGCACCGCGGGAAGGCGGACTCCAGGACTCACGGGCTGCGGGATGCGGAGGCGCTCTGCCGCCTGCTGCCCGGGCCTCGCCACGCCGTCCTGCACGGCCACATCCACCACCGCTACCACCACCCGGCCACCGCCGAGCGGCCCCACATCTTCGGCGCCGGCTCGTCCACCATGGCCGGGCGCGAGGGGTACTGGGTCATCGAAGTCTCGGACGGCCAGGTGCTCGGGGGGGAGAAGCACGTCCCCCAGGTGCCGGGGGGAGGCTGTGACACCGGGCCCGGGCGGCTGTAGAACCCGGGGTCATGAAAGCGTCGTACCCGCTGCCCGCGGAGCCCTCGCTGGAGGAGCTCCGATCGCTGCGCCACCTCCAGCGCGCCATGGATGATTTGCTGGAGGAGAGCATCAAGCAGCGCGAGAGCCTCACCCAGACGTTCAACCGGTGCTTCCCGCGCGTCCTGGCGCTGACGGGCGCGCGCGCCATCGCCCTCACCACGCGCAACGAGGAGCTGGCCGAGCAGACCTGGACCGAGGGGGACTGGGGAGAGCGCCACCCCGGCCCGTTGCTGGAGGAGAACGCCGGGGTGCGGCTCCATGAGCTGGGGACGCTCGTCACCCAGGCCCTGGACGTGGTGGGCACGCGGCTGGGCTCCATCGGCATGCTCTTCCCGGGCGAGCTCACGGGCGTGCAGGAGTCCGCGCGCATCGCCCGCATGCTGGAGACGGTGGCCGAGCTGCTCGACACCGTGCTGTGCCTGGTCCACACCGCCGTGGAGAAGCACCACCTCATCGTCCAGTGCAACCAGCACCTGGCCAACCCCGTCTTCGAGATGGGGATGGATCAGGCCGTGCTGGCCCTGGCGCAGCGGGTGCGGCTGCCCGGCTTCCTGCTGCTGTACCGGGACGCGGTGCGCCCCCAGGTGCTGCACTACCGCACGTGGCGCCACGGCCACCTGGAGTACGAGAGCGCCGAGCGCCGCGGGCCACACCTGGATCGCCTCATCCAGAAGCATGGCCCGGAGCTGCTCAACCGCGTGGAAGGCTCGCCGCGGCAGCTCTTCGGCCAGGCGCGCGGGCGCACCTCGGAGGTGGTGCTCATCTCCGGGGCCTCCTCCGGCGAGCACCTGGGGAAGATCGTCCTCTGGAGCGACGAGGACCTCTCGGCGTACACGATGGAGATCGTCCGCCTGCTGGCCTCCGGGCTCAGCCAGCGGCTGCTGGACTACAACCGCGAGCGCATCCACCTCTCGCAGTTCTTCCACAACCGCGCCATCGACGAGCTGCTGAGGGATCCGGCCTACGCCAACCACCTGCGGCCGCAGGATCAGGAGCTGGGCATCCTCTTCGCGGACATCAACAGCTTCACCCGCATTTGCGAGCACGGCTTCGACAGCCCCAAGAGCATCGGCCGCTTCGTGGATGAGTGGAGCGCGCGCGTGGTGGACTTCATCTGGGAGCACGGCGGCGTCTTCGACAAGATGGTGGGGGACTGCGTCATCGGCCTGTTCGGCCCGCCCTTCTTCGAGACCAGCCGCGTGCAGCGCGCCGAGGCGGCCATGCGCGCCGCGCTGGACATCCAGGAGTACACCGCCTCCCTCAGCGCCCGGGACGAGGTGCTGGCGCTCTGCCAGCGGGTGCAGCTGCCCGGCCTGGGCGTGGCCGTCGGGGTGAACCTGGCGCACGCCCACTGCGGCCTGTTCGGGCCCAACCGGAACTACACCGCCTTCTCCACGGGGATGAACCAGACGGCGCGGCTGCAGTCGCTGGGCGGCTTCCGGGAGACGCTGCTGATGGAGCGCGCGCGCCAGGCGCTGGGCGAGTCCCAGGAGTCCTGGGTCCAGGGGCTGAGGTTCAGCAAGCTCGTGGAGACGCCGGTGAAGAACGTGGGCCAGCCGCTGCGCTACTACAAGCTGCTGTGAGGCCTCAGGCCTGGAGGCGCGCGCTGGCGTAGCGCCGCACGAAGTGGATCCACCGGCGCTCGTCCACCTCCACCTGCCACTCGGAGTTGGGCGTCAGGGGCAGGCGGGTGCGCAGGAAGGCCTCCAGGTGATCGGCGGCCTTCACCGGGGTGAGCCCGGGCGCGCGGAAGGCGATGCGCAGGGAGACCTCCAGCGAGGAGGACACCTCCGCGCAGGCGCAGATGCGCAGCGGGCCCACGCGCCGCTGGTAGAGCACGTTCTGGGCGGGGCGTACGGACGGATCCTCCGCCTGCTGCTCGACAGAGAGCCAGTTGGCCGGCTTCAAGATGAAGTCGAGCAGATCACTGCTCGCCTCTTCCACCGTCGCGTTCTCATGGATGGCAAGCATCGCCCCACCTCCCATCGGTGTAGCCACCACGAAGAATGTGCCCACGTGGCGAGTGCGCGCAAGAGGCCTCATCGTGCTTTGTCGGGTGTGTCCACCATCGACACCGTGGCGCGCGGCGTCGTAGCGGGGCCCGCATCCGCTGACACTGAACACAGGGGCTCGCGAGGGGGAGGATCGCTCGGGGGTATGGCGCGACCGCTCGGGGGCATGGCGCGACCGCTGGGGCTCGAGGGCGCTCCGGGCGCTCGGGGCTGAGGCATCTCTTCTTCGCGTGAGGGGCGCAGGGCGCGTCCCGCGAAGGAGAGGACCATGCGATGGAGCGACTGGCGCAGGCACTTCGAGGTGAACCGACGGCGTCCCCTTCCCGAGGGGCTGGAGCGAGCGGAGGAGGTGCCAGCGGCGTGGCGCCCGGCGCTGGCGAAGTCCCTGGCGACCTTCCAGCTCGGCGAGGCCGGGGAGGGACGCATCGCGCACGAGATAGAGCGCGCGAGGGTGCCCGGCATTGACGCGGACTACCGCGCGGCGTTGAAGCTCTTCGTGGCGGAGGAAGGGCGACATGGGCGCATCCTTGGAGTCATGGTGCGAGCCCTGGGCGGCAAGCTGGCGGCGCGCAACTGGACCGAGCGCCTCTTCGTGTTCGGGCGTCGGCTGCTGGGCCTGCGGCTGAAGCTGACGGTGCTGCTGGTGGCGGAGGTGGTGGGCGGCGCCTTCTACGGGTTGCTCGCCTCACGGCTGCCGGCGGGTGGGCTGCGGCGGGGGCTGGAGGAGATCTGCGAGGACGAGCAGCATCACCTGGACTACCACGGCGAGTTCTTCGCGCGGCAGGGCTGGGGCGTGCCCCTGCGCGCGGCGTGGCAGGTGGCGTGGTGGAGCCTGGCGCTGGCGGCGATGGGCGTGGTGCTGGTGGACCACCGCCGCACGCTGAGGACGATGGGCATCCCGCTCACGGAGGCGACGCGGGCCTTCCTCGGGCTCGTCCGGGAGGCCGCGAGCCACCTCCCGCTGTTCCCGGCGGGGGCTCCGGTGCCAGCGGAGCGGGGTTGATCAAAAGGTGAATCGGACAGCCGGGGAGGATATGCCCAGACCCCTCTTGCCGCTTCGGCACTGCTCCCTCGATCAGCTCGTGCCCTCCCTGATGGACGTGGGCGAGGGGCTGAAGGAGGCGCTCTCCGCGATCTTCGCGAGGACCTTCGACCAGTGCTCGCGCATGGCCTCCCGGGTCTTCGCGTCCGGCAGCTTTTCCAGGTGCACGTGGAGAGCGGTACCTCTCGCCTTGGGCTCCAGGGTGAGCTGCAACGTGGCCGGCTTCTTCCAGCCGTCTGGCTGCCACGTCATGCGCAGGCGTTGCCCGGGCTTCACCACCCGCAACTCTCCGCGCACGCCGGGGGCTCCGCGCCTCTTGGGGACCGCATAGCCCTTCCCCGGCTCGAGCTTCAGCGTCGCACCCGGGCCCAGCCAGCGCTCCGCCTGCTTTGTGAGCAGGTCCCACAACTCGGGAGCGGTCATCCGCAACGTGCGCACCACCCCCACCTGGAAGCCCGTCGTGGCTGTCTCGCCCACCACCCGCTTGCCGCGAGCCTGCTCATACGCCACCGCGATCGACTGCTGCCACCAACCGGACTCGACCTCCCGGGCCACGAGCGCGACGAGCTGCTTGTGGTTCAGCTCGGCCGCCCCTGCTGCATCCAGGGCGCGCATCCAAGCCTTCCAATCCCGTCCGGTGGCATCCTTCACGGCGCTGTCGGTCACGCGCTCGGTGATCAGCGCGCTCTTCCTCGCGGCCGCGGGCTTCTTCCCGCCCGTGGCAAGCTCCGCGAGCCGCGCCTGCACCAGCCGCTTCACCAGCTTCGCCGGCAGCGGCTTGTCGGGCCGGAAGGTGACGCCGCTTTTCGACGTGGAGTACCCCTCCAACTCCGGCTTCAGTGCCGGCACCACGCTGCCGCTGAACGGGTAGTAGCCACAGTGGTCCTTGAAGAACGCGAAGCCAGCCACGGCGTTCCCATCGACCTTGAAGGCGGGCATCCGGTAGCTGATCGTCTCGGCTGCCCCTGGGAGCAGCTTGCGCAGTTGCAAGCGCAGCGCCCCCAGCGTCTTCCTCGCCACCGGATCCTTCACGCTCGCCAGATATGCGTCGATCGGCTGCGGTTCCTGATTCTTCGTCGCCATGCTCTTCGACCTCCTGAAGCGTTTCGCCCCGACTTAGCGGAAAACGGTCCTAGCGGCGACCGCCGGCGGCCAGCTTGCGCCGGGGCGCGGCCTTCCGCGCGAGGTGCTTCACGGTCTGCTCGACCGTCGCGAGGAACGCGCGCACCGACTTGTCGAGCGCCGGCTCCGGCGTGTCCTCGAGGCGGGTGTGCGAGATGCCCGGTGAAGACTGCGCGAAGATCATCGCGGTCGGCACGATGTCGGCCATCTCCGCCGCGTCGTGGAGCGGACCCGACGGGATCTCCGGCGCATGGCCGGTGACGCCCTTGACCGCCTTTCGCACGAAGCCGGTGAGCGTGTCGTCGAAGAGGCGCGGGGTGATCTTGAGGATCGGGCTCCACTCGACCTTGACGTTGAACTCCTTCGCCGCGGCGAGCGACGCCTTCTTCGTCCCCGCGAGCAGCTTCGCGAGCACGTCTGCGTCGAGCGCGCGCATGTCGATGGAGATCTCCGTGCGGCCCGGCACCGCGGTGACGAAGTTCGGCTCGACCTTCACCACGCCGCAGGTCGCCACCACGCGCGTGCGCGGCGTCTTGCCGGAGAGCTTCGTCGCCAGCTCCTGCGCGGCGAGCGCGAAGCGGGCGCCTGCGAGGAACGCGTCCTGGCGGAGATGCAGCGGCGCGGCGCCGGAGTGCGCGGCCTGCCCGATGAACTTCAGGTGGTGGCGCTCGACGCCCATCGTCCCGAGGACCACGCCGACCGGGCGCTTCATCTGCTGCAGCACCGGCCCCTGCTCGATGTGCAGCTCGAGGTAGGCCTCGGCCCGCAGGCCGTCGAAGTACTTCCGCGCGGTCTTCATGCCGTCAAGGGTGATGCCGTTCTCCTTCAGCGCGTCGGGGAGCTTCACGCCGGCGCGGTCTACGAGGTGCGCGAGCTCCTTGTGCGGATCGAGCGAGCCCGCGGACGCGGCGGACCCGGTGAGGCTGCGGCCGAAGCGCGCGCCCTCTTCGTCGGCCCAATCGACGAGGTGGATCGTGACCGGCGGGCGCTCGCCCTTCGCGGCGTAGACGCGGAGGACCTCGAGCCCTGCGAGCACGCCGAGGCAGCCGTCGAGCCAGCCGCCACCGGGGACCGAGTCGAGGTGGCTGCCGATGACGATGCTCCGCTCGGAGTCGCCGTGGAGCGTGGCCCAGAGGTTACCGGCGCCGTCCTGGCGCATGGGGAGGGAGAGCTCGTTTTTCAGCTTGCCCGCGAACCACTCGCGCGCCTTGCGCCAGACGGGGCCCCACGCGACGCGCTGGGCGCCGCGCTCGTCGGAGGTGAGCTTCTCGAGTTCCTTGAGATCGGAGATCACGCGCTTCGAAGAAGGGTTCATTGCCACTTCATAGCGCTGGTGCGGGGATGGAGAGGAGCGTCCTCTTCCTCGGACTACGCGCGTGCCAGCCCAACTCCAAGCCCGCGGCCCTCAAGATAGCCGTCGTGATGAGCTCGTGCCCGTCCCAACGCTCAGGGGCCGGTGTGCGACCGATGACCCGATCTCCGCGCTCCGCGATGACCGCCAACATTCGGGGGAATGTGCGATCGCCATGACGGAACCATGACGAAATGAACGCACTGCCATGGATCAGCGGGGTGAGGACTCCTCGAGGTTGACGCCCCTCTCAACGACGCCACCCAGCGAAAGGCCTGCTCGCTATGTCGAATCCCCTCCGCCGTCTCGTGGTGATGGTTGTCGGCTCCTGCGCGGTATGCACCCTCGGCGCGTGCGCGAGCGCCACGGCCGCACCGCAACCCACCGCGTCGCTCGCGGTGCGCGAGCTGAACATCGTTGACGAGCACGGCCAGCCGCGCATCCGCATTGGCGCGCCGTTGCCCGATCCCAAGGGCCTGAAGCGCGCGCTCAAGGCGTACGGCATCCAGTTCATGGACTCGTCCGGGCAAGAGCTCGGAGGGCTCGCCATGCTCGACGCCATCGGTGGCCGCGCGCTGTGCTTCGACAGCGATGAGGGCTACGAGGCGATGTGCATGAGCCTCATCAAGGGCAAGCCCAGCATCTCCTTCGGCTACGAGGGCAAGGAGCGCATCTCCATCGGCGTGGTGGATGGCGTGGCGAGCATCGTCCTCTACGACGCCCAGGAGGCCCCGCACCTGCGGCTCGAGGTCGACAAGGACGGCAAGGCGCGGGTCGAAGGGGTGACTCCAGCCCTGGAGCGCAAATAGGGTGTCGAGGGTGAGTCAGCAGCAGGCGCCGCCGCCCTCCCGAGCCGTGCTCTGGTACTGCGCGGCAGCCATGGTCGGACCACACGGGTACACGCCGAAGTGCGTGGTGCGTGAGCCCCGGAGCTCGAACCAGGGCGCGAAGCGGGTGTTCGACAGCATGGCCGCGGTGTTCGCGCACACGCGCTCGGGCCGGCCACGCTCGAAGGCGTGGTGGTCGTCGAGCCAGAAGAGCGACTCCGAACCTTCGATGCCACCCCGGTACACGGCGGACTGGCCGTAGTCCTCGCACTGCTCGTCGAGCCCTTCGAGCTTGAAGAGCCGATAGGTCACCGAGGTGAAGCGCGCCGCGCCGACCTTGCTGGAGATCTCATCGTTTTGAATCGAGATCGGAGAGCTGCTGACGACCCTCGGGTCGGTGAAGCCCGCGCGTCTGGCGAGGCTGACGAAGTCTGCCTGGTAGAGCGCGCCTCCGAGGCACTCCGCGTAGAGCACGGGGTCGCTCGAGACCTCCGGAGCGAGCCGCCGGTCCGCGAACACGTCGCTGATGTACAGCTCCCCGCCGGGCTTCAGCACCCGGAACACCTCGGCGAGCACGAGATCCTTGCGAGGGCTGAGGTTGACGACGCAGTTCGATACGACGACATCAACGCTCTGGTCGCCGATGCCGATGCTTCGCAGGTCTTCGATGTACCCCCGATGGAAGCTCGTGTTGGGGCGAGGGTAGCGGAACCTTTCGGCGTGCCAGCTCGCGGTGTCGCGCGCCAGGGCGAGCTGCTCCTCGGTCATGTCGATCCCATGGACGTGTCCCTCCGGGCCGACGAGCTGCGCGAGGACGTAGACGTCGCGGCCGGTGCCGCACCCGAGGTCCATCACCGTGGCGCCATGCAGTCCGTGCGGGATCGGGAACCCGCAACCGTAGAAGCGGTTCGCCACGTCCGGGTGGATGTTCGCCAACCGGGAGGCGAGCCATGTGGGCGGCGCGCCGCTCGCGCAGCAGGCGTTCGTTTTCAGATCGGCGCTCGAGGCAAGCAGCTTGCCGTAGTACTCGCTCACGAACGCCTGAAGGTCCTGAGGGCCAGGTTCTGCCGGGTGTACCTTCATGTGGACCGCTCCTTGATGGGTTCCGCGTGTCGCTGGATCCTGCCGCTCGGCAGTGGCGTTGAGAACCGTGCTACACTCCGGGAGCGTCACGCCTCCACGGAGAGTCCCTGATTCCCGAGTGATAGCAGGGAGCACGGCTCCTGCAACCAGGGTGGCCCACGATCTGGGGCATGGAAGGCCTCGAGTTCTGGAGGCACCTTTCCCATGGCGCCCCTTCCGCCGGAGTGATCGAGGTGTGGCTGGGGCGGGTGTATGCTTACGTCGACACGCTTGACCGATGACTCACAGGGAGCCTCCGATGCCGAGCAACACCTGGCCCGACCGCCTTGCACGCGCATTTGCCATGCTCCGGGGCGCAGTGCTCGCCCTGTACTCGGTCATGCTCTTCATCTCGCCCGAGAAGATGATCGCCGGGAGTTCGAATGAACCAGCGCGGACGCTCGCTCTGATGTTCGCCAGCCGAACGATACTCCTGGGAATCGCGTTCATCGTCCTCGCGATTCGCGGCAAGCGGGAAGGGATCGCCGGGCTCCTTCTGGCGGATGCTGCGCTACAGTTCTTCGATACCGGAATGGCGCTCATGACCGACAAGGGGGCCTTGGCGGTCCTCCCGGCCACCATCGGCATCCTCGACGCCTGGGCCGGCCTCTTCCTCATGCGCGCCGCACGGGTGTCAGCGGCGCTGCCACCAGCTTGACCGCACGATCGCAACTCACCGGTTGAGATCTCTCATGAAGGGAGTGACACCATGCCCCACCTTCCTCCGAGACCGACCCTCGAGGACATGCAGCGCTATGTGGCTGAACTGGAAGTGGAGCGCGGCTTCCAGGGACAGGATGTCGTGCAGAAGGCGCTGCTGCTGGGCGAGGAGGTGGGGGAGCTCTTCAAGGCCCTGCGCAAGAGCCAGGGGCTTTCGATCGATCCGCAATCGAGGGTGGGCAGTGTGAGCGAAGAGCTGGCGGATATCCTGATCTACCTCTGCGCGATCGCGAACCGCTTCGGCATCCAGCTCGAGGAGGCGTTCCGGCTGAAGGAGGAGATCAACGCGCGTCGGAACTGGACGCCGGCCCCTGCCGCGTCAGGCTCCGCCGAGCCACGCTCCCAGGAGGAGTCCTGAGCGGGCGCCCAGCGGGCAATAGACTGACACCTCGCCGTCTGCGCCGAGGGAGCGCCACATGGGCTCGACTCGTCCTGCGCCAATGCTGATGGCTGAGTGTCCCGAGAGCTCCGCCAGCGAGCCCGTGGACTTTGTCGACCAGTGGGGGCTTGGGCTCACGAGCCTCTGGATCGTCGCACCTGGGGTGCTATGCGCCAGCGTGGGCGAGGCGTGCTCCGAGCACCTCGGCGCCCACGACGTCTTACCCAGGAGGATCAGGTATGCGGACGAAGCTGGCGGCAGTGGCGATGGCGCTCATGGCACTCACGGGAGTGGCGAGCGCCCAGACACCTCCGGCGAGTGCCAGGCCCAAGGCGGCCCCGAGCGGCAAGACGGAGGTGACGTGGTGGGGCCACGCGGCCTTCATCGTGCGCACCCCGGGCGGCGCGGTCATCGCGATCGATCCGTGGCTGCAGAACCCCACGGCCCCCAAGGGCGCTCCATGGCCCGAGGCGGTGGATGCCATCCTCATCACCCACGGGCACTTCGACCATGTGGGCCAATCGAAGGAGCTGGCGAAGAAGACGGGCGCGCAGGTGTTCGGCTGCTATGAGCTGATCAGCCTGCTGGGCGTGGGGGACAAGGGCGTGGGTGCCAACGTGGGCGGTACCTTCAAGGTGAAGGACGCCACCATCCATTTCGTGGAGGCGGTGCACTCCAGCAGCTACGCGGCCGACGAGAAGTCCACGCCGCAGTACGCCGGGGCGCCGGTGGGCTACGTCATCCAGATCGAGAACGGCCCGACGCTCTACCACGCGGGGGATACGGGGTTGTTCTCCTCGATGGCCACCATCGGCGAGCAGTTCAAGCCCACCGTGGCGATGCTGCCGGTGGGCGGGCACTTCACCATGCACCCGGCCGATGCGGCCCAGGCGGCCCGGCTGCTCAAGGTGCAGCGCCTCATCCCCATGCACTACGGCACCTTCCCCCTGCTCACGGGCAGCCCCGAGCAGCTTCGAGGGGAGCTGAAGAAGGTCCGAGGCGCCGCGAAGGTGGTGGAGCTGGAGATCGGCAAGCCGACAGCGCTCTAATCTCCTTCAGCAAAGTTGCCGAAGCCGCCGCCGGGAGCGCTCCGGACAAACCTGTCGGACAGCCATACCGGTTCGGAAAGAGCGCGCCCTGGGGTGAGCTTCGAATCGCTTCAACACGCTTGAGGCCGTGGCCCGAGGGAGAGCGGGACGCCGGGGCGGGCGGACCCGTCAGCGACGGCTCAGGATACCCCACATCTCAACCCGTGAGGTAGCCCTCTTGCTT
>JAFGNZ010000121.1 GCA_016926755.1 Myxococcaceae bacterium | reverse complement strand
GGGACAGGCGAGCCGGTCGTGCTCAGGGGACATGAGGCCGGCGTCTTGCCTGCGAGCTTCAGCCCGGACGGGCAGCGCATTGTCACCGCCTCGGCCGACAAGACGGCGCGCATGTGGAATGCGGAGGGGGCGGGCGAGCCGGTCGTGCTCAGGGGACATGAGGCCGTCGTCTTGTCTGCGAGCTTCAGCCCGGACGGGCAGCGCATTGTCACCGCCTCTTGGGACAGGACGGCGCGCGTGTGGAAGGCGGAAGAGCCGGTGGTGCTGACGGAACCCGAGCTTCAGCGCCTGCTGCGCATGGCCAACAACGACTGCCTCTCCCCTGAATTGCGTCGGACCTATCTCGATGACGACGAGACGCAAGCCCAGCAGCGCTACGAGGAGTGCGAGCGCTCGTACGGGCGTCCCCCCTTCTTCACGAGCATCCGCCCGCCGCAGGCGACTGCTCCCGCCACGCCCTGACGCATCCCCTGTGCCTGCATCCACACCTCACGCAGGCTCGCCTCTCATGGCTTCGGCTCTGCCCTGCTTGGAAACGATCTTGTTGCAAGCATAGAAATATAGGGGCAGTGTTGGTGAGAGCGCCGGCCGCGGCCACGGGGCAGTGTTCACGCTCGAGCTGCCCGTGGGAGAAGGATGCGGGTCTCTCGCCGTGGGCCGCCGTCCTACCTGGTACGACTTGGCACCCCTGGCTCCTCCCGGCATTCTTCGCGGCCGGAGCCCTCCTCGCCTCATGCCCACATCTTCCTTCCCTGGTTTCCCGCGCCTCGGCGCGAGCCTGCTCGCTCTCGCCGCTGTCGGCCTCCTCACCTCCTGCAAGGGAACGGCGCCCGCTCCCTCCGCCGCTCCCGCTGCCGTAGCTCCAGCGCCCGTGAGCGCCGAGGCCAAGGCGCTCGCTGCTCCGGCTCCCGCCCCCGCCGCGCCGGACACGCTGGCCACGGACATGGCGGAGATCGTCACCCGCTACCGGCAGAACATCGTCCTGGCCGCGGATCAGGCCTCGCTCGACGAGGACACGCGCCAGCGGGTGACCGTCGCGGGCCGGATGATCTTCGAGCGCAACCGGCACGCGCTGGAGCAACTCGGCGAGCGGTTCGGCGAGGAGCTCACCGCCGCGGCCAGCAGCGCGTCCGCGCCCCCTGGCATCACCGCGTTCCTCGAGCGACTGGAGAAGGCCCCGGAGCTGCGAGATGGAGACAAGCTCGCGTTCAAGGACATGGTGGCGGAGCTGCGCGCGGCCGTCGAGGCGCTCCCGCAATCCCCCGCGTGGAAGGCCCCGCTGCTCGCCCGCCTCGAGGAGGACCAGAAGGCGCTCCAGGAGATCCAGTCCCTCTACGAGAAGGAGCTGGAGGCGATCTTCGGCCACCTCGAGACGCGCGGGATGACGGTGCGCCGCGAGGCCTGGGACTCCTATCTGGCCTTCCTCAAGGGCCTCTTCACGCGCGAGGCCATCCTCAAAGAGTTCGAGGACTCCCTCCAGTCCCTCCAGGAGGGGATGCGCGGCAAGGGGCCTCGCAAGGAGCACCCCTTCATGCTCACCGGCCAGTCGCTCCCGGCCAAGACGCTGGTGCTCACCTTCGATGATGGCCCGCACCCACGCCACACCGCCGCCATCCTCGCCACCCTCGAGAAGTACAAGGTGAAGTCCATCTTCTTCGAGGTAGGCCAGAACGTCGCTGTCTCGCCCAAGGGCGCCGCCCCGGATGCGGGCACCCTCAAGCGCACCTCGGCGGCCTCCTCCACCGAGAAGATCATCCAGTCCGGGCACATGCTGGCCAACCACTCGCTGACGCACGCCTTCCTGCCGAAGCTGAGCGCGGAGCGGCTGGGCCAGGAGATCGACAACTCCAAGCTCATCATCGAGGCGGTGTCCGGCGCGCCCATCCAGCTCTTCCGGCCTCCCTATGGCGCCTTCAACGAGCGCGTGCAGACGGCGCTCACCTCGCGCGGCCTCAAGGCGTTCCTGTGGAACGTGGACTCGCTGGACTGGAGCGATCCCATCCCCAAGTCCATCGCCAACCGGGTGGTGCAGGACGTGGAGAAGCAGGGGCGCGGCGTCATCCTCCTGCACGACGTGCACAGCCAGTCGGTGGAGGCGCTGCCGCTCATCCTGGAGACGCTCCAGGCGCGCGGCTACCAGTTCGTCCTCTGGGATGGGAACACCGTGCTCGGCGGCCAGCCCCAGGATGGGGGCACCGCGGTGGCCGCCGCGCCCGCGCCGGCGCCCGCCGCGGAGGCGGACCTCTACCGCGAGAGCTGGGCGGTGGTGATCGGCATCAACGCGTACCAGAAGTGGCCGAAGCTCGCGTACGCGGTGAACGACGCGCAGGGCGTGCGAGACGTCCTGGTGAACAAGTTCCGCTTCAAGCCGGAGAACATCCAGGTGCTGCTCGACGGCGAGGCCACGCGCGAGCGCGTCCTCTCCGTGCTGGGGGACGTGCTCTCCGACTCCAGCAAGGTGAAGCGGGACGACCGGGTGTTCGTCTTCTATGCGGGCCACGGCATCACCCGGAAGCTGCCGAATGGCCGGAGCCTCGGCTACATCGTCCCCGTGGACGCGGACACGACGAACTACCAGAGCCAGGCCATCTCGATGACCCAGTTCCAGGACATCAGCGAGGCCATCGCCGCCAAGCACGTCTTCTTCGTGATGGACGCGTGCTACAGCGGGCTGGCGCTCACGCGCGGCACTCCGCCCGCGGGAGATCTGCGCAAGTACCTGCAGGAGGTGACGCGGCGGAGCGCGCGGCAGGTGCTCACGGCGGGCGGCGCGGACGAGCAGGTGGCCGACCAGGGCCCCAACGGCCACTCCATCTTCACCTGGACGCTGCTGCAGGGGCTGGAGGGCAAGGCGGACCTCAACACGGACGGCTACGTCACCGCCTCCGAGCTGTTCGCGTACGTGGGGCCCACGGTGTCCTCGCTCTCCCGGCAGACGCCGGCGTTCGGGAGCATGGTGGGCAGCGAGGGCGGCGAGTTCATCCTCGAGCTCAAGCGCGACGGCGAGTTCCTCAGCGAGGCCTCCGAGCAGCTCGACTCGGACGCCCTCCGCCTCAACGCCGAGCTGGAGAAGGTGCGCCAGCAGATCGCCGAGCAGCAGCAGCGCAACCAGACGCTGGCGAAGCAGCTGGAGGAGGCTCGGCGCCAGCTCGCGCGGATGCAGGACGGGGGGACTTCCGTGGCCACGGCGCCGGCCGTGACGCCCGCGGAGCTGGCCCGCCGGCACAGCGATCGCGGCATGGCGCTGTACCGGGAGAAGAAGTACGCGGAGGCGCTCGCCGAGTTCAAGACGGCCGCCACGCTGGACGCCACGGACGCGCAGGCGGCGAACAACGTGGGCTTCGTCCACTTCAAGCTGGGCGAGCACGCCGAGGCGGTGAAGTGGCTGGAGAAGACGCTCGCCCTGGATGCGGGGCGGGCGGTGGCCTGGCTCAACCTGGGAGACACCTACGACAAGCTCGGCCGCCGCGCCGACGCGGTGAAGGCGTACGAGCGCTACCTGGCGCTGCTGCCCGGCGGGCCCGCCGCGGTCACGGTGAAGGACAAGCTGGCGAAGCTGCGCCAGTGAGTGGAGCGGGCCGGCCCTCGAGCTGGCGCGCCGGGAGCAGGGCTACTCCTGCTCGGAGCGGACGAAGGCCAGGGCGCTCCGGGCCATCTCCACCGCGAGCCCCACCGCGCCCACCTTCTTCGGAGGCCTCAGCTCGCCCGCGAGGAAGCGCCGCAGCGCCTCGCCCCGCCGCAGCTTGCCGCTGGAGGTCCGCGGCAGCGTCCCGGGGACGAGCATCCGCACGGTGTGCGGACGAACGCCCGTGCCCGCCACCACCGCCGCGCGGATCCGCTCCTCCACCGCCGCGTCCTCCGCTTCCGGCCCGGCGCGCTCGGCGAGGAGGAGCAGCGCCTCGTCCTCGCTCCCCTCGGGCGTGAAGCCGAGCGCCACCGCGCAGCCCACGCGCACGCCCTCCACGCCCTGCAGACACTCCTCGAAGGACTGCGGCGCGTGGTTGGCGCCGCGGATGATGACCAGGTCCTTCGCCCGGCCGGCGAGGTACAGCTCGCCGTCGGCCTCGAAGCCCAGATCCCCCGTGTCCAGCCAGCCGTCCGCCCCGAGGACTCGCGCGGTGGCCTCGGCATCCCCGTAGTACTCCGCCATCACCGAGGGCCCGCGCACGAAGACGCGCCCCACCTGTCGCTCGGGCAGCACGTGCCCCAGCGCGTCGCGCACCTCGACCTCAAAGCCCGCCACCGGGCTCCCCACGGACACCAGCGTCCGCGCCCCCTCCACCGCGCGCCCCTCCCGCGCCAGCACGCCCGCGTCCACCCCCAGCGAGCGCGGGCCCCGTCCGCCCGGCGGGAAGGTGACAGCCAGCGAGGCCTCGGACAGCCCATACACGGGGCGCAGCGCGCCCGGGGAGAAGCCGTACCGCTCGAAGCGCTCCACGAAGCGGCGCAGCGTCTCCAGCGAGACGGGCTCGGCGCCGTTGAGGGCGTGCTTCCACCAGGAGAGCTCCACCCCCTTCAGCTCCTCGTCCTTCACGCGCTTGAGGCACAGGCCGTAGGCGAAGTTGGGGGCGGGAGAGATGAAGCCCTTGTGGCGCGAGACGGCGCGCAGCCACAGCGCCGGCCGCGCGAGGAACACCTCCGGGGGGATCAGCACCAGGTTGCCCGGGTAGTACAGCGCGGTGAGCAGGCAGCCGATGAGCCCCATGTCATGGTACAGCGGCAGCCAGGACACACCCACCGGCGGAGTGCCCGGCGGCAGGGGACTGGCGGCCTCCAGCGCGGCCACCTGCGCCAGCAACGCCGCGTGGGTGAGCGCCACAGGCTTCGGATCCACCGTCGAGCCCGAGGAGAACTGGATGAGGCCCAGGGCCTCCGGGCGGACGCTCACGGCCAGCGCCTCCTCGCCGCGGGACACCTCCTCCACCGTCCGGCAGCCGAGCCTCGGCCGCGCCGCCTCCACCGAGGCCCCCAGCAGCAGCTTCACCTTCAGCTCGGTGAGCACCACCGCCGCGCCCGTCACCTCCAGCATGCGCGCCGTGGAGCGGTGGTACTCCTCCAGCCGGCCCAGCCGCACCGGGGGGTAGAGGGGCACCGGCACCGCGCCGGCCAGCAGCGTGCCGAAGAAGGCGTCCATGAAGCCCGGCGAGGTGGGCAGGAGGATGGCCACGCGCTCCCCCTCCGCCACGCCCAGGCGGCGCAGGCCCGCGGCGGTGCGCTGGGCGCGGCGATGGACCTCCGCCCACGGCAGAAACATCTCGCGCTCGGCGGCATCCACGAAGGTGAGCCCCAGCTCCGTGCGCGCCGTGGCCTCGAGCATCTGCGTGACGGTGGCGTACCTCACCTCTGGCAGCGGTGGCCCCTTCACCGCGGCACCTCCGGCGTGGCGCTCACGCGCGTGGAGACGAGCCTCGCCAGATCGGCCACCGTGGTGACGCCCGCGGCGTCCTCCTCGGACAGCTTCACCCGGAAGCGGTTCTCCAGGCCCACGGCCAGCACCGTCAGCCCCAGGCTGTCGAGCTGCAGGTCCTTCAGCAGATCGTGAGAGGGCTCCACGGCCCCCTTCCACTCCAGCTCTTCGCCGAGGATGCGGCGGATCTCCGCCACCACCTCGCCTTCCAGCTCAGCCACAGTGCACCCCCGACATGACGGAGGGAGAGTCCCCCTGCGTCGTGCTCACCAGCGCAGCAACACCAGCTCCGCGCAAAAGCCTGGCCCCATCGCCATCATCAAGCCCCAGTCGCCGGGCCGCGGCTCCTGGGACTCCAGCGTCTCGCCGAGCACGAAGAGGACGGAGGCCGAGGAGAGGTTGCCCACCTCGCCCAGCGACGCCCACGAGCGCGCCAGCGTCTCCTTGCCCAGCTCCAGGCTCTCCTCGAAGGCCTGCAGCACCTTGGGGCCGCCGGTGTGCGCCACCCAGTGCCGGAGCTCCCCGCGCGTCAGCCCGTGGGCCCCGAGGAACCCATCCACGTTGCCGCGGACCTGCTCGCGCACCAGCTGGGGCACCTTGGCGGACAGGACGATCTTGAAGCCGGTGTCCACGATGTCCCAGCCCATCACGCGCTCGGTGTCCGGGTAGAAGACGGCGCGCGAGTCCACCACCCGCGGGCCCTGCGTGCCGGCCTCGGCGCCCTGCAGCACCACGCACGCGGCGCCATCCCCGAAGAGCCCGGAGGCGATGATGTTGGGGATGGAGAGATCCTCGCGCTGGAGCGTGAGCGAGCACAGCTCCACGGCCAGCACCAGCGCCGTGTGGCGGGGATAGGCCCGGAGATAGTCCACCGCCCGCGCCACGCCCGCCGCGCCGGCCACGCACCCCAGGCCGAAGATGGGCGTGCGCCGCAGGTCCTCGCGGAAGCCCAGCCGGTTGGCCAGCCGCGCGTCGATGCTGGGCACCGCCAGCCCCGTCACCGTCACGAAGAAGATGTGGTCCACGTCCCGCGCGGTGAGCCCCGCCTTCTCCAGCGCCTGGCGCACCACCTGCTCGCCCAGCTCCACCGCGACGCGAATCCACGCATCATTGCGCTGCTGGAAGGAGACCAGCGGCCGGTACTCGTCGATGGGCAGGGACAGGAAGCGCCCGGAGACGTTCACCGCGCGGTGCAGATCCTCCAGCCGCTCCAGGTTGAAGTGCTTCTTGGCCCACAGCTCGCGGAACGCGCGGATGAGCTGCTCCTGCGTCGCGTAATGGGGCGGCAGCGCGCGCCCGACCGCGCGGATGACAGGAGAAGAAGCCGGGGATGGCGCGTTGTGCATGGGGCTCCTGCGGAAGACAGACCCTTAACCAAAGACCCAGGTGGAAGCGACTCGGGATGCGGCCTCTGGAGGCCCCTGGACGCATGCTGCGGCACAATGTAACGCGAACGACACCCAGACCCTCCTCTTGGTCGATCATGCCTGGATTCCCAATACCTCTGCTCAATGAGCCCGCCGATGGTTGCATCCGCGACACCGCCGCCCTCCCAGCAGTCCATGGGCTGGGAGCCTGGCACCTCACCTTGCCGGCCATGCTGCTGCTGGCGGCCTGCGCCTCGGCTCCGAGCCAGGTGCCGAGCCCCCCCCCCGCTCCCGCGCCCGCCCCGGCACTGCCCGAGCTCCAGGTCCGGGTATACCAGGAGCTTCCGGATGGCACCTGGACGCTCTGGGGCATGCTGCCCGCCGGACCGGAGGCCCCCAGGCCACCGCCGGAAGCCCCCTGGTTCGTGGAGCCCGCCGGGCCCGTGCGCACGGAGCTGGAGGCCCAGGCCCTCGCGTCCCTGCTGCGCGCCGAGGGGGTCGAGCGGCTCTCGCTGCGAGAAGTCGAGCTCCCACCCCCCGCGCTGCTGAAGCGCATGGTGGAGGGGACGGGGCTCACCGCGCTGTACCTCTCGGGAACCGCGGCGACAGATGCCCACCTGGAGGTGCTCTCGCGCCTGCCAGGCCTCGACACGTTGCACCTCGATGGAACGCGCGTGACGGATGCGGGGCTGGCGCAGCTCGCTCGGGTGCCACGGCTGGCGGTGCTGCGGCTGTCGGAGACGGGCATCACCGATCAAGGGCTCCTCCCGGTGGCGGGGCTGGTGAGCCTGCGGACGCTGGAGCTGGCCGGGACGCGCGTGGGGGCGCCGGGGCTCGCGTTCCTCGCGGAGCGCCCCGCGTTGGAGGTGCTGGACGTGGGCGACACCCTCGTAGACGACCGCCTGCTCACGCACTTGCCCGGCACGGCGCTGCGCAGCCTGGTGCTCAGCGGCACCCACGTCACGGATGCGGGGCTCGCACAGGTGCGGCGGATGCGAGCCCTGGTGGCGCTGGGCCTGGCGCGCACGGCGGTGACGGAGGCGGGGCTGGCGCACCTGGCGGAGCTGCCCGCGTTGGAGGCGCTGCACCTGGGAAAGACGCGGATGCGGGATGCGGGGCTGGCGCACCTCTCCCGGGTGCGGACCTTGAAGGGCCTCATCCTGGATGAGACGCGCGTCAAAGATGCGGGCGTGCGCCAGCTCGCGGCGCTGGAGGCCCTCGAGCTGCTCAGCCTGGAGCGCACCCAGGTCTCCGACAGGAGCCTCCCGGCGCTGGCCCGGCTCCCACGCCTCCGGGAGCTGAACCTGTCGCGCACTCGGGTGACGGCCGCGGGGCTGCCCGCGCTCGCCGCGCTGAAGTCCCTGGTGAAGCTGGGCCTCTCCGGGCTGTTGCTCGACGACACGGCCCTCGCGCCGCTCGCCGGGCTCACCGGGCTGGTTCAGCTGGACCTGAGCCAGAACCCGGTGAGCGCGGAGGGGCTCGCGCACCTCCAGGCCGCGAGCGCGCTGGAAGAGCTGGACCTGAGCCACACCGGCTTCAACGATGAAGGGACCTGGCTGCTGCGCCACTGGCCTCGCCTGCGCTCGCTCAAGCTGGTGCGCACGCTGGTGACGGACACGGGGCTGGCGAGGCTGGGCGAGAACCTCGAGACGCTGCACCTGGGAGCCACGCTCCTCTCCGATGAAGGGCTGGCCTCGCTCGCGCGGCTCCCGCGCCTGTCCAACCTGGATCTCCACCAGACCCGGGTGACGGCTCAGGGGATCGCCGCGCTGCGGGAGTCTCCCTCGCTGTCCGTGCTCAACCTCTCGGGGACCGAGTTCGGGGACGCCGGGCTCGCGGTGCTCCCGCGAGGCGTGACGGTGCTGGTGCTGTTCCGGACCCGCGTCACGGAGGCCGGGCTGCCCGCGCTGGAGCGCCTGCCTCGGCTGCGGCGGGTGGATCTGCGACAGACGGCCGTCCCCCGCGAGGCCCTGGAGCAGCGGGCGCGGCGGAGCCACATCGACTGGCTCTGGAGCGCGCAGTGAGCTCGCCCTGCGTTCCCTTCACCGCAGCCGGCGACACGCGGACGTCTTCACCGCGAGGAACACCGTGTGCCCGAGGGCCACGCCGAGCTCCCGCACCGCGGCTCCCGTCACCCGGACCGCGAGCGGCACCCCCACGTCGACGGTGAGGACACGATCCCCCACGCCTGCCTCCTCCACCCGCCTCACCGTCCCCCGCAGCACGTTGCGCGCGGAGATGCCGGTGAGCGGGGCCACGGACAGGAGGACGTCCTCGGCGAGCACGGCGTAGGCCACGCGGGCCCCCGCGACGAGCTCGGGCCCCTCCGGCACCCAGAGGGAGAGCCCCTCCGCCACGCGCAGCCTCACCCCGCCCTCCGAGGGCCGCTCCAGCACGCCCTCCAGGATGTTCTCCTCGCCTTCCAGCCCCAGCATGCCGCGCGCGGCCGCACCGAGCACGGTGTCCGCGGGCCCCACCGCGCGCACGCGCCCCTCCTCCAGCAGCAGGGCCTCCTGAGCCAGCACCCGCGCCTCGCCGAGCTGGTGGGTGACGTAGAGCATCGGCACGTGGGCCTCATCCCGGACGCGCAGCAGGTAGGGCAGCACCCGCTCCTTGAGGGCCACGTCCAGCGCGGCCAGCGGCTCGTCCAGCAGGAGCAGCGCTGGAGCCGTCGCCAGGGCCCTGGCGAGCGCCACGCGCTGCCGCTCGCCACCGGAGAGCGTGGCCGGGTAGCGGTGCAGCAGCGGCTCCAGCTCCAGCAGGGCCACCGCCTCGTCCACGCGGGAGGGGCGGCCCTTGCGCACGCCGAAGCGGACATTCTCCCGCGCGCTGAGGTGCGGGAAGAGCAGCGAGTCCTGGGGCACGTAGCCCATGTGCCGCGCCTCGGGCGAGGCGTTGATCCCCGCCTCCGAGTCCAGCAGCACGCGCTCGCCCACCACGAGCCGCCCGCGAGCCCCCCGGCGCAGCCCGGCCAGCGCCTCCAGCAGCGAGGTCTTCCCCGAGCCGGAGCGCCCCATCACCGCCACCGAGGCGGAGGTGAAGCGCGCCTCCACCTGGAGCGGGAAGCGGGCCAGCGGCAGTGTGAGGGAGAGCTCCATCATGCGCGTGCTCGTGCGCCGCGTCGGCGGGAGAGGAGCTCGGTGGCGTAGATGGCGACGAAGGCGATGAGGGTGGCGATGCCGGCCAGCCGGAACGCCTCCGCGTCCTGCCCGAGCTGGGTGCGGTGGAAGATGGCGAGCGCCAGCGTCTGCGTCCGTCCAGGGATGTTGCCGGCCACCAGCACCGTGGCGCCGAACTCGCCCAGCGCGCGAGAGAAGGCGAGCAGCGTCCCGGTGAGGAGGCCGCGCCAGGCCAGCGGCAGCGTCACTCGGAAGAAGGCCCGGGTACGCGAGTCCCCCAGCGTGCGCGCCACCGCCACCAGCCGCGGATCCACCTCCTCGAAGCCCGAGCGCGCCGCGCGGACCAGCAGCGGGAAGGCCATGATGGCGCTCGCCAGCACCACGGCCTTGGGGGTGAAGACGACCTCGACGCCGAGCGCATCCAGCGCCCGTCCCAGCGGGCTGCCGCGCGAGAGCACCTCCAGCAGCACCAGCCCCACCGCCGTGGGCGGCAGCACCAGCGGGAGCGAGACGAGCGTCTCGACCAGGCCCTTGCCAGCGCCCTGCCAGCGCGACAGGCCGTAGGCCACGGCCACCCCGAGCGGCAGGATGAGCGCCGTGGCCAGCGCGGCCACCGCCAGCGAGAAGAGGATGAGTGAGGGCTCGCCTTCCATCACGGGGTGGGCTTGCCGGGAAGGACGATGAAGCCGCGCCGCTCGAAGCTGCGCCGCGCGGTGTCTCCCTGAAGGAAGCGCACGAAGGCGCGCCCGGCCTCGGCGGCCTTGCCCCCGTTCAGCGCCGCCACGGGGTAGACGATGCGCGGCCCCTCCGCCTCTGGGATGGAGAGCACCACGCGCACGCGCTTGGACAGGGCCGCGTCCGTGGCGTACACCACCCCAGCCTCCACCCGGCCGGCCTCCACGGCGGCGAGCGCCGCGCGCACATCCAGCGCGGGCACCACGCGGGGCTCCACCTCCTTCCAGACCCCTGCCTTCTCCAGCCAGCCCTTGGCGTAGAGGCCCGCGGGCACCGCCGCCGGATCCGCGAGCGCCAGGCGCTTCACCTCACGCAGCTCCGCCGCGGAGGCCACCGTCCGCTTCGAGTCCACCGGCACTACCACCACCAGCCGGTTGGAGAGCAGGTCCACGCGCGAGCCCGGCTGGACGAGCCCGGCCTTCTGCACCTGCTCCAGCTTCGTCGAGTCGGCGGAGAGGAACACGTCCGCGGGGGCGCCGGCCACGGCCTGCCGCGCCAGATCGCTGGAGGCCCCGAAGGCGAACTCCACCGGGTGGCCGTGCTCCCGCGTGAAGGCGCGGCCGATCTCCTGGAGTGCCTCCGTGGTGCTCGCCGCCGCGAAGACGAGGATGCGCTCGGCCGCGTGGGCGGGCAGCGTGAAGGCAAGCAGGAGGGCGAGCAGGCATGTGCGCATGGGACGTTCCTCTTCCAGAGGAAGGCTCTGCGTCCATCCTCCCCGGTGTGCTCGGGAGAATCCATTGACCCGCACCGGGGTGCCCGGTAAATGAAAACTCCGTGTCACGGAATATCCCGAATGAGGAAGAGCTCGCCAGCGACGTCGAGCGGCTCCATCAGCTGTTCCTCGCGCTAGGACGACGCCGCTCGCTCCGTGATCCCATCGCGAGCATCTGCGAGGAGCTGCAGTTCACCCCGCCCCAGGTCCACGCGCTGCTGTGGCTGGGGCACGACGGCCAGCTCACCATGGGGGAGCTGGCGCGGCGGCTGGGCGTGACGGAGAAGACGGTGACGGGCGTGGTGGATCGCCTCGAGCGCGAGGGCCACGTCCAGCGCGAGCGCATCACCATGGATCGCCGTGTGGTGTGCTGCCGGCTGACGGAGGCGGGCCAGCAGACCTTCCAACTGCTCCAACGCCTCGTGAACGAGGCCATGGCCCAGATGATGGGCCTGCTGGACGGCAGCGATCGCAAGGCGCTCTTCCGCATCATGGAGAAGCTCCTGCGTCGGCAGGAGCCCGTTCGAGAGAAGTCGGCCTGAGCACCCACCAACGCCTCCTCCCCCTCCGGCCCTCCTACTCCTCGCCACCTTGCGCCGCGCGCCGGCCGCCTTATCGAAGGGGCGGCTTGTCCTTTGAAGGAGGAGAGATGAAGGCCCCTGTATCCAGGAGCATGGGAGCACTGTTGGTGGTGGTGCTGGCGCTGGCCGGCTGTGAGGAGCCGAGGCCCTCATCAGCCCCGCCCGGAGAGCCAGGGGCCGCTTCCCCGGCTCCCGAGGCGACCCAGGCCCCGGTGGCCGTCACCCCGCCAGCCCCTGCTCAGGTGCTCGCCTCCCTGGCGCCCTTGACGGAGTCCGTGCGCGCGGCCGTCGTCAACGTGGAGGTCCGCGCTCGGGGACAGGGGCCTCGAGGTGGGCCCTCGAGGAGCTCGCCCTGGGGAGAGGGCCCACCCTGGATGGGGAGAGGGCCGGGGGCCCAGGAGCCCCTGCGCCAGGGTGCCGGCTCGGGCTTCATCATCGATCCGGCCGGGCGGGTGCTCACCAACAACCACGTGGTGGAGGGCGCGGTCGACATCCAGGTGAAGCTGCTGGACGGCCGTCAGTTCAAGGCCGAGGTGCTGGGGACGGATCCGCTGACGGACGTGGCCCTGCTCGAGCTGAAGGGCCAGGAGCTGAAGGAGCTGCCGGTGGTGCGCCTGGGTGACTCGGAGGCGGCGCGCGTGGGGGACTGGGTGCTGGCCATCGGCAACCCGTTCGGCCTGGCCTCCAGCGTCAGCGTGGGCATCCTCTCGGCCAAGGCGCGAGACATCCACGCCGGGCCCTATGACGACTTCCTGCAGACGGACGCGGCGATCAACCCGGGCAACTCCGGCGGGCCGCTGTTCAACATGAGCGGCGAGGTGATCGGCATCAACACCGCCATCGTGGGTGGGGGCACGGGCATCGGCTTCTCGGTGCCCAGCAACCTGGTCAAGGCGCTGCTGCCCCAGCTCGAGGAGGAGGGGGCCGTCACGCGGGGCTGGCTCGGCCTGGGAGTCCAGGATCTGACGCCCGCGCTCGGCGAGGCGCTGGAGCTGCCGGTGCGCAGCGGCGCCATCGTGGTGCGCCTGGAGGAGGACGCTCCGGCCGCGGAGGCGGGCCTGAAGCCGGACGACGTCATCGTTGCGCTGGACGACAAGCCCATCACCTCCTCGGGCTCCCTCACGCGCACCGTGGGGCTGCTGCGCCCCGGCACGGCGACGACGCTCACGCTCTACCGGGGCGGCCAGGAGCTGAAGCGCGAAGTCACCCTGGGCACACGGCCCGATCTCGAGGGGGTGGGCGCGCGAGCAGGCCCGCGCGCTCGCGCCGAGGAGCCCCAGGGGCGCGTGGGGCTCGGCCTCTCCGAGGTGGGCCCGCGGCTGGCGGCGCAAGGGGTGCCGCCGGGAGCGCTCATCACGGATGTCGCTCCCGGCTCCGCGGCCGAGCAGGCCGGGCTGGCGCCGGGGATGGTGGTGGTGGAGGCGGGAGGCCAGCCGGTGCGGAGGGCCGCGGAGCTGATCCGGCTCCTGCGGGACGCTCCCCCCGGGAGCGTGCTGCTGCTGCGCGTCCAGCAGGAGGACATGCGGGCGCTGCGGGCGCTCACGCTCCCCGGGTAGCGCCCGCGTCCGCGGGTGGCTCGGGGGGACGGGCGAGCAGCACGCGCGGGTGCAACAGCAGGGCGAGGGCCTCGCGCACGGTCCAGGAGAAGCGGTCCACGGCGTTCATGTCGCGCTCGGCCAGGAGGGCGGGGCTGGTGGCGACCTCGAAGCCCTGGAGCCGGAAGTACTGGCGCGCGCGCAGCAGGTGGTACGGATCGGACACCACCACCACGCGCCGGGCGCCCAGGGAGCGCAGCAGCTCGGCGCTGAAGCGGGCATTCTGCTCGGTGGAGTGGCTCTGCTCCTCCAGGAGGCACGCCTCGGCCGGGACGCCGAGCCGCATCGCCAGCGAGCGCATCACCTGGGCCTCGGACGGGGGGTGCGCGCCCACGCCGCCGGAGAAGAGGAGCCGGGGCGCGAGCCCGCGCTGATAGAGCTCCACCGCCTTCTCCACCCGCGCGAACAGCGCTCCGGAGGGTACGCCTCCCGGGAGCACGCGCGCCCCCAGCACCACCAGCGCGTCGGCCGGCGCGGCCCGCTCGCGCTGCCCGAACCGATCCACGCGCCAGGCCAGGCCGAACACTCCGCACGTCAGCACCCCCACGGGGGCGAGCAGGAGCCTTCGGAGGGCGCCGGGCTGAGAGCCGAGGAGGGAGAGCCGCATCGCTCCAGGCTAGGCCAAAGCCCTCGGGAGGCTCCACTCTGCCGCACCTGGAGAGGGCCTGGCCAACACTCGGGCGCTGGGTGGCCTTCCAGACGCTGACGAACGGGCGCGCCAGGAGTAGAGAGCCCCTCCATGGACTTCAAGCTCATGGCCACCACGTTCGTCGCCGTGTTCCTCGCGGAGCTCGGTGACAAGACGCAGCTCGCGACCCTCACCTTCGCCACGAGCGGACAGTCCCGGTGGGCCGTCTTCCTGGGCTCGGCGGCGGCGCTGGTGGCCACCTCGGCCATCGCGGTGCTGGCGGGCGAGGCGATCACGCGGGTGATCTCCCCCGCCCTGCTCAAGCGCCTCGCGGGCGTCGCCTTCGTGGTGATTGGCGCCTGGGTGCTGTGGTCGTCCCGCTCCTCCGCCTGAGGCCCGGCGCCAGCCCGCTCAGGGCGCCGCCCCCGAGACCAGCTGCATCCCCTCCGCCTTCAGCCGCACATCCGCGACGACGGGGTAGTGGTCCGAGGCCCCCACGCGCAGCACCTCGCTGCGCAGCGGCTCGAACGCGTCGCAGGCGAGCACGTAGTCGATGCGCATCGCGGGAGAGAACGGGAGCGGCAGCGGGTAGGTGCCGTCCGGGCCCTGGCCGCTGGCGGCGAAGACATCGGTCAGGCCCCGCTGCAGCAGGCGCACGGTGCGGGAGTCCGGCCCGTCGTTGAGGTCTCCCATGAGGAGCTTGGGCCGAGAGTCCCTCGCGAGCAGCCCGGCGATGAGCGCGCTCTGGCGCATGCGAGCGTCGGAGTTGAAGGGCTGGCGGATGAGGTGGGTGACGTAGACGCTCACCTCGCGCCCGGCCACCTGGAGCAGCGCGTGGGCCACCGTCCGAGGCTCGGCCCCCCGCGGCACGGGCAGCGGGTACTGCGCCAGCGCCTCCAGCGGGAAGCGCGACAGCAGCGCGATGCCGTAGGCGCCCCCGTGCAGGTCGGTGGTGCGGAAGTGCGCGTGGTACACGAGCCCGGTCCGCTCGGCGATCACCGCCGTCTGGTCCAGCCCGTTCGCGCGCCGGCTGCCGCGGTCCACCTCCTGCAGCGCGACGATGTCGGGATGCGCGGCGCGGATGACCTCGATGACTCCGTCCAGGCCGCGCGCGCCGGACTGGATGTTGAAGGTCATCACGCGCAGCTCCGTCCCGCCTTCGGGTAGGGCCACCCCGCGCTCCGCGAGGGCGAAGCGGGGGCCCGTCCCCGCGGACGAGGCACACGCGAGGGCGGCGGACAGGGAGAGGGCGGAGAGCAGGCGGAGGAGGAAGAGGAGCATGGCGGGAAGGAGCGCGATGCTAGTCGTCACCCCGCGCGCTGTCTTCCCCCCGCCTCGGGCCTGCCCGCGGAGCAGGCGGACGGCCTCGCCTCAGCCCAGGGAAGCACGGCGGTGGCGTGCCTCCCTGGCGGCGCTTCACTCAGTCGCGGCGACGCAGGCGCGCGGCGATCAGGCCGAGCAGCAGGACCATGGGGGCGCCCCCCGCGGCGGCGCAGCCCCCGTCATCCTCTTCATCTCCGCCGTTGCCCGGGGCGGCGGCGGTGACCGTGATGCTCAGGGTCTTCGACTCCGCCCGGTCCCCATCGGACTTCCCATCACCATTGACCGAGTTGCCGCTCGCGTAGAGCGTGACGGTGCCCGGGGTGATGGGGGCCACCAGCGAGAAGTCGAAGCGGGCCTCGTTGTTGGCGAACGCCTTGGCCGCCTTGTGGGTCAGCTCCCCCTGGACGAGCTGCTGATCAGCCCCCCCCGCCTGGAGCGTCCCGTTGTCAGTCGCCACGTTCATCCCCGCCTTCACCGCCGGGCCGCCCCGGATGACGAGCGAGTAGTTGCCCGAGCTGCCCGCGACGAGGCTCGCGGGGCCCGTCAGCTCCACCGTGGAGGTGAGCGCGCTGGCGTTGGTGCCATGACAACCCGCCTGCATGCACGTCGGGCCCTGCTTGCCGGACATCTGCGTGATGCCCGTGCTGTTGGCGTGGGCGGAGAGGGAGAAGAGGCACGCGGCCACCAGGCCCGCGATGCCGAGAGAGAAGCGCTGTGACTGCATTCAGCCTCCAGGAGGAAGAGAAGGGCCCTTACTTAGCCTGGGAGCCCCGCGACGCGCACGGACCACTTTCCCCTTCACGGCCCTGCAGGCTCGCCTTCACCCCCGGAGCCACTCGAAGCCAGCCCGGAGCGCCTCCCGCCCTCCGCGCTCGAGCACCTCGCCGTGGCACACCACCACGCGCTCGAAGTCCCAGCCCAGCACCGTGTCCAGTGACGCGCGCAGCGCGGACCGATCCTTCACCAGCGATCTGATCAGCGCCGTCGGTGCGAGCTTCCCGTACGTGCCACACCACCTCAGGTACGTGCGCGTGAGCCAGGAGGGTGACTCGCGGATGTGGAACGCCAGATCCGTCACCAGCAGGGTGCGGCTCGGGCGGTGCAGGAACACGAACTCCCCCACCCGGGGCATGCCGCGCAGCTCGTGCTGAGCGAAGACCGCCGCGAAGCCTGCCTCCGGCGTGTCCGTCAGCTCCACGTCGATGCGCAGGCCCGGCTGCTTGCGCCGCAGGCCCGCCGGCGCCACCACCCGCGCCTCCGGGAACGCCTTCGCCCACGCGCTCAGGAAGAGGTGATGCATGAGGTTGGGCGCCACCAGGTAGCGCACCGGCCCGAGCGCCTCCACCGCCGCGCGCGTCGCCTCGTCCAGGCGCACCGGCGAGTGGATCCACAGCCCTCCCTCCGGCAGGCGGATCACCGTCATCCGCCCTCCCAGCTCCAGGCCGGCGACGCGGAACGGCACCTCGAGGACGTGAAGATCTCCGGTCAGCGAGCGCAGCATGCAGGCTCCTCCTACGTGCGTGGATGTCGGAGAGCACCCAAACGAGCGCGCACTCCTTCGGCCCTACATGTATGAAGCACACCTCGCAAAGTTTGCGGAGTGCAAAGTTTGCGAGGCGCAGGCCCTTGCGCGGCTCGTGATCCGCGCCCCTCTCGCCCCCTTCTTCCGCTGGTTTACAGTGGGCGGCGCGAGGGGCCGGACTTTGCACAACACGGGGCTCCTCTGGAGGTCCCCCTTGCCTATCCGCCCCCGACTCCGCCGAGGCTTCACGCTGATTGAGGTGATGACCGCCGTGGTCATCCTCATCATCCTGGCCACCCTGGCCGTGACCTTCATGGTCTACGGCGTGGGCAAGGCCCGCGTGAACAACGCCGTGTTCGATGTCGCGGCCCTG
>JAFGNZ010000019.1 GCA_016926755.1 Myxococcaceae bacterium | reverse complement strand
TTCGTGGGCTTCGCTGGCTACCTCGGCCACGTCGAGGTGCCCTGGGCCTACCTCGGGCTCTTCACGGCCATCGCGGTGGCGGGGATCCTCGCCGGCACCTGGGCCTCCCACTACGTGTCCCAGGCGGGCCTCAAGCGGGCCTTCTCGGCCTTCCTCGTGCTGATGGGGTTCTTCATCCTCTTCAAGAACCGGGACGCGCTGGTGCAGCTGGGCGGTGAGCACGCGCCGCCCACGGTCTCCGCGTCCATTCACGCCCACTGAGCTCCCGTGGGCGCTCCGTGCCCCAGGGCGCCTACGCCCGGAGCGCGTCCAGGATGGAGAGCCGCGCCGCGCGCAGCGCCGGCAGCAACCCCCCGAGCAGCCCCATCCCCGTGCCGAAGAGCAGCGCGGCGAGGAGGATCCCAGGCGTGGGCGCGAAGCCGAAGGACACCTCGGCGAAGGTCTGGAAGTTGAGGGTGCGGATGTCCACCCACCGCATGGCGAGCGCGGCCAGGGCGCCCAGCACTCCGCCCGTGACGCCCAGCAGGCCGGACTCGATCATGACGCTGGCGAGCACGCTGCGGCGCCGGAACCCCACCGCCCGCAGCATCCCCAGCTCCGCGATGCGCGAGGCCACCTGGGCGTACATGGTGATCATCGCCCCCAGGATCGCGCCCATGCTGAAGACGAAGGACACGAAGAGGCCCAGCACCCGGATGAAGGTGGCCAGCGCTGTCGCCTGCTCCTCCCAGTAGTTGGACTCGGACTGGGCCTTGAGCGTGAAGCGGGGGTCCGCCTCCACGCGCCGGATGAAGGTGTCCACCAGCGTTGGGGAGCTCAGCCGGACGATCGCGGAGCTGGGGCCGTCACGCCCGAACGCCGAGCCGAGCCGCCGCCCGTCCGCCCACAGCTCCGACTCGAAGGCGCCGCCCCCGGCGGTGAAGACGCCCACCACCGGCCAGACCTGCTGGGCGAAGCGCAGCGCTCCCCCCACGGTGGCGCCTGGCGTACGGCCCAACAGGGACGCGCCCAGCGCCACCTCGTTGGTCCCCGGCCGAGGCATCCGCCCGGAGACGAGCCGCACCGTGGGGCGGGCCGCCACGCTCTGCGCCGAGATGCCCCGAGCCGTGGTGTTCATCACGTTGCCGCCATCCCGCGGCAGCGCCACCAGCACCACCACCTCGCCGGCCGCCAGCGGCTCTCCCTCCACCGAGCTGGCCACCTCCGGCGCGGTGGACAGCACCCGCAGCGCATCACGCTCCATGAAGCTGCCCAGCTCGCTGTCGGTGCCCTCGCGCAGCAGGACGACGTTGCTCGGATCCCCTCCCGCCGAGAGCGCCGCCTCGATGCCGCGCGCCAGCATGAGCACCGCGGCGAAGACGAAGACCACCAGCCCCAGGCCCATCACCGTGAGGCCGGTGGACAGCCGCCGGCCCCAGAGGCTGCGGGTGTTGTAGTAGAGCGGCACCATGGCTCAGGTCACCTTCCTCAGCCCCTCCGCCACGGGCAGCCGGAGGGACCGGACCGCGGGGCCCACCGCCGCCAGCAGCGACATCCCCACCGCCGCCAGCGCCGCCAGCGCCAGCGTCTGCGGGCGCGTGACGGTCTCCGCCATCGGGCCGAACTGGGACTCGACCACCCGCATGAAGCCCTTCAGCAACGGGGGCGCCGCGAACATGCCCAGCACTCCGGCTGCCACGCCGATGGCCGCCGACTCGACGAGGACGAACATCACCACGTGGAAGGGCCGGAAGCCCATGGCCCGCAGGGTGGCGATGTCCCGGGTGCGCTCGCGCACGCCCATGGCGATCGTGTTGCCGATGACGAGCAGGATGATGGCCAGGATCACGTTGGACACCAGCTTGACCGCCGTGAGGATGGCGGAGGACATGGCCACGAAGCCCAGCTGGAAGGCGCGCTCGCTCTCCGTCAGCGTGGCGTAGGGGCTGTTGGCGAACATGCCGTCGATGGCCGCCGCCACCTGCGCCGAGCGGGCCGGATCATCCACGCGCACCGAGTAGAGCCCCACCTGATCCTTCCAGTTCTCGGGCAGCCGCTCGTTGAGACACCGGTAGCCGAACACCAGCGCCGTGGTGTCCACCCCGGGCCGCGTCCCGTCGTAGATGCCCCGGATGTTGAAGGTCCACTCGCCCGGGTAGATCTGGCTCTTCATCGTCACCCGATCCCCCTCCTTCCACCCGTAGCGCTGCGCGAGCTTGCGCCCGATGAGGGCACCGCACGGATCGGCCTGGAAGGCGCTGAGCTGCTCGGGCGGGAGCGTGTACTCCGAATACACCTTCAGGAAGGAGGCCGGGTCGATGGCCAGGCTGGCGAAGAAGTCGCGCTGGGACTCGCTGATCGTGCCGCCGAACCAGCTCTGGTGGGTGATGGCCGTCACGCCGGGCAGCGCGGCGATGCGCGGGAAGTAGGACAAGGGTAGCGGCTGGGTGAGGGCCACCTTGTTGCGGACGATGAGCCGGTCCACCTGGGCCACCGCCGCGCCGGAATAGAAGATGTCCACCACGGTGCGCAGAAAGATGAAGGCCATCACGCCCACCGCCCCCGCTACCACCGTGAGGCTCAGCCGCAGGGGGTTGCGCCGCAGATCCCTCCAGGCCAGCCGGGCGTAGTTCACTGGAGCACCCCCTTCTCCAGGTGGTGGATGCGCTCGGCGTGCTCGGCGGCGTTCGGATCGTGCGTCACCATCACCAGCGTCTTGCGCAGCCCATGGTGGAGCGCCTCGAAGAGGTCCAGCACCTGCTCGGCGGACTTGCGATCCAGATCGCCGGTGGGCTCGTCCGCGATGATGAGGTCCGGATCGGTGACGATGGCCCGCGCGATGGCCACCCGCTGCTGCTCGCCGCCGGAGAGCTCGGACGGGCGGTGGCTCCTGCGGTGGGAGAGGCCCACCACCTCCAGCGCGGCGGCCACGTGCCGGCGGCGCTCGGCGCGCGAGAGCGGCGTGAGCAGCAGGGGCAGCTCCACGTTCTCCGCCGCGGTGAGCACGGGGAGCAGGTTGTAGAGCTGGAAGATGAAGCCCACGTGGGCGGAGCGCCAGTCGGCCAGCTCCGCGTCGCTCAGCTGCGCCAGATCCCTGCCCGCCACCTCCACCACGCCCGTGGTGGGCCGATCCAGCCCGGAGATGAGGTTGAGGAGCGTGGACTTGCCCGAGCCGGAGGGGCCCATGAAGGCCTCGAAGGCCCCTGACGCGATGGAGAGATCCACCGACTCCAGCACCGGCACCTCGACGGAGCCGCGCCGGTACACCTTGGAGACCCCCTGCAGACGCACCATGGGCGGGACCGCGGCGTCCATCTCACCCGCCCTCCGTCTGCACCTTCACGCGGCGACCGTCGCGCAGCCGTGGATCCGGCGCCAACACCACCTGGGTGCCCGCGGGCGGCCCCTCCTCCAGCACCACCTCTTCCTCCCGGCGCTCCCCCACCCGCACGGGCTGGTGCTCGAGGCGGCCGTCCTTCACCACCCACACCGCCGGGCGCCCCGCGACGGACACCACCGCGGACGCCGGCACGCGCAGATCCTCCTCCTCCCCATCGAGCTCCTCGGGCGGCACCTCCTGCGAGAGGAAGGACACCTTGGCGCCCATGTCGGGCAGCGCGCCGTCGGGCGGGGTGAGGAACTCCACCTTGACCTGGGCGGTGGCCTTGGAGCGGTCGATGGCGGGGCGGACCGTGCCAGTCTTCGCGCGGAAGACGCGGTCCGGGAAGGCGTCCAGGAAGATGAGCGCTGGCTGGCCGGGCTCGATGCGGGAGAGCTGCTCCTCGCTGACCTCGGCCTGCACCTCGAGCGCCTGCAGATCCACCAGCTCGACGATGCCGCCCAGGTTCTCCTGCTCCAGGGCGGCGGGGGCGAGCACCGCCCCCTCATCCGCGAGCTTGCGCGCCACGGTGCCAGCGAAGGGGGCACGCACGACGGTATGGGCCAACTGCAGGCGGGCAGCCTCGACGGAGCGGCGGGCGGCACCGAGCTGGGCCTCCACGGCGCGGCGCTCGGCGCTGGCGGTGCGGTTCGCGGCCTCCGCGTCCTGGAGCTGCGCGGGGGCCACGGCGCCCCCTTGGGCCAGGCGCTGCGTGCGGATCGCGGTGCGTTCGGCGTTGAGCGCCTGGGCCTCGGCGCCGGCGAGCCGGGCCTGGGCGGAGCGGAGCTCGGCCTCGGCGCGCAGGAGGGCCACGCGGGCGTCTCGATCATCCAACCGGGCGAGCACCTGCCCTTGCTTGACGGCATCCCCCTCCTCCACCGTCACCTCCACGAGGCGGCCGGGCACGAGCGGGGCGATGATGGAGCGGCGCTTGGAGGCGACGTAGCCGGCGGCGGACAGCTCGGTCTGCTGCTCGCCGGGCCGGGCCTCTCGCACCTCAGCGACTCGGACGGTGGGGGCTCGGCGGGCGATCCCCAGGACGACGGCGACCAGGATGAGAAAGAGGAGCACCGCGGGGACGAGCCAGCGGCGCAGCCTTCGCCTGCGCGGGTGGGCGCTGCGATCGATCCGCAGCGCCTCCAGCTGGTTCCGAGCCGCCTGTGCCTCCGCCATGGTACCTCCGCGTCGCAGACCCACGAGGGAAGTTAGGGAGGCCTCCCAGGCGTGGCGGGCTCCACGAGGCGCCTGCCTGTCCGCCCCCAAGGGGACACATCGAGCGCTGGCCACGAGACAGGCAGCCCGGAGACGCTGGCGGCGCGACAGGACATACCTACCTCTACCGCTATCCCCGTGAGGGTGCGCCCGCGGGCAGCGCCTCCAGCATGGAGAGCAGCCGCTGGATGTCGAGCGGCTTGTCCATGCAGGGGTTGCGCGCCGTGCTCAGGAAGGCGCGCGTCTCTTCCGTGAAGGCCCCTCCCGTCATGAAGATGACCCGCTGGGCCTGCTCCGGAGCCAGCCGCTCCAGCTCATGATGGAACTGGGCGCCGCTCATCTCCGGCATCATCAGATCGCAGAGGATGGCGTCGAAGCGGCGGCCCGCGGTGATGTACGCCAGCGCATCCTGGGCCCGGTCGAACGTGGTGACCTCGTGCCGCGAGCTCAGCAGCCTGCGCAAGGCCTTGCCCACGGCCGCCTCGTCGTCGAGCACCATCACTCCCAGCCCCTGGCGGGCGGACTTCGCCTTCACCTCCCGCGAGGCCTCCTGCTCCCGGGCCACGCGCAGGTGGATCCAGAACATGCTGCCCCGGCCTGGCTCGCTGTCCACGCCGATGCTCCCATCCATCTCGGTGACGAGGCGGCGGCAGATGGACAGCCCCAGCCCGGTGCCCACCCCCATTGGCTTCGTGGTGAAGAAGGGCTCGAAGATCCGCTCGCGCAGCTCCGGCGGAATGCCTGCCCCGGTGTCGCGGATCTCCACCCTCACCAGCTCGCCGGCCCGCCGCGTCACCACCCGGATCTCATGCTCGTCCCTGCGGCCCTCGGGGACGGCCTGGGCCGCGTTGATGATGAGGTTGAGGAAGACCTGCCCCAGCCGCGCCTCGCCGCCGTGGACGGGAGGAAGCTCCCCGTAGTCCTTCAGGAGCCGGGCCCGGTGGAAGAGCTGGTTGTGCGCCATGCGCAGCGCCGAGTCCAGCACCCGGTGCACGTCCGTCGGGCCGAAGTGCTGCCCTTCGGGGCGGGAGAAGATCTTGATGTCGCGGATGATGTCCCGGATGAGCCCGGCGCACGAGTACGCCTCGCGCAGCGCCTGCAGGGACTCCTGGGCGCCCCCCTGCTCCTGGGCGTTGGACAAGCTGAACTCCAGGTTCATCATCACCGAGGCGAGCGGGTTGTTGAGCTCATGCGCCACGCTGGCGGCGAGCATGCCCAGCGAGGCCAGCCGATCCGACAGCATCAGCTGCTCCTGCATCTTGCGGCGCTCGGCGCGCAGCTCGGCCTCGCGCAGCTCGCGCGCCACCGCCGGGCCCAGCCGCCCCAGCCGATCCTTGAGCACGAAGTCGTGGACGCCCGCCTTCATCGCGGCCACCGCCACGTCCTCGCCGATCTTCCCCGACACGATGAGGAATGGCACATCCAGCCCTCGCTGACGCACCAGGGAGAACGCGCTCAGGCCATCGAAGTGGGGCAGCGCATAGTCCGCGATGACGACGTCCCAGGGCCCTGCGCCCAGCGCGCGCGCCAGCTCCTCCCGCGTCTCGACACGGGTGTGGGAGACTTCGTAGCCGCTGCGCCGCAGCTCGCGCAGCAACAGTGTGGCATCGTCCTCGGAGTCCTCCACGAGGAGCAGCCGCAAAGACTGTGCACTCATCCCGCGCCTCGCGTAGCTCGATTGGGATCGCGGATGTCGCTCTTGCGCAAGGCTCGCAGGGTCAGCACCTCGTCGTCTGGAAGCTCCTCCGCCAGGAGAATGGCACGATGGTGGGCCTCAGTCATGGGGGGATCCAGGGGGAACGACGGTGGATGAGGGGAGAGGGAACTCGTTCAGGGTGAAGAAGAAGCTGGCGCCCTGGTCTGGCTGGCCCTCGCCCCAGATGCGCCCGCCATGGCGGCGGATGATGCGCTGCGCCGTGGCCAGACCTATGCCGTTGCCCTCGAACTCCGACTGCGCGTGCAGCCGCTGGAAGACGCCAAACAGCTTGTGCTGGTAGGCCATCTCGAAGCCAGCGCCGTTGTCCTTCACGAAGTAGGTGCGGACCCCTTGCCCCTGCGTCGCGCCGAACTCAATCTCGGCCACGGGGCGCTCGCGCGTGAACTTCCAGGCATTGCCCAGCAGGTTCTCCAACACGGAGCGCAGCAGCTGCGGGTCGCCCCGGTCCACCAGCCCCTCCTGGAGGGTGAAGCGCACGGTGCGCCTGGGGTATTGGGTCTGGAGTTGCTCGGAGACGGCCCGCGCCAGGGCCGACAGATCGCACTGGCTGGACACCAGCGCCGTGCGGTGGACCCGCGAGAGCGCCAGGATGCCGTCGATGAGCTCGGACATGCGCTGGGTCCCGCCGCGGATGCGCCGCAGGTAGTCCAGGCCCATCGCGTCCAGCTGGCCGGCGCAGTCCTCCGTCATCGCGTCGCTGAAGTGGGTGATGGCGCGCAGCGGGGTGCGCAGATCATGAGCCACGGAGTAGGCGAAGGCCTCCAGCTCGCGGTTGGCGAACTCGAGCTCGGCGGTGCGCTCGACGATGCGGCGCTCGAGCTCTTCGTTGGGCTTGCAGCGCTTCTCCTCTTCGCTCCGGCGGGCCTTGTCCAGGTCCTTCACGAGCGACATGCCGCCAATGATCCGCCCCTGCTCATCGCGCAGCGGGATGCCATGGCAGCGGACGTGCCTGCCTTGCGGCACGTTCTCGTTGCGGATGAACAGGTCCACATCCCGGACCTCCTCTCCCTTCAACGCCCGCCAGAGGGGCAGCTGTTCGCGCGGGAAGGGCGTCTGCTCATCCGAGCAGAAGAGCCCGAGGGTGTTCCCTTGCGCGGGCTCGGTGGCCAGGCCGCGGACGCCGAACAGCTGGTTGGCATAGGGGCTGGAATAGAGGAGGGTCCCCCTGGCATCGGTGATGGAGATGCCTTCGGAGAGGGTGGCCAGGATCGATCGAAGGAGCCGCCGGTGCTGGCCCTGGAAGAGCGCTTCGTCTGCGCGAACGGACTGGCACGAGCACTCAGGCGCCAGCGGATTGTGTCTAGTATGTGACATGACCCCCCCAGGGAGCCGAGGCGCCTCGAATATATGCCAGCCCGTGCGCAACTGTCATGAGGGGAACCACCCGCTGCCGCACTCTACCAGGGCCCTGCCGCCGCTGGAGCACCTTCTGCGCTTCGCTCCCCCCAGTTCCTGTCCGCTTCCTCTTTCACATCAGCGCTGCACGGAAAGTGAACTCCGAATGCCTTTTCACACCCGCGCTGCACGGAAATGAAAATCGGAGGAGGTGAAAGCAACAGGGTTCACGGAGCGTTAGAATGCTGACACCAACTCTGAACCCTCATCCGTGATTATGAATCATTCCCACCACCTCCCTCTCTCGTTCGAGCAGGAACGCATGTGGTTCCTGTCCAAGCTCCATGGCGCCGCACCGGCCTTCCATGAGCGTGCGGGCGCCTGGCTCCATGGGCAGCTCGACGTGCACGTGTTGAAACAGACACTCGTCGAGGTCGCGCGGCGACACGAGATCCTCCGGACAGCCTTTGTCGAAATGGGCGAGCAGCCCGCTCAGCGAATTGCTCCCGAGATCGAGCTCCCCTGGCGCGAGGAAGACGCGAGGACCGCCGCGCAGGAGGGAGCACAAGGGCTCGAGGAGAGGGCACTGTCCCTCGCTCGCGAGGAGGTCTCCCGCCCTTTCGATCTGGAGCACGGTCCCCTCTGGCGGGTCTGTCTGGTGCGGCTGGATCTCCAGCGGCATCTGCTCGTGGTGACGATGCACCATCTCATCTCGGATGGAGACTGGACCCTCGGCCTGCTCTTCTCCGAGCTCTTTTCCCTGTACACGGCGCGCTGTGAGGGGCGATCGGCGGACGTGCCTGCGCTCGAGCTACAATACCGGGATCATGCGATCTGGCAGCGCGAGCACCTGCGCGGGGAGCTGATCGCGCGGCAGCTCGCCTGGTGGCGGGAGCAGCTCCAGGGGGCGACCCCTGCACTGGAGCTCCCAGTGGATCGGCCTCGCCCCTCCCTGCAAGCCTTTGCAGGAGGAACGGCGGAGCGGATTGCATCCCCAGCGCTGGGACAGGCCGCGAGAGCACTGGCGGAGAGGGAGGGTGTCACGCTCTTCGCGGTGCTGCTCTCGGGCCTGCAGGCCGTGCTCTACCGCTACACCCTCCAGGATGACGTCCCCGTGGGGACCCCCCTGGCTGGGCGGCAACATCCCGGCGTGCGACACCTCCTGGGCTATTTTGGAAATCCTGTCGTGTTGCGCGGGCGAGTGGGAGATGATCCCTCCTTCCGCCAGCTCGTCCTCCGAACCCAGCAAGACTTCATCCAAGCCCAGGCCCATGGTGAGCTGTCCTTCAAGGACCTTATCGAGGCGCTGGCCCCCTCGAGAGATCTGAGCCGGCCGCCGCTCTTCCAGGTGCTCTTCGTCTTGAGAGACTCCTGGCCCTCCACCCTCACGAGCCCGGCGCTCACCCTCACACCCGTTGATATCGAGCTCCCGTTCGTCGCCTATGAGCTCATCGCGTCCGCCCGAGACCTGGGGGCCGGCCTGAGCTTGAAGCTCGAATACAACCGCGAGCTGCTCCTGCCGGAGTCCGCTGCACAGCTGCTCGGGCACTGGGAGGCATTGCTGCGCGGGGCCCTGGAGGCGCCGGAGCAGCCGATCTCCACGATCCCGCTGCTGTCCCCCGAGCAGGAGCACCAACTCCTGTACGAGTGGAACCAGACGCGGGCGGATTATCCGAAGAATATAACGATACACGAGGCCTTCCAGGCACAGGCCCGTCGCTCTCCGGAGGCCGTGGCATTGGTCTCTGGCGACCGGCAGCTCACGTACCGGGAGCTGGAGCGCCGAGCCCATCGGATCGCCAGTGCGCTCCGCCAGCGGGGGGTGAGGACCGAGGACCGAGTGGCCCTCCTCACCCAGCGCTCGCCCGAGACGATCATCGCCATGCTCGCCATTCTCGAGGCTGGGGGCGCCTATGTGCCCCTCGACCCAGAGCTTCCCGCCGAGCGCCTGGCCTGGCTGATCGAGGATGCCCAGGCCAGGGTGGTGGTGGCGGTGGGCTCGCCCCCGCCCACTCTTCCGCTCGAGGGCCTCGAGCTCCTCTGCGTCGACGCAGCGGAGGGTCCTCCTGCGGACAAGGAGCTGGCCCCACTGCCGAGCGAGGCCCGTAGCGACAACCTCGCCTATGTCATCTACACCTCGGGCTCGACGGGCACTCCGAAAGGTGTCGAGATTGTCCACCGCTCCGTCGTCCAGCTCGCCTTCCACCTCGACGTGCGCCCCGACGATCGCCTCCTGCAGTGCGCGTCCTACTCATTCGACATGTCGGTGTACGAGATATGGGGCGCGCTCCTCAACGGAGCCCGCGTCGTCATCGCCGCGCGAGATCTCACCCTGTCTCCTCAGACACTCGGGGAGGAGCTGCGACGTCAGGCCATCACCCAGTGCTGCCTGACCCCCGCGGTGTTCAACAATCTGGTCCGGGAGGAGCCTTTGCTCTTCCGGCCCCTCCGGGCCGTGTACGTCGGTGGCGAGGCCCTGGATCCCAACTGGCTCCGAGTGGCTCTCGAGAAGGGGAACCGGCAGCTCTTCAGTGTGTACGGCCCCACCGAGACCACCGTCTTCTCCCACCGCCACCCCGTCACGGAGGTGCCGGAGGGTGCCACCTCCATCCCGCTCGGACGCCCCCTGCCGAATGTGCAGGCCTACGTGCTCGATCGCCACCAGCGGCCCGTTCCTCGAGGCGTGTCAGGCGAGCTCTATCTCGGCGGAGAAGGCCTGGCCCGAGGGTACTGGCGCCGGCCGGAGCTCACGGTGGAGCGCTTCATCCCCAACCCCTTCTCGCAAGCGCCAGGAGCCCGGCTCTACAAGACGGGGGATCTCGTCCGATTTCTCCCTGGGGGCGTCCTCGATTTCCTCGGACGCATCGATCATCAGGTCAAGATTCGAGGCTTCCGCATCGAGCTCGGAGAGATCGAAGCCGTGCTCAGCGACCACCCGGCGGTGAGGCAGGTCGTCGTCGCTGCGCGCGTGCTCGGGCCGGGCGACAAGCAGCTCGTGGCCTACGTCGTCCCGCGGGCGGGTCCGCCCCCATCCACCACGGACTTGCGAGAGTACCTGGCGCGGAAGCTGCCGGCCTACATGGTGCCGGGCTTCTTCGTCATGCTGGATGCCCTGCCCTTGAACCCCAATGGCAAGGTGGACCGTCGGGCGCTGCCAGTCCCAGATGGGACACGTCCGGAGCTGGCGCAGGAGTTCGTCGCCCCACGCACCCCCACGGAGCAGGCGCTGGCGGCCATCTGGAAGGAGATCCTCACACTGGACCGTGTCGGGCTCCATGACGACTTCTTCGCGCTGGGAGGGCACTCGCTGCGCGCCCTGCGGGTGACGTCGCGGATCCGCCAGCACTTCCAGGTGGACGTTCCCCTGCGCGCCTTCTTCTCTCATCCCACGCTGGCCGGTCTGGCGGACCTGATGGGCCAGGCTCGGGGCGGGGAGCAGGCCACCCCCTCCATCACCTCCGCGTCCCGTGGCGCCGTCGTGCCGCTCTCCTTCTCCCAGGAGCGGCTCTGGTTCCTTCAACAGCTCGCCCCGGCGAGCGCCGCGTACAACTACCCGGCGTTCTTCCGGATGCACGGGCCGCTCGACGCCGACGCGCTGGAGAAGAGCCTCCAGGCGCTCGTCTCCCGTCACGAGTCCCTGCGCACCCGCTTCTCCGAGATCGATGGCCAGCCCATGCAAGTGATTGCGGCGCGCCTGGCATTGCACCTCGAGCGCGTCGAGCTGCGGGCGCTGCCGCGAGAAGAGCAGCAGCAGGAAGTCCAGCGACGCGCCGAGGCCGACGCGAGACACCCCTTCGACCTCCATCGGGGGCCGCTCCTGCGAGCGGGCCTGCTGGCGCTGGGTGACGACGAGCACGTGCTGCTGCTCAACCTCCACCACTCGGTCACGGACGGCTGGTCCATGGACGTGCTCTACACCGAGCTGGAAGCCCTCTATGATGCCTTGGCCAGGGGACAGCCCCCCGCCCTGCCGGCGCTCGCGCTGCAGTATGCCGATTATGCGGCCTGGCAACGGCAGTGGGCCGAGACTCCAGCGCTGGAGGAGCAGCTCACCTGGTGGAAGAAGCAGCTCGCCGGGGTCCCTCCGCTCCTGGAGCTGCCAACGGATCGGCCTCGCCCTCCCGTCCAGGACTTCCGCGGCGCACTCGTGCCCTTCCGGGTCGGCAGGGAGACCACCGCGGCGCTGCGGGCCCTGGCAGCCCAGGAGCGCGTCACGCCCACGATGGTGATGCTCGCCGCGTTCCAGGCATTGCTCCACCGCTACACCGGCCAGGAAGAGTTCCTCGTCGGCATGCCTCACGCCAACCGGGAGCGCTCGGAGCTGGCGGGGGTGGTGGGCTTCTTCGTCAACACCCTGCCGATGCGGGCCGATCTCTCGGGAGCGCCGTCCTTCCGGACGCTGCTCGCGCGGGCACGAGAGACGAGCCTGGGCGCCCATGAGCACGCGGAGGTCCCCTTCGAGCGCCTGGTGAAGGAGTTGCGGCCCGAGCGAGACCTCAGCACGCTCCCGTTGGTGCAGGTGATGTTCGCCCCCCAGGTCTCCAAGCTGGGGCGGATGAAGCTGCCCGGGCTGGGAGTGGAGCCGCTCGCGCTGGATCCGGGGCGCGCCACCTTCGATCTCACCCTGCTCTCCTGGGAGGAGCCAGACGCGCTCGCGGGCCAGTGGGAGTACTCCACGGCCCTCTTCGCGCGGAGCACCCTCGAGCGCATGGCGGGGCACCTGTGCAGGCTCCTGGAGGAGGCTGTCCGACAGCCGGATGCGAGGCTCTCGGGACTGCCGATTCTGGGAGAAGAAGAGCGGCAGCGGCTCCTGGTGCAGTGGAATGACACCACCGCCGCCTACCCCCGCGATTCCACCATTCCTGAAGCCTTCGCCGAACACGTCCTCAGGGCTCCGGAGGCCGTGGCCGTGCGGTTCGGCGCGCAGCAGCTCACCTACCGGCAACTGGACCTGCGTGCCAACCAGCTCGCCTGGCGACTGCGCCGCATGGGCGTGGGCCCGGACTCACGCGTGGCGCTCGCCATGGAGCGCTCCCTGGAGCTCGTCGTCGCCCTGGTGGGCATTCTCAAGGCAGGCGGCGCCTACGTCCCTCTCGACACCGATTACCCTCGCGAGCGCCTGGCCCTCATGCTCGAGGATGCGCGGCCCGACGCCCTCGTCACCACCACGGCCCTGCTGCCGAAGCTCCCCGCGCAGGGGCTGCCTCACCTGCTCCTGGACGAGGCCCGGCTGGAAGAGGAACCTGCCTCCGCCCCGGACTCTGGAGTGACGGCTCGCAACCTCGCGTACATCTCCTTCACGTCCGGCTCCACCGGTCGGCCCAAGGGGGTCTGCATCGAGCACCGCTCGGTGTTGCGGCTGGTCAAGAACATCCGCTACGCCGAGCTGGGCCCGGGGGAGACGCTCCTGCTCGCCTCGATCCTCTCCTTTGACACCTCCACCTTCGAGCTCTGGGGCAGCCTGCTCACGGGTGCCACGCTCGCCGTCTTCCCGCCCCACCCTCCCGCGGATGCGCTGGAGCTGGCCGAGGTGATCGCTCGCCATGGCGTCACCTGCCTCTATCTGTCGTCTGGCCTCTTCAGCCAGGCGGTGGACATGGCCGCGCAGCGGCTGGCGAGCGTGCGCCACATCATCGTCGCCGGGGATGTGTTGTCCGCCCCCCATGCTCGCCGCATGGTGGAGCTCGGAGTGACCGTGACGAACGCCTACGGTCCTACGGAGTGCACCACCTTCGCGACGACCTGCCGCATGGAGCCACACTCCCGCGTGGAGGATCCGGTGCCGCTGGGGCAGCCCATCTCCAATACCGCCGTCTACGTCCTGGATGGGCACATGCAGCCGGTGCCGATCGGCGTGGCTGCCGAGCTCTACCTCGGCGGGGATGGACTGGCGCGCGGCTACGTGGGCCAGCCTGCCCTCACCGCGGAGCGCTTCGTGCCCGACCCCTTCGGCTCCGCGCCAGGGGGGCGCCTCTACCGGACCGGGGATCGGGTCCGCTGGCGAGGCGATGGCTCACTCGAGTTCCTCGGTCGCCTGGACACCCAGGTGAAGGTGAGAGGCCATCGGATCGAGCTCGCGGAGGTGGAGGGCGCCCTGCTCTCCTTCCCCTCCGTGTCCAAGGCGGTGGCGGTGGCACGCGAAGACGCCCCCGGTCAAAAGCGCCTGGTGGGCTACGTCGCGGCCCCGCCTGAGCTGGACATGGCCGCGCTGCGCGCCCACCTCGCGGAGCGCCTGCCCAGGTACATGCTGCCTTCGGCGCTCGTGCGGCTCGAGACGCTCCCCCTCACGCTCACCGGAAAGATCGATCGTCGGGCGCTGCCCGCTCCCAGCACGGCCCGGCCCGGGACCGAGCAGAGCTTCGTGGCGCCGCGCTCGGCGCTCGAGCACGCGCTGGGCGCCATCTGGCGAGAGGTGCTGGGCCTGGAGCGCGTGGGCGTCGATGATCCCTTCTTCGAGCTCGGTGGCCACTCGCTGCTGCTGGCACAGGTCCGAGCACGGATCCGCGAGCGCCTGGAGCGAGACATCGGGCTGGTGACGCTCTTCCAGTACCCCACGATCCGCCAGCTCGCCGCGCACCTGAGCCCTGGCGAGAGGGAAGCGCCCAGGGGCTCGGCCGCCCAGGAGGGCGCGGGCTCCGCGCTCGCGCGCCGGGATCACGCCATTGCCATCATCGGCATGGCCGGCCGCTTCCCGGGGGCACGGAGCCCACGGGAGCTGTGGGAGCTGTTGCGCGAGGGCCGCGAGGGACTGAGACACTTCCCCCGTGAGTCGCTCCGCGCCTCCGACGTGCCGCCGGAGCTTCTGCGGGCCCCCTCTTTCGTCCCGGCCCTGGGCATGCTCGAGGATGCCGCCTGCTTCGACGCGGCGTTCTTCGGGTACTCCCCTCAGGAGGCGCAGCTCACCGATCCGCAGCAGCGCCTCTTCCTCGAGTGCTGCTGGGAGGCCCTGGAGGACAGCGGCTACGATCCACGTCGCTACCCTGGCGGCATCGGCGTGTTCGGCGGCGCGGGGGTGCCACGTTACTGGTTGCAGCGAGTGGCCTCGCTGGGCGCTCCGCAGGGCAGCTCGGGCGACTATCGGGCGATCGTCGGCAATGGCAACGACTTCCTTGCGACGCGGGTGGCCTACAAGCTGGGGCTGCGTGGCCCCGCGCTGAGCTTGCAGACGGCCTGCTCTACCTCGCTCGTCGCCATCCACCTGGCCTGCCAGAGTCTCCTGTCCCGCCAGTGTGACATGGCGCTGGCCGGCGGCGTGTCGCTGTTCTCGCTCGGCCCCTCCGGCTATCCCTACGAGGAGGGCGGGATCCTCTCTCCCGATGGCTCTTGCCGGCCCTTCGATGCGCAGGCCCGAGGGACCGTTCCTGGCAGCGGGGTGGCCGTGGTGGTGCTCAAGCGGCTGGAGGATGCGCTGGCGAACGGCGACACCGTCCATGCCGTCATCCTGGGCTCGGCCCTCAACAACGACGGCGCGCAGAAGGTGGGCTACACCGCCCCCAGCATCGAGGGGCAGGCCGAGGTCATCATCAGGGCCCAGGCCGCGGCGGGAGTGAGCCCCGAGACCCTGGGCTATGTCGAGGCGCACGGGACGGCCACGCCGCTGGGAGATCCCATCGAGGTCGCGGCCCTCACGAAGGCGTTCCGCCGTGCCACGACTGCGAAGCAGGCCTGTGCCCTCGGCTCGCTCAAGAGCAACCTGGGGCACCTGGACGCGGCGGCCGGGGTGACCGGCCTGCTCAAGGTGGCCCTCTCGCTCGAGCACGAGCTCATTCCCGCCACCCTGCACTTCCAGCGCCCCAACCCGGAGCTTGCGCTCGAGGACAGTCCCTTCTTCGTGAATGCACAGCCGCGCCCGTGGCCGCGCGGAGAGCGCCCCCGCCGCGCCGCCGTGAGCGCCTTCGGCCTCGGTGGAACCAACGCCCATGCCATCCTGGAAGAGGCCCCCCCGCGCGCGCCTTCCGGCCCTTCGCGCCCGTGGCAGTTGCTGACGTTGTCCGCCCGCACCTCCGCGGCGCTCGAGACGATCACCGACAGGCTGAGCGCGCACTTGCGGCAACAGCCGGAGCTGCCGCTGCCGGACGTGGCGTTCACCCTCCAGCAGGGCCGTGCGGCCTTCGAGCACCGCCGGGTGGTGGTCTGCCAGGAGCGTGAGGACGCGGTCTCCGCGCTGGCTTCACGCGAGAGCGCGAAGGTCTTCGACGGAGTCGTCCAGCCGCAGCCGCCCCAGGTGATCTTCATGTTTCCGGGCGGGGGCACCCAGCAGGTGGGGATGGGGCGAGCGCTCTACCAGGGCGAACCCGTCTACCGAGAGGCGCTCGACCGGTGTGCCGACCTCTTCATCCGGGAGCTGGGGGGCGACCTGCGCTCGCTGCTCTTCGTCGAGGAGGCGGAGCGCGCCGAGGCCACCGCCCAGCTCCTGCGCCCCTCGCTCAACATGGCCTCCATCTTCTCCACCGAGTATGCGCTGGCGCAGCTGCTGCTCTCCTGGGGACTGCGCCCCTCCGCGCTGACCGGACACAGCCTGGGAGAATACGCTGCCGCCACGCTCGCGGGTGTGCTCTCGCTCGAGGACGCGGTGGCCCTCGTGGCCCTCCGCGGGCGGCTGTGTGACACGATGCCGGAGTCCGCCATGTTGAGCGTGCCTCTGCCAGAGGAGGCGCTCTCCGCCAGATGGGCCCAGGGGGTCTCTGTCGCGGCGATCAATGGGCCGGCGCACTGTGTCGTCGCCGGCCGCAAAGAGGCGATCGAGCAGCTGGAGGCGAAGCTGCGTGCAGGAGGGATCGAGGCACAGCGCCTGTGGTTGGCGGGAGCCTCCCACTCGCCGCTGGTGGAACCCTTCGCGGCCCGCCTCACCGAGCGCGCGGCCTTGATGAAGCTCCAGGCCCCTGTCACCCCCCTCATCTCCAACCTCACGGGCACCTGGATGAGCGCTGCGGATGCGCTCGATCCCTCCTACTGGGCCCGCCACCTGAGAGGCGCGGTGCGGTTCGCCGACGGGCTCTCGACCGTGCTGGCGCTGCCAGCCCCTGTGCTCATCGAGGTGGGGCCAGGCAGGGTGCTGGCCTCCCTGGCGCGCCTCCATCCGGAGGCAGGGAAGGCACGTTTGGTGACGAGCACCTTGTCCACGCCTGGCGCTGGCCGCGGTGATCTGGAGGCCCTGTTGGACGCGGTGGGGAAGTTCTGGTGTGTGGGAGGCGAGCTCGACTGGGCGGCCTTCTCTCGGGAAGAGCGGCGGCGGCGCGTGCCCCTGCCGACCTACCCGTTCGAACGGCTCGAGCACCTCCTCGGGGTGGAGCCGCGCGTCCAGCCTCCTCCCGCTCCCCTCATGAAGACCTCCCCTGTTGGCCGGGACACACTCGAGCAGGCCATGGCGGAGCTCTGGCGCGAAGTGCTCGGCGTCCGTTCCGTCCGGCCGGACGATCACTTCTTCGATGTCGGCGGGTCCTCGCTCATTGCCTTGCAGCTTCGCACCCGAGTGAAGGAGAAGCTCGGCGTGATGCTGCCCGTCCACGCACTGGTCGAGAACCCCAGGTTCACTCAGCTGCTGGCCGCTGTCCGGAGAGCGAGCACCGCCGCCCCGTCGTCCCCCGAGGTGCCGGCCGCGGAGCGGGGCCGCCTGCTCGTCTGCCTTCAGGCCGGGGCTGCGGAGACTCCTCCCCTCTACCTGGTCCAGCCCATCGGAGGCACGGTCTACTCATACATGAGTCTGGCGCGACAGCTCGGCCCTCAGCAGCCGGTGTATGCCTTCCGAGCCTCGGGCATCGAGCCAGGGGAACCCATCCATCCCGACGTGCCGACCATGGCAGCGCATAACATCGCCGAGCTGCTGGAGCGGCAGCCGCGAGGGCCTTTCCAGCTGGGCGGCCACTCCTCCGGTGGTGCCGTGGCCTACGAAATGGCCCGCCAGCTCCTCCAGCGAGGCCTGGAAGTCTCTGCCGTGCTGCTCCTGGACACCCCGGCTCTGCCCCTGAGCCAGCTCCAGGTCGACCAGCCCGAGGAGCTGCTGCGCCTGGTGGATCCCTTCCGGGAGCGGGCCCCCGCGGCCTGGGAGGGTTTCGCCAGCGCGGTCGCAAAAGACTCCCCCTTCCGGGAGCTCCTCCTGGTGCACGCCCATGCCCTGGCCGCCTACTCGCCCAGACGCAGCCAGCTCCCCCTCGTCTATCTCCGTGCCAGGGAGCGGAATGAGGTGCTGGAGCCTCACGCCGAGCGCTGGTGGATGGATCACACGGACGGTGCGTTCTCCATGCACAGCGTGCCCGGCGATCACTTCACCATGATGGAGTCTCCCCATGTCGCGGCTGTTGCCCGCCTCGTGCGACAGAACCTCATGAGAGGGGGGGAGAGATCTGACCCGCACAGCGAGGGAGTACGAAACCACTGAAGGATTTCGCTCGGAAGAGAGCGACTCCCAGGTCGCTCCTGCGCGGCTGCGTGACGGCCCGAGAAAAGGCGCGCGGGAGCTGACTGTAATATGGTCCCCCCGCATGACGCTTCCGGCAGCACTCTCGTCCTTCAACGGCCTGCCCGCTCAAGAAGGAATGGCAATCTTTGACTCCTCTGGCCGGCTGACCGAGTGCAGCGCGGAGTTCGCTCAGCTGCTCGGAGAGAACCCCCAGGTGCTCCTCGGTCGCGCGTATGAGGAGCTCTCCCTCTCATCGGGGAACCCCGCCCTGTCTCTGGTCCGACAGGCGCAGGAGACGGGGAGGGCCTCCTCCCAGAACCTCGCCCTGGGTGAGGCCCACCTGCGAGTCAGCGCCCAGCCGCTCGTGACTCGAGAGGGCGGCGCTCCTCATGTGGCCGTGACCCTCATGGCGCTCGATCAGGAACAGGCGCCGCGGGAGCGGATGCGGCAGCTCGAGACGGAGTTCGCCCGGCTCCAAGCGCTGTTCGAGAACATGCCGCTGACCTTCTGGACCGTTCGGCCGGACGGCACGCCCGACTACATCAGCCGGTTCTGGTACACGTTCACGGGCCTCTCTCCGAGCCAGACGGATCCCGCGGCGTGGCGGCAAGGCATCCATCCGGAGGATCTCCCCGAGATCGCCCAGCGCTGGCGCCGCAGCCTGGCCACCGGCGAGCCCTACGAGATGGAGTGCCGCTACCGCCGTCACGATGGCGCCTGGATCTGGCACCGCAGTCGAGGCTTCCCGCTGCGCGATGCCGAGGGCCGCATCCTCTCCTGGCTCAGCTACAGCACGGATATCCAGGAGAGCCGAGCCGCCATCGAGCGGGCGGAGGAGGAGCGCCGCAAGGCGGAGCAGGTGCGCGCGGCGCTCGATACCTTCTTCGATGCCGTCCCCGCGGGCATGGCGCTCTTCGACGACCAGCTGCGCTACATGCGCATCAACCGCTCCCTGGCGGAGATCAACGGCCTGTCCGTAGAGGCCCACATCGGGCACACGCCGCGCGAGCTGTTCCCGGACCTGGACCCCCACCCGGAAGGCCTCCTCCGCCAGATCCTCACCACGGGAGAGACGATCACCTTCGAGAGCACCGGCAAGACGAAGGCCTCCGACGAGGTGTGCACCTGGCTGGCGTGCACGGCGCCCGTGCGCGCACCGGATGGCTACCACCTGGGCGTGGCCAGCGTGATCATGGATATCTCGCTTCGCAAGCGCACCGAGGCCGAGCGCGATCGGCTCATCGCCGCGCTCGAGCGCAGCAACCGAGAGCTCGATCAGTTCGCCTATGTCGCGAGCCACGATCTCAAGGCCCCCTTGCGGGGCATCACCAACCTGGCGCAATGGATTGGGGATGACCTGAAGGACATCATGACCGATGAGACACGCGAGCAGATGCGGCTGCTGACGGGGCGAGTCCACCGGATGGAGGCGCTCATCAACGGCATCCTCGCCTACAGCCGTGCCGGCCGGGTGCGCGACCAGCCCGAGAGCATTGACGTGGGAGCGCTCCTGACCGAGAGCATCGAGCTGCTCTCCCCGGCGCCTCCCGCCTCCATCCAGGTCGAGACGCCCATGCCCCTGCTGCACGCCGAGCGGGTGCCTCTTCAGCAGGTCTTCCTCAACCTCATGGGCAACGCGCTCAAGCACGCCATGCGCGAGGATGTGCTCGTGAGGGTGCGCTGCACCGAGACGGCCGACGGTTGGGAGTTCTCCATCGCCGACAACGGCGCAGGGATCTCTCCCGAGTACCACGAGCGCATCTGGGGCATCTTCCAGACGCTGCGGGCGCGGGACGAGGTAGAGGGGACAGGCATTGGCTTGTCGGTAGTCAAGAAGATCGTGGAGGCCCGCGGCGGTGTCGTGCGGGTGGAGTCCGCAGTGGGCCAGGGGGCCACCTTCTTCTTCACCTGGCCCAAATCCACCCTGAAGAAATGAAATGGAGTCTGAATCATGCGAACCCTGAACATCCTGCTCGTTGAAGATGATGAGGTGGATGTGATGAACGTCCAGCGGGCCTTCAAGAAGAACAACATCAGCAATCCCCTCTATGTCGCGGGCAATGGCGTGGAGGCGCTGGAGATGCTGAGGAACGGCTCGGTGCCCACGCAGAACCGGCTCATCCTGCTGGACATCAACATGCCGAAGATGAATGGCATCGAGTTTCTGCGAGCCGTGCGTGCGGACGCCGCGCTTCGCGCGAGCCCGGTGGTGGTGCTCACCACCTCCAACGACGACAAGGACCGGATGGAGAGCTTTCAGCTCAACGTGGCGGGGTACCTGCTCAAGCCGGTGACCTTCTCCTCGTTCGTGGAGCTGATGCTGGCCCTCAACAAGTATTGGATGTTGGTGGAGATGCCCTGAGCCGGAGCGGAGGAGCGCGGGGTTCTGCTCACCGCTCGATTCGCGCGGGCAGGAGGAAGGGGTAGACGCGCCGCCGCACCCACCGCTGCCAGGCCCTGTCCAGCCGCCGCAGGCGCTGCAGCAGCTCCCACATCCGCGCGTCCGAGCGGTAGTAGCGCCGCGCCTCGTCCACCGTCAGCGGCGGGTCCACCACCCGGTTGGCCAGCTCGAGCACCACCGGCACCCACCGCTCCAGCCGCTCCTTGTAGAGGTTGGCCGCCAGATCCAGCAGCGCCGGGCGATGCGCGTGGTAGTGCCCGAGGATCTCCTCCAGGAGCAGCGCCTGCACCAGCCCCCGCAGCGCCCACGGCAGCGAGGCCGTGAACAGCCGCGTGTCCAGCCGCTGCCGGCCCTGCTCGTCCTTCAGCAGCGGCGTCGTCACGTCCAGGTACACCAGCTCCCCGTGGCTCAGCGCCCAGTTCGACAGCTGCGCGTCCAGCCCGAGCCGCTCGCCCGCCGCCCGCGCCGTCGTGGAGACGATCTGCTCGAGGAGTTGCCGGCCCTCCTCCTCACCGCAGCTCGCCAGGTAGCGCGGGCCCAGGCAGCCGGGCTCGAGGACCGGCTGCACGCAGTACACCGCCAGGCCCCCACCCCGCGCCGGCGTGGCCTGGAGCCTGCTCTCCAGCGGCTCCACCCCCGCCTCCGCCAGCGCCCCGAGGTAGCTGGCAAACACCTCGGCGTACCGTGACAGGCGCTCCTCGCCGGGGAAGACCGGCAGGCGCTTGCACGCGAACCGGCCCGCGGCCGTGTTCAGGGCCAGCACCGTGGAGATCTCCCCGTAGCCGAGCACCTCGAGGCCCTCCCCGCTCCCTGCCTCCAGCGCCGCCTGCACCGAGGCCTCCAGCCGCGCCAGCTCCTCCTCCTCCAGCGGCGCCGCGAGCCGCGCGGCCTCCGGGCTCTGGACTGGCACCCCGCTCATGCGAAGGCCCTCCGGAGGAGCTCCACCATCCGCGCCGCCTCCTCGCCGGTGGTGACCAGCGGTGGAAGGAATTGCAGCACCGAGGTGTCGTTGTTGGCGTAGACGGTGAACAGCCCGGCGTCGAAGAGCAGCTTCGCCGCCATCATCCCCGCGCCCTCGGCCTCGAACTTGAGGCCCATCATCAACCCCCGTTGGCGCAGCTCGAAGGGCAACCCCGAGAGGCCCTCTCGGAAGAAGGCCGCGAGCTGGTTCACGTGCGAGAGGAAGCCGGGGGCCTCCACCACGTCCAGCACGGCCAGCGCCGCGGCGCAGCCGGGCTCGGCCCCGCCGAAGGTGGAGATGTGGATGAAGGGCTCCTCGTCGAAGAGCGCGTGGAGCTCGCGTGTCATCAGCGTGGCGGTGATGGGGTAGATGCCGCCGCTCAGCCCCTTGCCCACCATCACCGCATCGGGCTCGAGGCCGTCGTGCTGGTAGGCCCACATCCTCCCCGTCCTTCCCAGCCCCGTCTGCACCTCGTCGAGCAGGAGCTTCGCCCCACGCTGGCGGCACAGAGCTTGGACGCTGGCGAGGTAGCCCTCGGTGGGAATGGGCATGCCCAGGGTGGCGGGGATGGGCTCGAGGAGCACCGCGGCGGTGTCCTGATCCACTGCACGCTCGAGGGCCGCGAGATCGTCGAAGGGCACCTGGAGGAAGCCGGGGGGGTTGGGGCCGAAGCGCTCGCGGTAGCGCGCGTCTCCGGTGGCCAGGGCGAGCCCGGTGTGGCCGTGGTAGCCGCCGCTGGCGGAGACGATCCGGTGGCGCCCGGTGGCGGCGCGGGCGACCTTGATGGCCAGGTCCACCGCCTCGCCTCCACTGACGCCAAAGACGACGCCGCTCAGGTGGCCTCCGGTGGTGGCGGCGAGCCGGCGGGCGAGCTCGGCGCGCCAGGGCGAGGGCAGGTGGTGGTTGCCGATGTCCACCTCCTCGAGCGCCGCGCGGACGGCCGCGAGCACCGCGGGGTGGCGCTGGCCGAGGTTGAAGACGCCGCCGTTGCAGTGCGCGTTGAGCCAGCTTCGCGAGTCGAAGGCGTCATGGAAGGTGGCGCCCTGGCGGTGGCCCATGACGGCGTCGAAGCCGTAGCGCTCGAAGGTCTCCACCTTCCCGCGATTCACATGGGTGCGGAAGGCGTCGAAGAGGGCCTGGCGATCGGGAAAGGAGGGCTTGGGCGAGGAGCTCATAGGAAGGTGCCCGGCATCATGGCAGGAACGCCCGGGCACGTCGCGCCCGCTCCTCCGCAATGAGTGAAATCCCCTTCAACCCAGGAACACGCGGCGCTTTGAGACGACAATGTCATCGAGACGCTGGGTCAGAATGGCCAGGGCAGGCAACCGATGATTTGCCAATAGCCTGGAAGCCGCAATGGCTGGTATGAGGCTTCGAACTGTCTCCCCGGATGGGAAGACTTCTCTGCCGGGAAGACTCCCCATGAGCCAGGACACCTCACCAGGAGCACATTCATGCACGAGCAGGATGACGTGACTGTCTACAAGGTCGTGGTCAACCATGAGGAGCAGTACTCCATCTGGCCCGCGGACCGGGAGAACGCTTCCGGTTGGAAGGATGCGGGCAAGCAGGGTCCCAAGGCGGAGTGTCTCGATTACATCAAGCAGGTGTGGACGGACATGCGTCCGCTCAGCCTGCGCCGGACGATGGAAGAGCAGCCGCGCTGAGCCGGGCCTGCGAATGCGCGCCGTCAGCCCTCTCGAGACGTGGTTCCCCGCACGGCGGCCGAACCCTCGCGCGAGCCTGCGGGTGTTCTGCTTTCCTCACGCAGGGGGAAGCGCCTCGGCCTTCAGCGGTTGGAGCGAGGCGCTCCCGGCAAGTGTGGAGCTGGCCGCGGTTCAACTCCCGGGCCGCGAGCGGCGCATCCTGGAGCCGCCCCTTCGTCAGCTCCCCGCCTTGCTGGATGCGCTGGAGGCGGCGCTGGCTCCGCTCCTGGACAAGCCCTTTGTCCTCTTCGGTCACAGCATGGGCGCGCGTGTCGCCATGGCGCTCGCGCAGCGCTGGCAGGCTCGTGGTACGGCCCTCCCCGTGGGGATGGTGGTCGCAGCCTCCCCCGCTCCTCACATCCCTCGCCTCTTCTATTCTAGCGGGCTTGACGATGCGCGCTTCCTCGCGATGCTCCGCAGCTATGAAGGCACCCCCGCCGAGATCTTCGCCCAACGCGAGCTCCTGGAGTTGATGCTGCCTGTGCTGCGTGCGGACTTAGCCATCGCCGATACGGTGCTGCCCCGGGTTCCCGTGCGCTGTGCGTTGTCTGCCTGGGGCGGGGCCGGGGACTTTCATATCTCCAACGAGGCGCTCGAACGCTGGCGCGAGATGACCACCGGCGAGTTCAGGCGCCGCGGCTTCCCGGGCAGTCACTTCTTCGTCCGCAGCGCCCAACCCCAGGTACTACAGGCTCTGCGCGAGGAGCTCGCCCGCTGGGGACTGGCCTCCGCCCACTGAGGAAAGCTTGCGGCGGACTGCACCTGCCATGAAAAGTTCGAGCGTCGAAAAGTCTACCCCCCCGTGCCATGATCATGATAGAGAGTTGCCACTCTCCTTAGGCTACCTGCTGCGGCCTCTGGAGAGTCCACCATTCAAGGGGGGGGCCATGGCAACTGAAAAGGGTTCGACGGCTGTTGGAGCTGGCGTCAAAGAGGGTCTGTCTCCGGAGGACCATCTGGTCTCGAAGCTCGTCACGGATCCCGCCGAACCGCCCGAGCTGGTGCTGCTCTTTGGATACTGGGGAGCCTCTTCCGAGAAGGGGCACCGGCGACTGTATTTAGATCCCTGCTGCGCTCATTTCCTGGAGATCCCTGCTGACGCCGTCGTCCACACGCAGCATGCCCTGAAGGAGCATGCCCCCTTCGGCGGCGCGTATGTCTGGTTGACGCGAGCGGGCTTCGCACAGTCCCGGTATGGCAACCCCTGGCTGAGGCACATGTTTGCCCAGTGGCCTTTCTACTCGGGCGCCTCTCAGCGGTAACCCTTCACAGTGCAAGACATCCGCCAGCGCATCGCCGCGCTCTCACTGGAGCGCCGGCTGCTATTGGAGCGCCGTCTGCGCAACCGGCTGGTTGCTGCTCGGCCGGACCGCATCAGTCCGCGGCCGCGCAGTGATGAGCCTCCTCCTCTCTCCTTCGCCCAAGAGCGGCTCTGGTTCCTGGAGCAGCTTGCGCCAGGCAGTCCCCTCTACAACATCCCTGCCATGCTGCGCCTGGGCTCCATCGACGTGGGAGCCCTGGGGCACAGCATTGGGGAGATTGTCCGCAGACACGAGAGCCTGAGGACGACCTTCACTCTGCTCGATGGCAAGCCAGTCCAGGTGATTGCGCCACCTGGGCCGTTCCGGCTCGAGGTGATGGACCTGCGGCACCTCCGCGGCGAGGAGCTGGTGCGGGAGGCACAGCAGCTCATCTTCGAGGAGGGCCAGCGTCCCTTCAACCTGACGCGGGATCGCCTGTTCCGCAGCGTGCTGCTGCGCCTCGGAGAGGCGGACTTCGCGCTCCTGTTGACGATGCACCACATCATCTCGGACGGCTGGTCGCTGGATGTCTTCTTCCGCGAGCTCGATAGCCTGTACTCGGCCACTCTGGCTGGGAAGCCCTCGCCCCTGCCAGAGCTTCCCATCCAGTACGCTGACTTTGCCTGGTGGCAGCGGCACTGGGTGCAGGGGGGTGGACTCCAGCGCTCCATTGCCTATTGGAAGCAGCAGATGCAGGCCTTCCCTCCCCTGCTGCAGCTCCCCTCGGACCGCCCGCGGCTTCCTGTCCAGAGTTTCCGTGGCGCCACCCGCTCGTTCTGGCTGCCTGAGGAGGATGCCGAGGCCATCCGTGCGCTCGGCCGCAACGAGCAAGCGACTCCCTTCATGGTGTTGCTCGCGGCCTTCTATGCCCTGCTGTACCGCTACACCGGCCAGGAGGATCTGCTCGTCGGTACCCCTATTGCCAACCGCACACGCGCGGAGCTGGAGGGGCTCATCGGCTTCTTCGTCAACACGCTCGTCCTACGCACCCGGCTCGACCAGGACCCGAGCTTCCGGGAGCTGATCGGGCGAGTGCGCGAGGTGACGCTCGGCGCCTACGCGCACCAGGATCTCCCCTTCGAGCGGCTGGTGGAGGAGCTGCAGCCAGAGCGAAGCCTGAGCCACAACCCGCTCTTCCAGGTGATGTTCGTCCTGCAGAACACACCGTCCCCCTCCCTGTCGGGAGCCCTCGCGGCCCAGACTTCCCCCTCTGGCGAAGTCCCCGAGCACATCGGCACCTCGAAGTTCGATCTCACGCTGTCGTTGGCCGAGGCGAAGAACGGCCTGACCGGCAACATCGAGTACAACACGGACCTCTTTGACTCTGGCCGCATCCAGCGGATGGTGGGCCACTTCCAGGTCCTGCTCCGGGCGGTCCTGGCGAACCCGGAGATGCGTCTCTCCCGGCTCCCGCTGCTGACCGACGCCGAGCGTCAGCAACTGCTGGGCGAGCGGAAAACGGCCGAGGCCCCCGCCCCCGCCGTGCGCGTCCTCCATACCCTCCTGGCTGAGCGCGCCGCCGCTCAACCCCGTGCCCCCGCCGTGCGCTTCGAGGGGGAACAGCTCTCCTACGAGGCGCTGGAGGGACGGACCCATCAGTTCGCGCACTACCTGCTGTCGCTCGGCCTACGCAAGGGCCAGCGCGTCGGCGTGTGCCTGGAGCGCTCGCCCGATCTGATCGTGAGCATGCTGGGCATCTGGAAGGCTGGCGGCGTGTACGTACCGCTGTCTCCGGAGTACCCCCAGGAGCGGCTGGCGTTCATGCTCGAGGACAGCGGCGCCAGGCTGCTCGTCACGCATAGCGGGCTGCGGGAACGGCTCCCCGCTCACTCCGTCCGGTTGGTGTGTATGGACCTCGAGGCGGGAGCCGTGGCCAGCCACAGCAGCGCTGCCCCCGCAGCTCCCGTCGATCCCGACGACGTGGCCTACATCATCTACACCTCCGGCTCGACGGGGACGCCCAAGGGAGTCATGGTCCCCCATCGCGCGCTGTCGTTCGTCGAGCGCGCCCAGGCCGAAGTCTTTGGGGTGGGCCCACAGGCTCGGATCCTCCAGTTCGCCTCGCCAAGCTTCGATGCCTCTCTCTTCGAGTTGACCATGGCCCTGGGCAGTGGGGCGGCGCTCCATCTGGCCCGGTCCGGCGCGCTCATGCCGGGCCCCGAGTTGTTGCGGCTGCTGCGAGAGGAGAGCATCACCCATATCACCCTCCCTCCCTCCGCGCTCCTCTCCATGAGGGCCGAGCCGTTGCCCGCCTTGCGGACGCTCATCGCCGCGGGCGAGGCCTGCCCCGCCGAGGCCGTAGATCGGTGGGCGCCAGGGCGGCGCTTCTTCAATGCCTATGGCCCCACCGAGGCCGGCATCTGGTCCACCCTCGCGCTCTGCCGCGAGGGCAAGGGGCCCCCGAGCATCGGGAACTCTCTGTCCCACGTCCGCGCCTACGTCCTGGATGCGCGGATGCAACCCGTCCCTATCGGGGTGCCCGGAGAGCTCTACCTGGGCGGCCCAAGCCTCGCGTATGGCTATGCGAACCGTCCAGATCTGACGGCCAGCTCCTTCGTACCGGATGCCTTCAGCGGACAGCCCGGGGCACGCCTCTACCGGACGGGGGACATCGTGCGCTACCGGCCGGATGGAACACTCGAGTTCCTGGGGAGAAATGACGGCCAGGTCAAGGTCCGCGGCTTCCGGGTGGAGCTTGGAGAGGTCGAGTCCGTCCTGCGCACACACTCGGCCGTCCAGGACGTGGCGGTGGTGGTGCAGGGCTTGGGGCCCGTGGAGAGCCGGCTCGTCGCCTGCTGGGTTGCCCGCTCCGAGCAGCCCTCCCCCTCCCCCGCGGAACTGCGCGCCTTCCTCCGGGCCAAGCTCCCCGAGCACCTGGTCCCCTCGGCCTTCATCCAGCTCGACACGCTGCCGATCACGCCCAATGGCAAGGTGGATCGCCGGGCGCTGCTGGCCCTCGGCCAGGCACTGCCTGGGCAGGAGTCGAGCCACATGGCGCCGCGCACGCCCCTGGAGAGCATGCTCGCATCCCTCTGGGCCGAGCTCCTCCAGGTGGAGCGTGTGGGGGTGAACGACAACTTCTTCGAGATCGGCGGCCACTCGCTGCTCGCCACGCGGATGGTGTCCCGCCTGCGGGAGATCCTGGGCACGGAGGTGCCGCTGCGGTGGCTCTTCGAAGCGCCCACGATCGCCGAGTTGATACAGCGCCTCCCCGCTCCCCGCAGCGAGAGCGAGCCCAGACCGGCGGGCTCCATCCAGCGCCTCTCCCGTGAGGCTCACCGCCGGACGCTCTCCACGCTTGACTCCCCGCAGGGCCCTCCCAGGAACTCAAAGCCATGACGACGGCTCTTTCCTCCCTCGCCGAGGCGCCACCCAGTGCTCCAGCTCCCGAAGACGAGATCTTTGTCTTCCCCGCCTCATTCGCCCAGCGCCGGCTCTGGTTCCTGGATCAGTTCGAGCCAGGCAACGCCTTCTACAACATTCCCGCCGCCCTGCGGCTGCCGGGGATGCTCAATGCCCAGGTGCTCGAGCACAGCCTCAACGAGATCGTCCGCAGGCACGAGGCCTTGCGCACCACCTTTGCCTCCGTGGATGGCAAGCCGGTCCAGGTCCTTGCCGCTTCGAAGCACCTCCCCCTGCCCGTCATCGATCTGCGCGCAGTGGCCAACCGCGAGGCGGAGGCCAGCCGCCTGGCCATGGAGGAGGCCCAGCGCCCGTTCGATCTCCACCGGGGGCCCCTCATCCGCAGCACCTTGCTGCGCCTGGCGGACACCGACCACGTCCTGCTGTTGACGCTGCACCACATCGTCGCGGATGGCTGGTCCATGTCCGTGCTCTTCCGGGAGCTGTCGGCACTCTATGAGGCGTTCAGCGCGGGCCGCGCCTCGCCGCTGCCCGAGCTGCCCATCCAGTACGCGGACTTCTCCCAATGGCAGCTCGACCTGCTCCAGGGAGAAACGCTCCAGGAGCACCTCACCTACTGGCGGCAGCACCTCCAGGATGCTCCCCGGCTGCTGAGCCTGCCGACGGATCGGCCGCGCCCGCCCGTCCAGGTGTTCCGCGGCGCCACGCAGCTCTTCAGCGTCCCTCCTTCCATTGCCGAGTCGCTCAAGACGCTGAGCCAGCAGGAGGGAAGCACCCTCTTCATGACGCTGCTGGCGGCCTTCAATATCCTGCTCTCCCGCTACTCGGGACAGCACGACATCGTCGTGGGCACCCCTATCGCCAACCGCACGCGCGCGGAGCTGGAGGGGCTCATCGGCTTCTTCATCAACACGCTGGTGCTGCGCACGGATCTCTCGGGGGAGCCCTCGTTCCGCGCGCTGCTACGACGCGTCCGCGAGAGCACCCTCGGTGCCTACACCCACCAGGATCTCCCCTTCGAGCGGCTCGTGGAGGAACTGCAGCCGGAGCGAACGCTCAGCCACAACCCGCTCTTCCAGGTGATGTTCATCCTGCAAAACACGCCCACGATGACGGCTGAGGCCCCGTCCGCGTCGGCCGAGCCGTCCCCCTCTCAGGGGAGCGCGCCGCAAGTGGGCACCGGCACCTCCAAGTTCGACCTCATCCTGGCCATCGTGGAGAGCAGCTCGGGGCTGATGGGGGCCATCGAGTACAACACCGATCTCTTCGACGCCGACCGCATCGCGCGGATGACGGGCCACTTCCAAGCACTCCTGGCGGCCGTGGCGGAGAATGCCGACCGGCGCCTCTCCGAGCTGCCACTGCTCACTGCGGTGGAGCAGCAGGTGCTAGCGCAGTGGAACGCCACCGCCGCGGACTACCCGCAGGATCGCTGCGTGCAGGAGCTGTTCTCCGAGCAGGCCGCGCGGACGCCGGAGGCCGTGGCCGTCTCCTACGGCGAGCACCGGCTGACGTACCGGGAACTGGACGAGCGCTCGAACCAGCTCGCCCGCTACCTGCGTGCGCGAGGCATTGGCCCCGAGGCGCTCGTGGGCCTCTGCGTGGAGCGCTCGCTGGACCTGGTGGTGGGCATGCTGGGCATCCTCAAGGCGGGCGGCGCCTACCTGCCCTTGGAGGCCTCCTACCCCAAAGAGCGGTTGGCCTTCATGCTGGAGGACGCACGCGTTCGGCTGCTCCTCGTCCACCGCGACCGGCTCGAGAAGCTGCCCCCCTTCCCGGGGCAGGTGGTGTGCCTCGACGAGGTGCGGGAGGAGATCTCGCGCGAGAGCACCCTGCCGTTCCCCAGCGGCGCGACGTCCGAGAACCTGGCCTACGTCATCTACACCTCCGGTTCGACAGGCCGCCCCAAGGGCAGCTCCATCCTGCACCGGGGCATCTGTGCGCTGTTCTTCAACGTCGACTACATCCAGATCGGGGCCTCGGACCGCATGGCCCAGGCCTCCAACGCCTCGTTCGATCCGAGCACCTTCGAGATCTGGGGCGCGCTGCTCCATGGGGCGCAGCTGGTGGGCGTGACGCGGGATCCAGCCAGGGAACCCCAGGAGTTCGCAGCGCAGATCCGCGAAGAGCGCATCACGGTGATGTTCGTCACCACCGCGGTGCTCAACCTCCTGGCGCGCGAGCAGCCCGGCGCCTTCCGGACGGTGCACACGCTGATCTTCGGCGGCGAGGCCGCAGATCCACATGCGCTCCGCGAGGTGCTGCGGCACGGCCCGCCCAAGCGGCTGATCAACGGCTATGGCCCCACGGAGTGCACCGTCTTCTCCACCTGGCACCATGTCGCCACGCCGCCGCCGCTGGGGGTCCCCGTCCCCATTGGCCGGCCCGTCACCCATGGGCGCACCTACATCTTGGACCGCCATCTGAGGCCCGTCCCCATCGGCGTGCCTGGAGAGCTGTACATCGGCGGCGAGCGGCTGGGGCGCGATTACTTCAACCGGCCGGACCTGACAGCGCGAACCTACATACCGGATCCCTTCAGCGAGAAGCCCGGGGCGCGGCTGTACAAGACGGGAGATCTGGCCCGGTTCCTCTCGGACGGCCGCATCGAGTACCTGGGCCGGATCGACCATCAAGTGAAGATCCGCGGGTACCGCGTCGAGCTCGGTGAGATCGAGGAACAGCTCCGCGAGCACCTGGCCGTCAAGGAGTGCACTGTCGTAGCCCGGGAAGCCTCGGGCGGAGACCGGCGCCTGGCTGCCTATATCGTCCCGCGCAAGCGAGAGGTCCCGGCTGGCGAGCTGCGCGCCTTCCTCAGGGAGCGGCTGCCAGAACACATGGTGCCCGTGAGCTACACCCTGATGGAGGCCCTGCCGCTCACCCCCAACGGGAAGGTGGATCGCCGCGCCCTGCCGGCCCCGGAGACCACCCGCGCGGAGGATGACGGCTCCTACGTTGCCCCACGCACCGAAACGGAGCAGATGCTGGCGCGCCTGTGGGGCGAGTTGCTGCAGCTCGACCGGGTGGGCATCGCCGACAACTTCTTCCACCTGGGCGGCCACTCCCTGCTGGCCACCCAGGTCATCTCCCGCGTCAATGAGGCGTTCCAGGTGCGGCTGTCCCTGCGGCGCCTCTTCGAGGTCCCCACCATTGAAGGCCTGGGGGCACTCATCGAGGAAGCCCGCCGCGCCCCACCCCCTCCTGAGCAGCGAGTCACGGCGCTGGCGCGAGCGCCCCGGGACGGGCGGCTGCCGCTGTCCTTCGCCCAGGAGCGGCTCTGGTTCCTCGAGCAGCTGCAGCCCGGCAACCTCGCCTACAACGTGCCCATCGCTTTCCGGCTCAGCACCGCCATTGACGTGGGCGCCCTGGAGCGCAGCCTGGGGGAGATCCTCCGGCGGCACGAGGCGCTGCGCACCACCTTCAGCTCGGTGGATGGACAGCCCGTGCAGGTGATTGCGCCGCCTCAGCCCTTCGTGCTGCCGCAAGTCGATCTGCGCCACCTGCCGCCACAGGACCGGGAGCTGGAGGCGCAGCGATGGGCCCAGCTGGAGGCGCAGCGCCCGTTCGACCTCGTACGCGGTCCCCTGTTCCGAGCCCAGTTCCTCTGGCTGGCCGCCCAGGACCAGGTGCTCCTCATCACCCTGCACCACATCGTGTCGGACGGTTGGTCGCTCGCGGTGCTGATGCGGGAGCTGGGAGCGCTCTACGAAGCCTTCGCGTCGCACCGCCCCTCGCCGCTGCCGGAACTGCCCATCCAGTACGCGGACTTCGCGTGGTGGCAACGGCAGTGGCTCCAGGGAGAGGAGTTGGAGCGGCTCCTCGCCTACTGGCGGCGGCAGCTCGCCGGCGCACCGCCCGTGCTGGAGCTGCCCGCGGACCGGCCTCGCCCGCCCGTCCAGCGCTTCCAAGGAGCCACTCAGTCCTTCCTCCTGGCTCCCGAGGTGTCCCAGGCCATCAAGGCGCTGAGCCTTCAGGAGGGTAGCACCCTCTTCATGACGCTGCTGACGGCCTTCGATGTCCTGCTCTCCCGCTACTCGGGCCAGACGGACATCATCGTCGGGACGCCCATCGCGAATCGCACCCGTCCCGAGCTCGAGGGCCTCATCGGCTTCTTCGTCAACACGCTGGTGCTGCGCACCAGCCTGTCTGGCAACCCGCGCTTCGTGGATCTGCTCGCGCGCGTGCGTGACGTGACCCTGGAGGCCTACGCCCACCAGGATCTCCCGTTCGAACGGCTCGTGGAGGAACTGCAGCCCCAGCGCAACCTCAGCCACACGCCGCTGTTCCAGGTGATGTTCGTCCTGCAGAACGCCCCCTCCTCCGGCTCCACCTCCATCCAGGGCTCTCCGCCTCCCCAGGGCGCCCTGGCGCCCGCCGCGGCCAGCTCGGCCAAGTTCGATCTGACACTCTCCATGGTGGAGACGGAGCACGGGCTGATCGGCTCCATCGAGTACAACACCGACCTGTTCGATCCCGACCGCATCATCCGGCTGTGGGATTGCTTCCAGGTGCTGCTGCGCGGCATCTCCGCAGATCCCTTCCGGCGCATCTCCGAGCTGCCGCTGCACTCCGAGCAGGAGCGGCACCGCCTGCTGGTGGAGGAGAACGCGACCCGCCGGGGCTACTCCCTGGAGAGATGTCTCCACGAGTGGATCGAGGATCAGGTGCGCAGGACGCCAGACGCGCCAGCGGTCCTCTTCGAAGGAACGCTGCTGAGCTACCAGGAGCTGGACCGCCGGGCCACCCAGGTGGCTCACCACCTGCGCCGCCTCGGGGCGGGCCCCGAGTCGCTGGTGGCGCTCTGCATCGAGCGCTCGCTGGAGATGATGGTGGGAGTGCTGGGCATTCTCAAGGCGGGGGCAGCCTACGTCCCCATCGACCCCAGCTACCCCGAGGCGCGTCTGGCCTTCATGCTCGAGGACTGCGGCGCGCCCGTTCTCCTCACCCTGGAGCGGCTGCGCGGCGGACTTCCCTCCTATCCGGGCCGGGTGCTGTGCCTGGACACTGACGCTCCGGCCATCTCCCAGGAGCCCGAGACGGGCCTGTCCAGAGCGGCCACGCCCGACAACCTCGCCTACGTCATCTACACCTCGGGCTCCACCGGCCGCCCCAAGGGGGCGATGAACTCGCACCGCGGCATCTGTAACCGCCTCCTCTGGATGCAGGAGACGTACGCACTGGGCCCTGAAGACCGCGTGCTCCAGAAGACGCCCATCAGCTTCGACGTCTCCGTCTGGGAGCTGTTCTGGCCCCTGATGACGGGAGCGTGCCTCGTGGTGGCGCGCCCCGAGGGCCACCGTGACAGCCGCTACCTGGTCGACCTCATCGTGGAGCAGGGGGTGACGACGGTGCACTTCGTCCCCTCGATGCTCCAGGTCTTCCTGGAGGAGTCGGGGCTGGAGCGGTGCGTGTCGCTCAAGCGCGTCATCTGCAGTGGCGAACAGCTCCCCACGGCGCTCCAGGATCGCTTCTTCGCCCGGCTGGATACCCAGCTTCACAACCTCTACGGCCCCACGGAGGCGGCGGTGGACGTGACGGCCTGGGCGTGCCAGCGCCAGTACCGACGGGCCGCTGTGCCCATTGGCCGTCCCATCGCCAACCTCGCCATCTACCTGCTGGATGAGCGCTTGGAGCCTGTCCCCGTGGGCGTGCCTGGCGCGCTCTACATCGGCGGCGTGGGCGTGGGCCGGGGCTACCACCGCCGCCCGGAGTTGACCGGCGAGCGGTTCATGCCGGATCCGTTCAGCTCCACGCCCGGCGCCCGCATGTACTGGACAGGGGATGTGGCGTGCCGCCTGCCGGACGGCAACATCGAGTTCATCGGCCGCGTCGATCATCAAGAGAAGCTGCGAGGTTTCCGTATCGAGCTGGGAGAGATTGAAGCGGCGCTGCGCACCCACCCGGCCGTCCAGGATGTGGTGGTGGCGACGCGTGAGCTCACCCCAGGTGACAAGCGGCTGGTGGCCTACGTGGTGCCAGACTCCTCGCGTGCCTTCCGCGTGCGCCAGTGGGCGCGGCTACAGGGCGCCGGGCTGCTGGCGAGGCGCGACTCCCACGAGTTGCCCAATGGCATGGTCGTGGTGCATCTCAACCGCGCGGAGACAGAGTTCCTCTACCGAGAGATCTTCGAGCAGGACGGCTACGCCCGGCACGGCATCACGCTGAAGGATGGGGCCTGTGTCGTCGACGTGGGCGCCAACATCGGCCTGTTCACCACCTTCGTGGCCTCCCGCTGCCGAGGGGTGAAGCTCTACGCCTTCGAGCCCATCCCGGCGCTCCATGAGGTGCTGGCGCTCAACGCCCAGCTCTGTTCTGGGACGGTGAAGACCTTCGGGTTCGGCTTATCGAACCAGGAGCGCGAGGCGACGTTCTCCTACTACCCCCATGTCTCCATCATCTCGGGCTACTACGCGGACCCCGAGACGGAACAGGCGCTGGTGAAGACGTACGAGCGCGGCCGCCGCGAAACCGCTGGGGAGGACGAGGCGCTGCTGGACCAGGTCATCGAGGCGCGCGTGAAGGCACAGCCTGTGGTGTGCCAGCTCCGCAGGCTGTCTGACGTCATCCGCCAGGAAGAGATCGAACGCATCGATCTGCTCAAGATCGACGTCGAGAAGAGCGAACGGGACGTCCTGGAAGGCATCGACAAGGAGGACTGGGCGCGCATCCGTCAGGTGGTGGTGGAGGTGCATGATGTGGGTGGGCGCCTGGAGTGGGTGGTACAGGTGCTGAAGGAGCACGGCTACGAGGTAGCGGTGGACGAGGAGACGGAGCTGCAAGGTACCGGGCTCTTCACGGTGTATGCGCGGCAGCCCAGCGCCCCCACTCTCCAGGGCTCCCCGGAGCAGTCCACCTGGAGCGGCCCATCCCAGTTGATTGGGGACCTGCGCGAGCACCTCGGGCGGCAGCTCCCAGAGCACATGGTGCCCTCTCTGTTCATGCTGATGGACACCCTGCCCCTCTCGCCAAGCGGGAAGGTGGACCGCCGGGCGTTGCCTCTGCCCGACGTGTCGCTGCACGCCTCTTCGGCGGAGTCCGTCCCGCCGCGGAACGAGACAGAGGCCGCGCTGGCTGAGATCTGGGCGCAGGTGCTGGGAATCGAGCGCGTGGGCGTCACCGATGACTTCTTCGCGCTCGGTGGACACTCGCTGCTGGCAACCCGCATCACCTCTCGCATCCGCGACCGCTTCCTCGTCCACTTCCCCCTGCGCCGCCTCTTCGAGACGCCCACCATCGCCGGGCTGGCCGCCGCCATCCTCGAGGAGCAGAAGGCCCAGGGGAGCGCGGCGCCTGCGCCTGCGCAAGGCATCCACCGCGCGGAGGAGCTGGACGAGGAATCCCTGCTCGCGAAGGTGGGGCAGCTCTCCGATGAGGAAGTCTCCGCCCTCCTGCAGCAGATGGCCGGCGCGAGGACAGAGCCATGAGCAAGCCCACCCCCTCCATCGAAGAGCTGTCCCCCGAGCGGCGGCGCGCCCTCTTGGTGGAGATGCTGCAGCAACGGGCCGGCAAGCCCCGGGAGGCCCCCGTCTCCTTCTCGCAACAGCGTCTCTGGTTCCTGGACCAGATGGAGCCAGGGAGCGCCTTCTACAACGTGCCGACCACCCTGCGGCTGCCAGGCCTGCTGGATCTGGACGCGCTCGTGCGGAGCCTCCGCGAGCTTGTCCGGCGGCACGAGGCGCTCCGCACCACTTTTGCCACCGTCGATGGCACGCCCGTCCAGCGCATTGTCCGGTCGCTCCCACTGGAAGTGCCCGTGGAGGATCTGCGGCGGCACCCGGCCAGGGAGCAGGAGCTGCAGCGGCTCGCCCAGGAGGAAGCGCAGCGCCCCTTCGATCTGGGCAATGGCCCGCTGCTGCGCGCCCGGGTGATCAGGCTCGCGGACACCGATCATGTGCTGCTGCTCACGCTGCACCACATCGTCTGTGACGGCTGGTCCATGGGAGTGCTGCAACGAGAGCTGGCGGCACTGTATGGGGCCTTCTCTTCCGGCCGGCCCTCTCCGCTGAAGGACCTGCCCATCCAGTACGCGGACTTCGCCCGCTGGCAGCACCAGACGCTGCGCGGGGAGGCGCTCGAGAAGCTGGTCTCGTACTGGAGGGAGCAGCTCGCCGGAGCCCCCACCCTCCTGGAGCTGCCCACGGATCGGCCCCGGCCGCCCGTGCAGGTGTTTCGCGGCGCCACCCTCTCCTTCTTTCTCCCGCTCGCAGTCACGCAGTCCCTCAAGTCCCTGGCACAGCGTGAGGGGGCCACCCTCTTCATGGTGCTCCTGACGGCCTTCGACGTGTGGCTCTACCGCTACACGGGCCAGCGGGATCTGCTCGTGGGCACGCCCATCGCCAACCGCACCCGCGCCGAGCTGGAGGAGCTCGTCGGCTTCTTCGTCAACACGCTCGTGCTGCGCTCCCGCATCTCCGAGAGCATGAGCTTCCGCGCGCTGCTGCGGCAGGTGCGTGAGGTGACGCTGGGCGCCTACGCCCACCAGGATCTGCCCTTCGAGAAGCTGGTCGAGGAGCTGCAGCCCGAGCGCAGCCTGAGCCACAATCCCTTCTTCCAGGTGATGTTCGTCCTGCAGAACCTCACGCGAGAGCCCGAGGCGGTTGCATCCGCCGAGGCTGGCAGCGCGCCTCAGGCGGGGACGGGCACGGCCAAGTTCGACATCACCCTCTCGCTCCTCGAGACGCCGCAAGGGCTGACGGGCTCGCTCGAGTACAACACCGACCTGTTCGATGCGCCCACCCTCCAACGGATGGCGGGGCACCTGCAGGTGCTGCTGGGCGGCATCGCGGCCAATCCGGATCAACTCCTGGAGCGCCTCCCGCTGCTCACGCATGGCGAGCGGCGGCACCTGCTGGTGGAGCTGAACGCCACACGCAGCACCTGGCCACCGGAAGGCCTGCTGCACCGCCTCTTCGAGGCCCAGGTGGAGCGGACGCCGGACGCGATCGCTGTCATCGCCGAGGGCCGGCAGCTCACGTACCGCGAACTCGACGCGCTGGCCAACCGTGTCTCGCACCACCTGCGCAGCCTGGGAGTAGGCCCGGACGTGCGCGTCGGTGTGTGCATGGAGCGCTCGATAGAGCTGGTAGCGGGGTTGCTCGGCATTCTCAAGGCGGGAGGCGCGTACGTGCCTCTGGACCCGAGCTACCCTCGGGATCGCCTCGCCTTCATGCTCACTGACAGCCAGGCCTCTGTCCTCGTGACGCAGGCGCGGCTGCGCGACCAGTTGCCCGCGAGCACCGCGCGCGTGGTGCTGCTCGATTCCGGCTCCGAGGCCCTGCTCGGGCCCGTTGAGCATGCGCCCAGCGTCGAGGTGTCTCCAGAGGGCCTCGCCTACGTCATCTACACCTCCGGCTCCACGGGCAGACCCAAGGGGGTGATGATCCCTCACGTGGGCATCGTCAACCACGTCCGGTGGATGCTGGAGCAGTGGCCGATGACGGCCTCGGACGTGGTGCTGCAGAAGACGCCGATCAGCTTCGATGCCTCGGTATGGGAGTTCTTCGTCCCGCTCACGGCTGGGGCGCGGCTCGTCATGGCTCGGCCGGACGACCACCGTGCCAGCGCCATGTTGGCCAAGGCGATAGAGCAGCACGGCGTCACGATCCTCCAGGTGGTGCCCTCCATGCTCGGGCTGCTGCTGGAGGAGCCGGGGCTGGAGCGGTGCACCTGGCTGCGGCTGCTCTTCTCGGGCGGAGAGGCGCTGCCGCGAGCATTGCAGGAGCGTTGCCACCATCGGTTGAAGGTGGAGTTGGTCAACCTCTATGGGCCCACCGAGGCCTCGATCGACGCCACCTCCTGGGTGTGCCGAGCTGACGGGGCCTCGCGCAACATCCCCATCGGACGGCCCGTGTCCAACACGCGGCTGTACGTGTTGGATGAACACCTGGAGCCCGTCCCAGCAGGAGTCACCGGCCAGCTCTACATCGCAGGCGCGGGGCTGGCCCGCGGCTACCTGGGACGCCCTGAGCTCACAGCCGAGCGCTTCCTGCCGGACCCGTTCTCCGACTCGCCCGGAGAGCGCATGTACCAGACGGGTGATTTGGTGCGGTACCTGCCAGACGGCAGCGTGGATTTCCTGGGGCGCGCGGACCACCAGGTGAAGGTGCGCGGCTTCCGGATCGAGCTGGGCGAGATCGAGGCGGTGCTCCGGCGCCACCCGATGGTGAGAGAGTGTGTCGCGGTGGTCCGAGAGGACACGCCGGGAGACCAGCGGCTGGTGGCCTACGTCGTGGCAACGGGGAGCGGACCCTCTGCCCACGAGCTGCGAGCCTTCGCGGCCCAGTTCCTGCCGGCGTTCATGGCGCCCTCGGCCTTCGTGGCACTGCCTGCAGTGCCGCTGTTGCCCAATGGCAAGGTGGATCGGCGCGCCCTCCCCGCCCCCGAGACGGAGCGCGCCAGCGACAAGGAGAACTACGTCGCCCCGCGCAACCCCACCGAGGAGGCGGTGGCGCGTATCTGGGCCGAGGTGCTGCGGGTGGAGCGCGTGGGCGCCCACGACGACTTCTTCGAGCTGGGGGGCCACTCCCTGACGGCCACGCAGGTCGTCTCCCGGCTGCGCACCGCGCTGCGAGTGGAAGTCCCCCTGCGCAACATGTTCGAGAAGCCCACGGTCGCCAGCCTCGCCGAGTTCATCCAAGAGGCCCGCATCGAGAAAGCCCCCCCGCTCGCTCCATCCCGCGAGGAGGCCCTGGGGCGCAGCGATCTGCCTCTCTCCTTCGCCCAGCAGCGCCTGTGGTTCCTGGATCAACTTGAGCCAGGGAGCTCCTTCTACAACGTGCCCACCGCCATGAGCCTGCAGCTGGAGGTGAAGCCCGCGGTGCTCGAGCAGGTGCTCAATGAGATTGTCCGGCGCCACGAGGCGCTGCGCACGAGCTTCACCAGCGTCGGGGGCGAACCGGCCCAGGTCATCGCTCCGTCCCTGCAAGTCGAGTTGCCCGTGGTGGATCTGCGCTCCCTGCCGAAGGCTGCGCAGTTGGAGGAGACAGAGCGTCGGTTGCTCGAGCTGGCTCGGCGCCCGTTCACCCTGTCGCGAGGGCCGCTGCTGAGTGCCCTGCTCCTCCAACGGGACACCCAGGACTGGACGCTCTGCATCGTCCTCCACCACATCATCACGGATGGCTGGTCCCTGCTCGTCCTGCAGCGGGAGCTGACGGTGCTGTACGAGGCCTTCCTGCACGGCAGGCCCTCTCCGCTGCCCAGATTGCCGCTGCAGTATGCGGACTTCGCGCTGTGGCAGCGTACGCATCTCCAGGGCGAGCGGCTGCAGCAGCTGCTGGACTACTGGCGGCACCAGCTCGACGGCGCCCCGCCCCTGCTGGAGCTGGCGACGGACCGGCCGCGCCCCTTCGTGCAGGTGTTCCGCGGCGCGACCCAGCCCTTCGTCGTGCCGGCCACGCTGCTGAAGTCGGCCCGTGCGCTGGCCCAGCAGCACGGCACCACCCTCTTCATGCTGCTGCTGGCCGTGTTCGACACCCTGCTGTACCGGCACAGCGGCCAGGAGGACCTCGTCGTTGGCACGCCCATCGCCAACCGGACGCGCGTCGAGCTGGAGGGGCTCATCGGCTTCTTCGTCAACACCCTGGCGCTGCGCACCCGGCTCTCCCGGGGCATGCGCTTCGTCGAGTTGTTGCAGCAGGTGCGCCAGGTGACGCTGGGGGCCTACGCCCACCAGGATCTGCCCTTCGAGAAGCTGGTGGAAGAGCTGCGCCCCGAGCGCAACCTTGGCCACAACCCGATCTTCCAGGTGATGCTCGTCCTGCAGAACGCGCCCGGACAGGAGCAGGCGGGCGGCCCTGCCGTCCAAGAGGCCCTGGCTGACGCAGCCTCGAAACCCCGCCCGCGGCTGGGCCTGGGTACCTCCAAGTTCGACCTCACCTTCTCGTTCACAGAGACCGAGGAGGGCTTGCTGGGTCTCATCGAGTACAACACTGATCTCTTCGACGCCTCGCGAATTGCCTGGATGGGAGAGCACTTCCGCTTGCTGCTGGAGGCCGCCACCGCCCGGCCAGAGGAGCGGCTCGACACCCTGCCGCTGCTGACCGAGGCCGAACGGCGGCAGGTGCTCTCCGAGTGGAACCAGACCCGCGCTGACTACCCGGTGACGGCCTGCCTCCACCACCCGGTGGAAGCCCAGGTGAAGCGGACCCCCGAGGCAGTCGCGGTGCAGTTCGCTGGGCAGAGCCTGAGCTACCGCGAGCTGAACCGCCGAGCCAACGCGCTCGCCCGCCGCCTCCGCGGGCTGGGTGTGGGCCCGGATACCTGTGTGGGAGTTTGCCTGGAGCGCTCGCTGGAGCTCGCGGTGGGCCTGCTCGGCATCCTCAAGGCAGGCGGAGCCTACGTGCCGCTGGACCCGGACTACCCGGCCGAACGGCTGGCCTTCATGCTCTCGGCCGCGCAAGTGCGGTGGACGCTGGCTCTTCCCCACCTCGCCGAGCGGCTCCCCCTGCGTCAGGCCCACTGCGAGTGGCTGGACCCGCGCGAGGTGAGCGCCATGCCGACGGACGACACGGACTTCTCCTCCGGCGCCGGCCCGGACAACCTCGCATACGTCATCTTCACCTCAGGCTCCACCGGGCGCCCCAAGGGCGTCGCCATGAGCCACCGGCCCCTGGTCAACCTCGTCACCTGGCAGCAGGAGCGCTCGTCTCCGGGGCCTTCCCGGACGCTGCAGTTCGCCTCCCCGAGCTTCGACGTCTCGGCCCAGGAGATGTTCTCCACGTGGTGCTCGGGCGGTACCCTGGTGCTGCTCCCCGAAGATGCGCGCAAGGACGCCCTTCAGCTCTCGCGGCATATCGAAGCCAGCGGCGTCGAGCGCCTCTTCCTCCCCTTCGTGATGCTCCAGCAGTTCGCCAGGGAGGCTGAAGAGGGCACCCGCCTGGGGAAGCTGCGCCGGGTGCTCACCGCTGGGGAGCAGCTCCACGTGACGCCCGAGGTGGTCCGCCTCTTCGATGCGCTGGGAGGGGCCCCCCTGCACAACCAGTACGGCCCCACGGAGACGCATGTGGTGACGGAGGCCATCCTGGCCGGCCCTCCCGGCCATTGGCCCGCGCTGCCTCCCATTGGCCGCCCCATCTCCAACGTGGAGCTCTACGTCCTGGACGAAGCCCTGCAGCCCGTCCCCATCGGTGTCCCTGGGGAGTTGTATTGCGGTGGCGACGCGCTGGCCCGGGGCTACATCCACGCTCCGGCCCTCACCGCCGAGCGCTTCATCCCGCACCCCTTCAGCCGGACACCGGGAGCTCGCCTCTACCGCACCGGCGACCGTGTGCGGTACCGCGTGGACGGCAGCCTCGAGTTCCTGGGCCGGGTGGATCAGCAGGTGAAGATTCGCGGCTTCCGCGTAGAGCCGGAGGAGGTCGCGGCGGTGCTGCGCGAGCACCCGAGCGTGCGCGAGGCGGTGCTCCTCGCCCGCGAGGAGCCAGGAGGCGAGCGGCGCCTGGTGGCCTATTTCCTCGGCTCGCCGGACGCACCGCCCTCGCCTGCTGAGCTGCGCGCCTTCCTGATGCAGAAGCTGCCGGGCCACCTGCAGCCTGGAGCCTTCGTGTCCCTGGAGCGGTGGCCGCTCACTCCCAGTGGCAAGCTTGATCGCCGTGCCCTTCCAGCGCCGGACCGGGAGAGCTCCGGAACCTCCAGCACCTTCGAGGCGCCGAGGACGCCATTGGAGGAGCAGCTCGCGGGTATCTGGTCCCTCCTGCTGCCCGTGAAGCGGATTGGCATCCGGGACTCCTTCTTCGATCTGGGGGGCCACTCGCTGATGGCCACCCGGGTGCTCTCCCAGGTGCGGGACGCACTTCAGGTGGAGCTGCCGCTGCGCCGCTTCTTCGAGCACCCCACCATCGCCGATCAGGCCGTGCTGATCTTGGAGGCCTGGCTCACCCGAGAGGACGGGCCAGGAGCCACCGCCGTGCTGGAGGAGGTGGCGTCGCTCCCGGAGGAGCAGGTGCGAGCGCTCCTGGCGGAGCCAGGGAGTAGCCCGTGAATGATCTGAAGGCCGTGCTGGAGCGCGAGCAGATAGACGCGCGGATCATCGATCTCGGCGTGCCCATGAAGACAGCGGAGGCGGCGGCCGTACAGCTCGGCGCCCCGGTGGGCAGCATCTTCAAGTCGCTCGTCCTCAAGGCGGACACGGGAGAGGTGCTCGTGGCCGTCCTGCCTGGTGACAAGCGGGTGGACCTCAAGGCCATCCGCCGGCTCGTGGGCTGCAAGCAGCTGTCCTTCGCGAGCGCCCAGCTCGTGCTCGAGGCGACAGGCTATCCCGCTGGAGGGACGCCGCCGCTGGGCTACCCCCAGCCCCTGCGCGTCATCGTCGACGAGGCGCTACTCCAGTACAGCGAGGGCTATGGCGGCGGGGGACGCCCCGAGCTGCTCTTGCAGATCCGGCCGCAGGAATTGGTACGCGCCAGCAGGGCCACGGTCGCCCGCGTGAGCCTTTGAAGGATGGTCACCCAGCAAGCAGTCTCACCGAGGTTGCGAACATGAACGAAGAACTCACCACAGCCATCAAAAGAATCCTGGTCTCCGAGCTGTTCATCGATGTGCCCGAGAACAAGATCGGCCCCGACGACGGCCTGCAGTCCGTGCTCGGGCTGGACTCCGTCGGGTTCCTCGAACTGCGCGTGTTGTGTGAGAAGCGCTTCAACGTGCAGATTTCCGACGAGGACTTCTCTCCGGACAACTTCCGCTCCGTTGGCTGCCTGGCGTCGCTCATCACGCGCCTTCAGACGGGCGCAAGGGCCGTGGGATGAGCGAAGCAACGGACATGGGTCCGACACTCTCGGCGGAGGAAGTGTCCCTGCTGCGGCAAGGCGTGGGGCTGCAGATGGACCACTACGGCGGTGGCCGACTGCCGTTCGCCTGCGTGGAGGCACGCGGGCTGGTGCAGAAGATGACGGCCCTCGAGGGGCCCGAGGCGGGACGCGTCTTCGAGGTGATCGACGTCTCGGGAGGGTACGCAAGCGCTTGTCTGGGAGCGGGGCACCCATACATCCAGAAGGCGCTCTACGAGGCGTTGGAGCGGTGCGGCTATGTCACCGATGAGGTGGGCTCGCTCGAGCGCTCGCGGATGCTGGAGGAGCTGTTCGGTCCGCACGGGCTGTGGGCGGACCGGTTCCCGGGCAGCGCGTACCACGTCAGCGGCCGCAACTCGGGCTCCGAGGGCATGGAGCTGGCGCTGCGGCTGGCGCTGGAGCATGGCTTCGACCGGCGCCGCATGGCGCCCCGCGCGGGCCGGGAGGGCCGGCGAACGGTGCTGGCATTCGAGGGCGCGTGGCACGGCTGGACAGGCGGGGTGGTGAGCCTGCTGAACCGGCGGCACTACCGCGTAGGCCTGCCAGAGTACCCCAGCGATGGGGCCAACAGCCTGCGGGTGGTCTTCCTGCCATTTGGGGAGCCCGAGCTGATCGAGCGGTTCTTCACCGAGCAAGGCTCGCAACTGGCAGCAGTGATCGTGGAGCCCATTCAAGGGGACGCGGGCATCCTCGTGCCGCCCCGAGGCTATCTGCGCCGGCTGGCCACCCTCTGCGGCGAGCACGAGGCGCTGCTGATCGCGGACGAGGTGCTGACGTTCGCCAAGAGCGGCCGCTTCTTCGCCATGACCGACGAGGAGGGCCCCATCCCTACCGACATCACCGTCATCGGCAAGAGCCTGGGCATGGGGGTGCAGTCCACCTCCATGGTCATCGCTCGACGCGAGCTGTCGGTGAGGCCCAGCGGCGCCGTGTCCACCTCGGATCTGCGTCCCCTGACGTGCGCCATCACCCGCGCGGGACTCGGGTACATCGTGCGAGAGGGGCTCCTGGAGCGCTCGGCGGCCCTGGGCGAGGAGCTGCGTGACAGGCTGCGGCGCGAGGTGGTGGAGGCCTTCCCGAAGCTGTTCCAGGAGGTGCGCGGGCTGGGCTACATGAATGGCGTCGAGTTGTCCGAGCAGGCGGCGGAGGGGCTGCCGAAGCTGCGCCGCCACCTGCTGGAGGCGGGCGTCTACGTCGAGTTCATGGCGGGCGCGGGGCGGCGCTCCCACGGGCTGCGCTACTCGTACCCAGCCATGCGGATTGCGCCTCCGCTCATCGCGGACCATGCCGATCTGCGGGAGGTGGTGGAGCGCATCCGCCGAGGCGCTCAGGCATTCCAGGCGGAGGCTCGGAGATGAGCGCAGGGGCAGCGGCCTCGAGCCTCGTGCGCCACCGGGTGGAGCACGTGGACACCGACGCCTCGGGCATTGTCCACTTCTCCCGCTACGCCTCGTTGATCGAGACGGCGGCGCTGGAGGAGTTGGATCGCCTCGGCGCGGGACTCCACGTGTTCAACGAAGCCGGGCTGGAGCTGCGGGTCCGCGAGCTGCGCATCACCTACCGGGCCGCCGCCCACTTTCGGGATCGCCTCGCCATGACAGCCCGCATCGAGCATGTCGGCCCGGCGAGCCTCCGACTCAGCGTCCAGATCCACAGGGAGCAAGAAGGAGCAGAGCCCCCTCTGCTGGTCTCGGGGGCGTTGGACTTCGCGGTCGTCAACCTTGGTCAAGGAGTACCCCAATGCATCCCCGGACCCCTGAAAAGCCTGCTGACCTCCATCAAATAAACCTCCCACGGCGGGAGGCCAAGCCGCTGGGCTTCACGGCGCTGCGCCAGTGGTTGCGGCACCGCCACCCCATGGTGCTGTTGGACCGCATCGTGGACCACGAGCCGGGAGAGTTCCTGGACGCGCTCGTGTGCGTCTCGGGCAACCTGGACTTCATCGCCGGCCATTTCCCCGAGCGGGCCATCTACCCGGGGAGCCACCTCATCCAGGCGTTCGCCCAGGCGGGCATCATCCTCTTCCAGATGAGCACCTCGCCGCTGAAGGAGGATGAGATGACCCTGGTCAGCTCGGTCGAGGCGCGCTTCCTGAAGATGGTGGTCCCCGGAGATCAGGTGATGCTGCAGCTGAAAGTGGACCGCATCGTGCAGAACCTCTTCTCCTTCTCTGCACAAGCCCGGGTGGGGAGCACGCGGGTCGCGGCCTGTCGCATCAACCTGGCTCGTGCTCGGGTGGCGGACGTAGGTTCTCCGCTATGGTAGCCGTGCCAGCAGCAGCTCCGGTGGCCGTGGTGGGCATGGCGTGGACCACGGCCCTGGGGCGTGATCTGGGCGCGGTGTGGGAGCGGTTGCTGGCAGGCGAGACCGGATTCGTGGAGGTGCCGTCCCCCCATCGCCTGCGCAACCTGCTCGCTGCCGTGGTGGAGCCCCTCGGGGATGACGCCGCCACGCGCCTGCGGAGCATGACCGCGGAGACGGTCCGCCGGGCGCTCGGCCACGCGCGCCTGACGCCCAACGGAGCGCTCCTGGTGCTGGGGACGAGCCTGGGGGCTTTTCTCGACGACGCGCGCGAACGGGAGAGCGCGCTTGGCGCCTGGGCAGAGGATGTGGCGCGGGCGGTGGAGGTGGACCGCTGCATCTCCCTGTCCACGGCGTGCTCGTCGGGCTCGGACGCCATCCTGGTGGGTGCCGAGCTGATCCGCGCCGGCGTGGTGGAGTACTGCATCTGCGGAGGCGCGGACGTGCTCACGCTCAGCAAGCGCCTGGCGCACTCGGCCTTGTCGACGATGTCACCCACCAGGCCTCGGCCCTTCGATGTCCGCCATGACGGAATGCTGCTCGGCGAGGGGGCTGGAGTGCTGGTGCTGGAGTCAGAGGCGCGCGCCCGGCGTCGAGGCGCCGTCCCCCTGGCGCTGCTGCGCGGCGTCGGATCGGCCAACGACGCGTCGAGCATGACGACGCCCGACATGGCGGCCCGCGGGGCCCGGCTGGCCATACAGCGCTCGCTGGAGGATGCGGGGCTGAGGGCCGAGGAGGTGGGCCTCATCAACGCCCATGGCTCGGCGACCCAGGCGAATGACAAGGCGGAGAAGGACGCCTTTCGCGCCCTGTTCTCCCAAGGCCCACGGCCCGTTGTCTTCGCCACCAAGTGCGCTTTCGGCCACAGCCTGGGAGCCACCGGGGCGCTGGAGGCCATGAGCGTGGTGATGGCTCTCCAACGCCAGGAAGTCCCTCCGATTGCCGGCCTGGAGCAGCCCGATCCCGACTTTCCCCTCCCCCTCCCCGTGGGAGCACCGGTCCGCTGCGACGCGCGGGTCGGTCTGAGCCTCACGCTCGGGTTCGGCGGCTTCGACACATCCTTGATCTTCCAGGCTTGCGCATGAGCTCGCTCGACCCTGAGCCCCTCGTCATTCTGGGTTGGGGGCGCGCCTCCGCGGACGCGCCCAACCCTCACGCCGCGCGGCTACGGCAGGTGGTGCGGTACTCGGATCCGAGCTCCTGGGCCGTTGTCCTCGCCGCGGAGCAGGCCATGGCCCCTCACTCGGAGGCCTGTCGCGCGGCGGCAGAGCGCGTCTCCGTCATCCAGCTCGGCTCCCGCGGCCCTGCCGAGTCCATGGAGAGGGCGGCGGCGGATGCGCAGCAGGGGCTGGCCTCACCCGTGCGCTTCCCTGCCTCTTCCCCGAGTGCGGCCACAGGCCTGCTCTGCATCGCCTTCGGGTTCCGAGGGCCCACCCTGAGCCTGACCCAGCCGCTGCCACAGGCGCTGCCCACCGCCTTCACGCTCTCGACCCGCTGGCTGGCGCGCGGCGTGGTGGACCTCGGGCTCATCGTTACGTTCGATGTCGCTCAGGCGCGGTCCCCTCGCGCCGCGTGCTTGCTGCTCTCCCGAGGCCGAACGGGTGAGCAGGCACAGGAGCAGGAGGTCCTGCGGTACTTCACCTCGTGGATGGATGCATGAGGATGCTCCCCCCCCAGACTGACTCGCCGAGGCTCCCAACGGCCGTCGAACTCGACGCCTTCCTCGACCGGGTGGAGGATCTGTCCGGCGCGCTCCCGCTCCCTCGCCAGTCGCTCCGCATCGCGGAGCTCGCCAGGCAATGGCAGCAGCGTGGCCTCCACCCGGGCGACATCGTCCTGCTCTCCCTGCCGAACAGCACCGCGCTGCTGGCACACACCTTCGGCGTTCTCATGGCCTGGGGGGTCCCTGCGCTGCTGGCTCCCTCCACGCCCCCCACGCGCCAGCAGTCCTTGGCCGAGGCGTTTCGGGCCCGCGCGCTGCTCGCAGTGAGGCCTCCGGCCCTCAACGGGGAGAACCTTCAGATCTTTGAGCTCGGCGGCACCCAGGTGTCCATGCTTCCTGCCTCGGGGCCGCCTGCGGCCACGCCAGGCGAGATGGTGCTTCTCACCTCGGGCACCTCGGGCTTCTCCAGCGGCTGTGTCTTCGACGTGGAGGCGCTGCTGCGCAATGCCTCCCGGCACGCGGACGCCATCGGGCTGAACTCCTCCGACACCGTGCTGGTGAACCTGCCGCTCTATTTCTCCTACGCGCTCGTCGCCCAGGCCTTCGCCTCATTGCTGCGCTCGGCAAGGCTGGTGGTGAGTGGCCCGCCGTTCAACGTGGGCAGCTACCACCAGATGCTGAGCACGTGCGGCGTTACGGTCTCCTCACTGACGCCTGTGCTGGTGAGGATGCTGCTCCAGGGGGGGCATGAATTCCCTTCGACCCTCCGCGTGCTGACGGTAGGTGGAGACCAGCTCTCACCGGACCACGTGGCCCGGCTGCTCGCCTCGAGGCCCGGCCGCGAGCTGTACCTGACCTATGGCCTCTCGGAAGCGGGGCCCCGTGTCGCGACACTGGCCGCGCACCGGGAGCCCCCTCATCGATTCACCTCGGTGGGCGTGCCCCTGCCGGGCACGCGCGTCTGGGTCGACACGGCGTCCAAGGAGCTGTTCGTCTCGTCCGATACGGTAATGAAGCGCCGCATCGGCCTCATCGAGGGAGAGCGAGCACGCTCTCTGCAGGCCCCAGGGATCCTCGCGACGGGGGACTTCTTCGAGATGGATGACGACGGCTACCTCTCCTTCCTCGGCCGCAGGTCGGATTTCCTGGTCCGCAGGGGAGAGAAGATCTGCGTCGCCTCGGTGCGGCGGGTGGCGAGCACCCTGCCAGGGGTGCTCCTGGCACGAGTGACGCACCTCACCGACGGAGACGAGAGTGACTACGATCTCACCCTCACAGTGCTCGAAGGCACCACGTCCCCGAGAGACCTGGAGGCGGGGTTGATGCGGCTGCTGCGCCCTGGGGAGCGCCCACGGCAGCTCCACGTGGTGCCCGTCGCCAACGGGACTCCGTTGCTCCACAAGTAGCAAGGCAGCGAGACGAAGAGGAGCGCTGATCTCATCGGGCACCTCCTACGTGCCATGGCGTGGACGCTGCATAAGCCGCGCTGGTGGCGTCGAGAGTCCTTCATGGGAGGAACTCATGCGTTGGCTCCAAGTGGGAGTGGGCGTGCTCTCATTCATGGTGATGACCGGTTGTCCCTCCGAATTCGGCAGGGAAGGCCGCATCGCCAAGGCCGTTCACCAGGATGTGCAGGAAAATCTCGTCATCACGCGCTGCTCGGAGGAGCGGAAAAAGGAGGTATGCGAAGGCCCTCAAAGGAATCCCAAGGAATGTCGCAAGTGCGGCGGATAAATTGGCGCACACTCCTCAGTGTCTGCGTGGGCGTGCTCCTGCTGCTGCCGCTCGTGCTGCTGCTGTGGACGCTCCTCCAACCAGAGGTGGGGACAGAGGCCCCAACTGGGGTGCGTATCAGCCCGATGCTCGACAGCGAGCAGCGCATGCAGTTGATGACGTATGGCCGGCCCTGCCGCTCAAGTACCGAGTGCGATCCAGCGCTGGGCTGCTTGTATGAGTACCGGTATGGGCAGGCGTACTGCACCGGCAGCCAGTGCACCACGGACGCGCAGTGCCCGGACGGTCAGGTCTGCCGCAAGCTTGCCACAGAAGGGCAAGGGCCGCTCGTGCGCACCTGCATCCCCCTGGGCGTGCGCCAGGAAGGGGAGAACTGTTTCGAAGTTCCGGAAGACCAGAAGAGCGCCTGCGCACCCGGGCTTCTATGCGGGGGCATCAATGGTTGGTGCGCCCGCCCATGCCGCATGGGCGCTCTGGCGGAGTGTCCCGAGGGCTTCTTCTGCGCAGACACCACACCCGAGCCTGTGTGTCTGCCCACCTGCGAGGAGCGCGGATGCCCCGCAGGCCAGCAGTGCATCCGGTTCGATGAGGGCTCATCCAGGTGCGCGCACGTGTATGGCACCAATTGTCAGCGGTCGCCTTGTCCCGAGGGCCAGCGATGCCATGTGCTCCCTGATCCGCCGCACCCCGGGAAGGCGTGGCTCTGGTGTATCGAGCGGTGTGGCAAGGACTCTCCTCCCTGCTCCGCTGGGAGGGTCTGCGATGGCTGGAAATGCATACCGGCTTGCGACCCACAGGGCCCCTCCGTATGCGCCGAGGGGTTTCGGTGCCGGCAACCCTGGCCAGACTTGCCCTTTGCGTGTCATCCGGATTGGTAGATCCCCGGCCGAAGCCTCATGGGGCGGCCCCTACCCGCCCGTCTAGCGCTTGCCCGGCATGGGAACACTCCCGCACGGAGCGGGAGTGTGGGAAAGCCCCGGCCCGAACGGAAACGGGCCGCTGGGGTGCTCCCCAACGGCCCGTCTTTCCTACGCTTTCTCTGGAGCCGACACCCGGATTTGAACCGGGGACCTACTGATTACGAATGAGTAGAGCCTCCTTGGGCATATATCGTAACCTGCTATAACCACTTCGGAATTTGGCTTCTTCTGGCCCGCATTGGCCGCCGATGGCAGCCCGAATTACCCAACAAATTACCCAACACGACCTAGCTGGAAGTGGGCCCTACGCAGGGCTCTGCGGACAAACTTGCCGACCTACCAGCACTGCCAGCAGGCCAGGGCATGACCGCTGGAACGAGTTCGCCCATGTCGAGAGCCGCCAGAAATACTGGAGCTTCATGGAACCCTGATTGAGACTTCGACTGTACAGAAGAGGACGTCGTGCTCCCCACCCCCAAGCCACCTTCCATCCATGATCTCGAACCACTGGAGTCCGGTGGGACGACAGCTCGGGTTGGCTTCGCCTACCAGGATCACGTCGCCGCAGACTTCTGCGTCGAGATGATGCAGACCCACGGGACCCTGGCGGCCGTGTGGTGTGAGGTGCTCGACGACATCACGCTCGTCTGGACGGACGCTGGCCAGGAACACATCGAATTCGTTCAGGTGAAGTCCGACCAGGGCGACACGCTGTGGACCGTGCCTGCGCTATGCGGCCGCGAGAAAGATGCAGTGGGGACGTCCATTCTGGAGAAGTCCCTGAAGCATGCACGGTGCCACGAACCTCACCGGTTCAGGCTCGTCACCTCTGACAGGACGAAGAAGGAGCTTCACCACCTTACGCTGCCCCGCGACGCCCCTGACCGTCAGCCCGGTCAGGCGGCCATAGACGAGCTCGCCGCCGCCATCATCGCGCGCCTTCCCGGAGCCGATAGCGATGGTCCGAGCGGCATCCGTTTCTGGTTGCGCTCCATGTTCTGGGACGTCCGTGGAACGCAGCAGGACGTCCAGAACGCCACGACCCGCCGCCTCGGGCACTACCTGTACGAGGTCTTCACCATCAGCGCGCCGGACCACATCGAGGCCATCTACGACCTCGTGCTCCATACGGTCTGGAAGGCAGCCAACGAGCGGGTGCCCAAGCCGTTTACTGAGAAAAAGATCCTCTTCAACCAGCTCCTGTCAGAGGTCCGGAGCAAAGTGAACGACCTCCTGCGCCCTCACGCGGCAGCAGGAGGTTCACCACTTCGCCAAGCGCTGGCCCGCATCGGGCTTCCGGAAATGGACATCCAGAACATCCTGTTCCGGCAGAACGCCTTCAGGGCCGACCAGCGGCGATCGGCGTATCTCACCCTTAAGGATCGGGAGCAGATCGCCAGGATGGTGGAGGACACCCTCCACAGCCTCCGCCTCCGGTACGCAGCCGGGAGGTTCAAGGACACGCCCCTCCAGTTCCACCTGCGCTGCTTGCAGGAGCTTGAAGCACTGCACGGAGGCATGGCACCGGATACCCGACCGCCAGTCAGCTACCTCGTGGGCAGCATGTACGAGTTGGTGAACCGGAAGGTGCACTCCTACCAGCGGGACGGGTCATGAAGTCCATCCGGAACCTCGCGAACTACCCCGCTGGTCGTCCGCTCGTGTCCGATGAAATCGTCGAACTCCACGCGGCGAGGCTGCTGCTCCTGCTGCATCACTGCGGCATCAAGGGGCGGATTGACGGTCTGACGAAGCTCGCCAAGCTCGACTTCTTCGTGCGTTATCCGGCCTTCTTCGCCCGTGCCTGCGAGGCGCTGAAGACCCCCATCTCGGGCCTGCCTGAGAGCAGCGAGTCGGCCATGGTGCGCCACCATTACGGCCCGTGGGACCACCGCTACTACCATGTGCTCGCGTACCTGGAAGGCCGAGGGCTGGTGACAGTGACCAAGGAGGGTGCAAGGTCGTACAGGTTTCAGCTCACCCCGAGCGGGACCGCGGCGGCAAAGGAACTCGCCAAGCAGCCCAGCTTCGCGGAACTCGGTGAGATCATGAAACGCGTCTATTCCGTCCTCGGGAAGAGGCCGGGCTCGGCACTCAAGGACCTCATCTACCAGCTGTTCGTGCCCGAGGTTGCGGAGCGCAAGCTCGGCGAGGTGATCTCGGAATGACCTCGAAGATTCTCAGCGTCCGCCGGCTCATGCGTGTGGAAGGCGACACGGAAGAAGTGCTCGAGTTCAGCTCCGGCGTGAACGTCATCGTCGGAGAGCCCAACACCGGCAAGACCAGCTGGCTTCGTATGCTCGACTACCTCTTCGGCGATACCGGCACCATCGAGGATGCGGTCGGCGAGGACCTGGCCAACAAGTATGTGCGTGCCCAGGTGGAGCTTGCCATCGATGGCAAGCCGATGGTGCTCGAACGCCGCTGGAAGGAAAAAGGCGCCAAGGGCAAGGTGTTCGTCGACGGCAGCGCGATGCCCGCAGCGGACTTCAGCGCCTTCTTCCTCGCGGCGCTTAACATCCCCGTGGTCTACATCCCCAAGGGCAACCCCTACTCCCAGAACACCTGGCCCGAGCTCAGCTGGCGCACTCTGCTTCGGCACATCTACCGTCACGAAGGTTCGTGGAGTGATCTGGCTCTAAAGCAGCCCGAAGCCGACCAGTTCGCCGTGTTCTCGCAGTTCATCGGTTCCGCTCCCGCCATCTTCTCCTTGGACTACGCCAAGCTCGTTGACGCCCAGAAGCGCGAGGCGAGGCTCGCGGCGCAGAAGGAGAACTTCGCGGCGACGCTGGACGACGTGGCGCGCGAACTCGTCTACGTCCAGGAGGCCAGCGCCGGCTTCACGCGGGACTCCCTCGCCAGCGCCATGACGCAGTTGCAGGCGGACATTGCTGCCCAGGAAGCGCAGAGGGAGACCGCCATGCAGGAGCTGCGCCGGGCCGCCGAGAGTCGGGCTTCGGCGGAGAACGAGCCGAGGGCCTCAGAATTTGAAAAGCTCGGTCTTGAGTTGGACGCAGCACGCGTCCGGCGGTCAGAGCTCCAGGTGGCCGTAGACAAGGGACTGGAGCGCGTTGCGGAGCTGTCCGCCCATCTCAAGAGCACAAAGGAGGAGTTGGGCAAGCTGGAGCGCGCACGGGCCGCAGGAGCAATCCTCGGACCGCTCCACGTCACCCACTGCCCCGTTTGTGACCGGCCCATCAGCCGCAAGGCCGCGGCCCCGGGCACCTGCTATCTCTGCCACCAGCCGCAAGAGCCCCGCTCCGAGGAGGCCGCGGCAACGACGGCCCGCCTCGACTTCGAGATGCAGCAACTGAAGGAAGAAGTCGGCGAACTTCAGGAGCTCCTGTCGAAGACGCAGGGGGACCTGGACCTAGACCGTCGGAAGCTCCGCGATGTGGAGGACAGCACCTCCCGGCTGGAAAGCATGCTTCAACCGGTGCGCACCGCTGCCGCCTGGATCCTTCCCCCGGCACTTGGACTTACCGCCCATGAAACGGGTCGCCTCCAGGAGCGACTCCGTCAGCTCCAGCGAATTGAAAGCGCCCTCTCGCGGCGCGAGGCGCTCGCACAGCACCTGGATGACCTTCGTAAGGAGATTGGCCACCTCGAGTCCCAGGTGGTGGAGAAGGAAGCCGCGCCCGATTTCACTACGCTCGGGGACCAGGTGGCCGATGGGATGACGGACTACCTCAATGCCTTGGACGCGGAAGGCCGCAATATATGGGAAGCGCGTAGGGTCTCCATCAACGTGTCCAAGAATGCGGTGCAGTTCCTCGTCGACGGGCGACCTTGGAGCCGCAAGCTCGGTGCAAACCTCCGGGCGTACTTCTTCCTGGCTTACCACTATGCATGGTTGAAGCTCAGTCGTACCGAGCCGTTCACCTACCCTGGATTCGCGCTGCTCGACTTCCCCGCCAACCTCAGTGACTTCGCCATCTCCGATCAGGAGAACTACCTGCTGACCCCCTTCGTGAAGCTGCTCTCCAAGCCGGAGCTGCGGGGTGCCCAGCTCATCGCCTCGGGACGTGCATTCGCTGATCTCCCGGGCGCCCACCACGTCAGCCTGAACAAGAAGTGGCGCTGAAAGATTCGCTGAACAGCCCGCAGCCGTTTCCTCAACGAAGCGGCCCAGGGAGACCTCATCGCAACAGCAGGCCGTAGCGGAGGCGCCTCGGTTAGCCCTCGCTAGACATCCACCTCGTCGTCATCCGGAACGATCTCGTTGCCGTAGTGATCCCAGGTGTCATCGCGGCCGAGTTCGTCGTATACCGCGAAGAGGATGACCTTGGGCTCAGTCCGCGGCTCCGCCCCCCCCTCGTGGGGCGCGTTGCGGGTGTGGCCAACCACCTGAGTGCCGTCCTCCTTCACGTAGGGCAGCACGATGATGCGACCATAGTTGGTGGACTCGATAGGACCCTCGGCCCAGAGGGTGCAACCGGAGGCTGTTGCACTGTCGCGGCGCTCGACCTCTCGTAGATACCATTCACCAGCGTCCTCGTCCCACAGAAACGCCAGCTGGCGGATGACGACCAGCGTCCGCCCGGCCGCGCGCGCCTCCTCCAGCGCGTCCTGAACATCCTTCCGGTGCAGCATGTCGAGGTTGCTAGGCTTCAGCATCTTCAGCAGCGCGCCACGCACCTTGAGCCAGTTGTCCTTAGGGTCCATGCCGAAGGCGTCGGCGATCACTGCACGGGCCGCGATTCGACGCTTGCGCTCGTACGTCTCGCCTCGACCCCACTCTTTCCACACCAGCCCGTCCTTGGAGACGTAGAGCCGAGGGTCACCGCTCTCGACCATGAGGACGTGCCGCAGGTAGGGCTTTCCGCACAACGCCACCGCGATGCGCTCGAGGACGGACTTCGATGCCGCCCGGCCGACCAGCAATAGCGCCTCACGCACCGGCGGCACCAAGGCAGAGGCCTTCTCGGCTGCTTTGGCTTGCAGAAAGGCATCCTCACGTGCCCTGCGCTCGGAGCGTTCCTTCGCCTTTCGCTCTTTGAGTTCGGAGGAGACGCGCCGCGCCTCCTGCATCTCCAGCCTCTCGCGCCACCACACCACCAACTCCGTGACGCTCCGGCGGCCCTCCTTGAAGGCCCACAAGAGTTCGTAATCCCGCGGCTGCTGCTCGCCGCCGTCTTGGGCACGAATCGCGTCCAGCGCGGCAGCTAGGGTGGCACGCTGTTCGCGAAACAGGGCTACAAGTTCCCCGGCAGTCGGTAACCTGCCCGGCTCGCGTGTCGTGTGATCCCCCCACAGACGCATCAGGTTGTCGCGGCGGAGATGGTCGATGCCGAATTCATCTCGCAGCACGGCATCCGCCTCGCGCAAGACCATGTCAAGGCGGACCAATGCGATCTCGGCCTCCGCCTTGGCCTTGGTCTTGAACTTGTGGATGAACGAGTTGCCCATGGGACCCTCGCCGGTACGGAATCGCCAGCCCCTCTGGCCGTTGTCGTATTGAACAAGTTCCTCAATGAAGAAGATGCCGCCGCTGCGGTGTGCCTTGACTCGCAGGTCGAGGATCCGCACGCGCTTCAGCCCCAGTTCGGAGGCAGTCTTCCAGTCGATTAGGTTCTCGGAAACCATGCGCTTCTCTGGGTGGCGTGTTCGTCTCGGTCGTCTGTCAGGGGCCCACGCGCCTACGCAGCAGGCGACCACCAGCCAGCAGTGTCCGGGGAGGGAACCACACACTCCTCCAAAGCTTCGACACAAGCAGGATGCTCACCCTCTGTCCGGCGAAGTGCTTCCGCGAGCGCCTCCATACGTCGCCACTCCTGCTCATCAAAGGTGTGGCTGCGGATGACGCTGGGGATGGGCTCGCTGCTCTCCTCAAGCCCCCACCGTGTCCTCTCTCGCTCCAGAGAGGTCCCTCGCAACAACATGAGAGGAAACGCCTTGAGTACCGGCACCCGCTGCCGCAGGCAGAAGTCGACCGTCCTCCGGAAGGACTCCAACGTCTGCTCGGGCAGACCGAAGATGATGGAGACCTCGAATGGGATGCCGCGTTCATGGAGCTTGCAAATGCCTTCCATCACCTTCCCTAGGTGATTCACCCGCTCCACCGCCCGAGCCTCCCGCTCGTGGATGGTCTGAAGACCAAATTCGAGCCTCACATCGAGCCCCTCACAGGCGTCGAGGAACTCGTCATCCAGCGTCGAGAAGTGGCACTGCAACGACAACCGCCCGCGATAACCGAGCCTTAGAAACGTCCTCAGCACCGCCAGTGCGTGGTCTCCCAGATTGAAGAGCGGATCCAGCACGGCGATATCGTCCACTCCTGAGCGCACGAACAGTTCTATCTCCCGCTCCAGCCGCACCAGTGGAATGTCCCGGCGTCGAAGCCGGTTGCCCGCCTCCCGGTGCTGGCAGAACGAGCAGCGGAAGGGACAGCCGCGCTGCGTCTCCCACCGAATGAACCGTTGCCCTCCGAAAAGGTCGATCACGTTACCGAGGAAGGGAGAGGCTAACGTCTCCAGCCGAGCCTGCGCCTGGAGACCGGAATCCACCTGCCCTGCCCAGTGAACTCCCACAAACTGAATACGCTCGGACGAGGAGGCGAGTGCCACCATGGCCTCCTCGCCATACCCCCGAACGAACGCATCCGCCTCGGGGTAGAGCTGCTCGAGGCCTGCTCCCGCGTAAGAAATCTGCGGTCCTCCGAGGATGAGCCGTCCCTTGAAGCCGTTCCGCCGGAGCGCCACCAGCAGCCTCTTCACCACCCGGTCGTTCCACACGTAGACGCCAATGCCCACGTCCACCTGCTCCGGCTCCGCCCCCCGCGCACTGTCGAGGATGGTCCACAGGATGCACTCCTCGCTGAAAGCAGCCTGGTTGATTGCGAAAGAGAACGCCTGTACATCCCCCCCCACCTGCCGCAGTGCGGCAACTATCGAGGCGTGCCCCAGTGGGAGCCGTGGGTCTTTTTCACGGCTCCAATCGATAGACATCAGGATGATTCGCCGTGGCCGAGGAGAGACACGCTTGACCTCAGCAGTCTGAGCGAACATTGAGTTCCCCGAGAATAGTTCGATCGAAATGGTCAGAGCTACTGGCAGCCCCAGTCGCTTCCGACGGGCGTGGAACGAAAAAATTCACCGCGGCTCTTAACGCTTGAAGGCGCGGACCTGAGCAACGGCGGAGTCGTAGGCCGCAATGACTCGGACTCTCGCTTTCTCGATCTCCTCGATGAGGGCCGGAGGCAGCTGAAGATCGCCCACCTCGAACTGCGCCTGCCACGCCAGGATTCGGGCACGCCGGGTCTCGAACTCCGCATCCACAGTGCACTTCGCCCTGAGAAAAGTTTCCCAGTCGAGGTCCCGCTTCCCACCCTCGTTGCAAGGGGCACAGGCGAGCACCCGGTTAACGACATGGTTGCGGCCACCTGCTGACGAGGGTACCAAGTGATCCAGGTGCGCCTGCTTCTCTCCCTGAACGAGAGTGAGGCCGCAGTAGGCGCATGCGGAGCCAAAGTGCACCCAGAGGCGAGCCTCCTGAGCCGGCGTCGGCTGCGGGTCGATGATTTCGAACAGCGAACGTCGAATCATGCTCTTGGTCGTCGAAACTGATGCTTTGAGCTTTTGTTTTGGTTTCTTGCTCATTTCGATGCCTTGCGCTCTTGAGGAACTACGTAGAGGAACCGGGTCGGAGTGAGGTCATCCAACCTCGGACTCCAGTCCTCAAGAATCCGGAGTTGCCCTCCAAATCCCACTGGAATCCCTCTTTGGACACGTAGGACAATGCCCGAAACGATAGCGAGATCAGTGCGCCAAGCCGCTCCCCGGGCATTCTCCACCTCCCCGACCGTAAGCTCGACAATAGCCCCCTCCCCTCGAGTTCCCTTCACCTCCACGCGAACCTCCTTGGAGCCCCAGCGACACCTCAGGTCGAATGGGTGCGTGGAAGCAGTGACCTCCACCTTGCAACCAAGGGTTTTGTAGTGCTCTTGCACGACGTGCATGGAGCGCGCCTCAATCGCTCGGCGAACCTCGGGATCATCCTCTCGCCCTCCGTCCCCGCCTCGCTTCAAGGTTGGTGTAGCCGACCCGACTCCTTTCGGTAGTTTCCCACTCCGCTGCGCGGGAAACCGCCACTCCCTCTTCACCGCTGCCCACTGCTCAGCATCAAGGCTGAGCACCTCCAAGAGCCTCCTTGCCTCGGCTTCCGAGACCCGGGAGATGGTGCCCTGAGCGATTCGCGCCTTCTCCATGCCCGCGAGCACTGGGTCCGATTTGAAAGCGTCGAAGGATAACGGGGCTGTGGACATCCACCAGTCGAGGTCGAAGTAGGTACCCTTGCCTTGGGCGACGTGGTTCCTGCGCTGCGCGTAACCGTGAGAGGCAAGCCTCGCAAGGCCGACGACCGCCTTCTTGGGGGCCGCCTGGTAGAGGAACATGAGGTGCCCTGGCTGGAACTCGTCCCTGATGCGCTTACGGCTCGGGGCTGATTTTACCCAACCATCACCGCACATCTGCCTCCCAGCTTCCGGGTTGACCGAGCATGGGTCTGCAAAGAGCTTCTCGAAATTCCAGCCGGCCTCGTCAGAAGCCTGGAACATCCAGGCCCGGCGCCCATCAGCGAAGAGGTTGTAGCCCCCTGTGTACTTGCCCCTCATTAGAGTCTCGCTGCCGGCCCCTGCTGAATCACCGGGCCTAGCATGAGCAGCATAGATCGGCGGCCTGGGCCTTAAGGCGACGCGTCCCCAGCAGGACGGGCCGTTACCCACCATCCCCTTGATTTTGCTCGGGTTCGTCATCCCGTCCCGTCCCACCCTGTTCCACCTCGTTCCGCCTGATTCCGCGCAGGCACGGCACACTGACGGCACATGGAAGCGCCCCACGGCACAGAGTTTACCGGTCCTCGGCTTGTCCCTCTACGCAAGCCAGCGCCTCCTAATGTCGGGAAAGAAATCCTCGCAGGTCCCCACTCCACCACGGCCTTTGGACTTTCAGCTGGTCCAGAGTATGCCCCGACGAAGGCAGTTCACCTACCAAGGATCACATTGTCATGCTGCGCCAACTAGGTGAAACCTCTCAAAGAGACAACAAGCACTGACAGTGCGTCAAACCCACACCAAGCTAAGTTGGCGGCGAGCAGATCGTGAGATAAATCCACACATATTCGATACACTTGAGTTCAACGCGAACATTCGTGCTGTTCTCAATCCACACAACTGGGTCGGGATCCCCCGTCTGTCCAGATTGGGCTGGTGAGCCCGTTGACTTCACCCACGTATTGCCCAACGTCGATTCTACGAGGGTCTTCAGCCTCTCGAAACGCTCCTCGGTCATGCGGTCTTCCCACCATGTGGAACTCTTTGCCTCGTATCGAGGCTGGGGCATCGCGTCAAAGTAGCCATGCGATGACGGGTGACCTGTCACTTCTACCGATTCAAAGCCAGGGATAGTGACCTTGAGCTTCACGGGCTTATGGGGGTCATCGAACCACTTCCGGAAGCGCTGCCGAGCCGCTTCGACCACATCCTTCAGGCTCTTGGTAAACTCACCATTGAGGATATCCAACCGCGTGCGCGCGCGGGGTGACAGCACCGTTAGCGTGAAGCCCGGAGCAACCGCGAGCTCCACTGCCACGCCGTCTTCAACAGGACTAGCAAAGCGCGCAGCCATTTTGTGGACAGCACTGCCACCATCTTGCATTATCCAATCAATAGGCAGTACTGCCTCCGCTACTGTACGAAGATCCTCGAACCAAGTCTCGGTCGCCTTTTCGTCCGCAGGATTGAAGTAACATGAGCAAAACGCGGCGGTTGGGTCGACGCCATCCAAAACAATCAAGCACTCAGTTGCGCCAGGAAGAACAACGCGCGAGCGCCAGACACGACCATTTGCACCCGACTGCGGAGTACCGCGGAGATCCTTGAAAGCATCACCAGCAGCGGCAACAAGGTCACGGAGCGCTGCTTCCATCTGCGATGAAAAAACGACGTGGGCTGGAGGTGATGGAGGTTCAAGCGTGATGCCCATCGTTGATGCGTATCCAGCAATTCTTCGAAGCGTCTCGTCAATAACCAACGGGCCTTCAATAGCCGACCGTACGCCATCCAAGCGCCGTGCTCTTGCTTCGACCCAAGACTCCTCGCGAGATGCGCGACTTGCCAAAAGCTCCTCAACTTGTGACCACCACGGGAAGGGCGACTGCGCAGTTGCCAGTGATTGATATTTATCGGTTGTGAGCAACCGAGACAGTCCTCGTCCTTGCAGTGCACTGCGGGGGAACGCTTCAGGGAAGGCATCCAAGAGGAGAAGCCGATTTAGCTTTCGCTCGTCGCCAGGCAGTTGACTTCGAAGAGCATACTGTGTCTCGGAATCAAGCTTTAGGTCGACCGGCCAGCTTGCATCTTTGAGGCTCGGGCCAGCGATAACTCGATTCAGTTCGACGACGATCCGAGAGCGAAAATCTGCGGAAAGCGGGCCTACTGAAAGAGCCTCGACTTCGGCTCTTAACTCAGGGGACAATCTTGACAGAACAGTCCTCGCGGCTGCGCTTGGTGTACGGAAGTACCTCATGAGTCGATCCAAATCCACGTCCCGTACGCGCAGAAACCAGTCACCCACAATGAACCCAGAGAGGAACTCAGCAAGTTCCTCTCGCGCAACCAGCATGGGGGCATTCTTGACGCTCAACTGATCAGTTGTAAACGGTGCACGCGATCCGCACAGGAGACCGAGTACCCCCAAAAGAGCTGCGCTCCCGGTCAGCGCTTCATGATGGTCAAGTACGGAATCCTCAAGTTTAAGTTTTGCCTTCAGCACTTCCGGAAACGCTTTACGCAGCACATCAAATTGACTGTGCTCGCGAAGCAGGCGAATGCAAAACCCTAATACCTCGCCGAGTTCCGTGACCCACCATATAGACTCTCCACCATGGCTAAGGCTCCTCACCTCGAGGCTGCACCGTCGGCTGCGGTAGTCGTCATGATGCCATGACTCTTTAATGGCTCCAAGAACGAATCCAGCATAACGACCTGAGATAACTTCAAGATGGTATTTCTCATCGGTCCAGCTATGCGTGCCGGTATGTACTTTTGACTCGATCAGTTTCTTACGGATGAGGCCTGCGGCTACTGCCGCTTCTACTGGGTCTTCATCGAACGAAACGGCCCCATCAGGATTGCTTTCATGCGGATACTTGCTCAATCCATAATAGCGTCGGTCTGGTTCGAGGTCCGGCCGCGAATGACCATGGAAACGAAAGAGGTAGCGCTTCAGGTTGGCCGCGCCCCATTCTTCAAATACACTTTTCAGATAAGGCCGCAGCACACTATCGTAGTGCGCCCTCACTTTCTTCGCTGCGGCGCGCAGCACTACGGGAGATGTAGCCTCAATGGCAGCATTTCTTAGGAACAGTCCCTCTTTCCAAAGTTCTTTTGTTAGCCCAGCCGTCGCTAGGACGCTAACTTCAGGGACAATGGTCCGGGCTTCTAGAAATGCCTCCGCGCCACGTGCCCATTCTACAGGGTTGCGCAGCGTGTCCTCTGGCGCGAGCGAGAGTCGACTACCACACGACTCAACAATAGCCGGAAGCGTGGCGAATAAGAGATCGACCCGCCCCCGCCCGAGAATTTCCTTCGCAATCCGTCGCATCCATGTTGGCTCAACTGGCGAGAGTGCAGACGGACCGCTAAATGCACTTCTCCGAGCCGTGCTCATCGCGTGCTGGTAAAATCTCGTGAGTCTCTCAATGTAAGCGGTCTCAAAACCTAAGTATCGGTCGGCAGAAAATAGCGTGCGCGCCAATGCAACATCGAGTTGGAATGCTTCCTCTGCGCTCTCGCGTGCCTCTGTCTCTATCGCCTCGCGGAGAAGTTCGAAGTCATTACGAATGACACCGAAGTGTGTTATCGCCATCGAGTTCAGGCCACGCACTTCGCGCAAGACTTCTCCGAGACGCTGGAGAATCTCGTATTGATTGGCCTCGATCTGATTGGCTCTCTTGCAGGAACCGTGGATCTCGCTCCCTGGACTGAGGAGTCCACGGCGGGAGACGGTGGAGAGGCTTGGC
>JAFGNZ010000120.1 GCA_016926755.1 Myxococcaceae bacterium | reverse complement strand
GGCGGCCAGCGTGCCCACCGCCGCCATCTTCTCCGCGTGGACGAGCCGCTCGCGCGTGGTCTGCAGCTCCTGGAGGCGGGAGCTCAGATCGGCGTTGGCGGTGGCCAGCTCGGCGGTGCGTTGATCGACGCGGGCCTGGAGCACGCGCTCGCGCAGGCGCAGCCGGTGCACGCGCAGCCACACCGCGCCAGCCGCCGTCAGCACGGCGGCCAGCACGCACGCCAGGCGGAACCACCACGTCTGGTAGAAGCGGGGCTCCAGGTGGAACGTCAGCTCCGCGCGCTGCACCTCTCCTCCGCCATCCACGTACTCCGCCTCCACGAGGAACCGGTGCCGCCCCGGCGGCAGGTGCGTGTAGTAGGCGACGCGCCGCGTGCCGGCCTGCACCCAGTCCGTGTCGATCCCTTCGAGCTGGTAGCGGAAGCGGAGCTGCTGAGGCGCGCTCAGGCCGGTCGCGGTGTAATGGAACTCGATCTGCCCCTCGTGCCAGGGGATGCGGACGTGCTCGGCGGCGGGGATCGCTCGCTCCCCCATGCGGAGCTCCTCGAGGATCACCGGCGGCGGGCGCATGGGGCTGCTCTCCTTCTCCTCCGTATAGGCGACGGCGCCCCGGATGGTGGGGAACCAGAGCCGGCCGCTGCGATCCCTCCACCCCGCGGGGAGGCCGTGGGCGTTGCACTCCGCGGAGCGCATGCCGTCCTCCGAGCCGTAGATGCGGGGGGTGATGCGGGCGAGCCGGCCCTCGGCCACCGCCTCCAGCGCCGCCTGATCCACGCGAGAGATGCCCTTGTTGCTGCTCATCCACAGGTTGCCCCGCCCGTCGGGGAGGATGTGGAAGATGCGGTCGTCGAAGAGCCCGTTCGCGGTGGAGATCCGTCGGAGCTGCCCATCCTTCAAGCGGAGGAGGCCGTCATCGGTGCCGATCCAGAGCTTGCCCGGGGTGTCCTCGTAGAGGGACAGGGCCCGGGGGCGGAGGAGGGGGTGCTCCTGGGAGGTCAGCACCGTGCTCTTTCCGTCGAGGAGGTGGACGAGGTCTCCATTGCTCATCCCGACCCAGAGGCCGCCGTCGGCGCTGGCGCGCAGCAGCTCGACCTCCTGGCCGAGGAGCCCACCCCGAGGCGCCAGGGGCTCGAAGCGCTCTCCATTCCACCGCGCGAGCCCCTTCGTCGTGCCGACCCAGAGGGTGCCGCGCGCATCCACATCCAGCAGCAGCGCCCGCGCGTCGGGCAGCCCCTGGGCGACGCCGAAGTTGGTGAAGGCGCCGTCCCGCCAGCGGCTGACGCCGCTGCGGGTGCCGAACCAGATGCTGCCGTCCGGGCCCTCGGCGATGCTGCGGACGCGATCCAGGACGAGCCCGTCGCGCATGGTGAAGGTCTTCATCTGCCCATCACGCCAGCGGGTGACGCCGCCGCCCACGGTGGCGAACCAGAGGCTGCCGTCGCGCGTCTCTCGGATGGCCAGCACCATGTCGTGCGCGAGGCCCTCGGGAGGGCCATAGGTCGTGAAGGGCGCGTCCTTGAGGCGGTGCAGCCCGAGGGCCTCCGTGCCGATCCAGAGGTTGCCCTCGGCATCCTCGAGCAGGCGGTTCACCAGCCCCTCGGCCAGCGGGTGGCCGGCATCCAGCACCGAGCGCTCGTTGCCCACGAGCCGCAGCAGCCCGTGGCCCAGGCTCCCCACCCAGAGGCTGCCCGCCCTGTCCACCAGCAGCATCGCGATCGGAGCACCTGGCAGGCTTGCCTCCGCCACCCAGCGCATGCTCCCGTCCCGGAGCTGATAGACGTCTCCGTCCTCGGTGCCGGCCCAGAGCGTGCCCTCCCGGTCGAACACCAGCGCAGTCACCTCCACCTGGGGCTTGCCCTCGAACGGCTGGGGCGGCGTCCAGGCCGAGCCATCCCACCGCTGAAGGCCCCCGGTTCCTCCCGCCCAGATCGCTCCCGCCGCGTCCTCGGCGAGCACCAGGATCTGATCACTGGCGAGGCCGTCCTGCGTCCTCCAGGTCCGGAAGCGGCCGGCCTGGAGCCGGGTGAGCCCATGGCCCTCCGTGGCGATCCACAGGCTCCCGTCGCGAGTGGGCAGCAGCTCGCGTGGATCGGTGAGGGCGGTGGCCGTGGGCGGGGCGACGGAGAAGAAGGTGCCTTGCCGCATGCCCGCCACGCCCTCGTTCATGCCGATCCACAGCGTCCCATCCGGGCCGAGCGCCAGGCAGCGGACGGAGCGGCCGGGGAGGGCAGGGGTGTTGGACTTGTCGAAGACGGTGAAGCGCATGCCGTCGAAGCGCACCAGGCCCTCCCAGGTGCCGCCCCAGAGGTAGCCATCCGGCGTCTGCGCCAGGGCCAGCGTGCTGTTCTGGGGCAGCCCCTCCGCCGTCTGCCAGTCACGGTGGGGGAACTGTCTCAGGGCCTTGCCCTGCTCCAGGGCCGAGGCGCTCCAGGGGCCTCCGAGCCCGATCGCGAGCATGACGATCATCAGCACATGGCGAGGTGGGGGCACGAGGGCAGAGACCGGAGCCATGACCCGCAGCGGGACACCGAGCCCCGGGTCAAGTCAATGTACGGACGGACGCCCCTCCGGAGGAGAGGCGATCCATTCTGGGGCAGGCGTCGGACGTCCGCTTTGGCGGACAGGGATCCGCGCAACCGGTCACCCCGTCCTTTCGATAATGACCATGAAAGCTCCTCCAGCGGGGTCTGCCATGAACCAGGCTTCCGAAGTCATCAACCTCGAAGAGTTCCGCAAGCGCCGCGAGTCCAAGGCCCCGGCCGTGCGTACCCCCGTCCCCGGGACCTTGTGGTCGCCGGTCTGGGTCTGGGTGATGGTCTGGCCGGCGTGAGGTGCCTGCCATGAGGGCATGAGGCCCTCTCCGTGCTTGACCAGGATGACGCGGGAGTAGGCCATCGCGAACCCCAGCCGCCGCCTGGGGTGCCTCACAACACGTGGGCGGCGCGGGCCTCCTCCAGCGTGTACTCCCTATGGCCAGGGGCGAAGGTGCCTGTCTTCTGGATGAGCCACGCGCAGGTGCCCGGAGGCAGGTAGAAGTCCTCCTCGAAGGGAGCCAGCCCCAGGTGGCGCAGGTAGTCCTTGAGCATCTCGAAGGTGAAGCGGTCCCTCACCCGGCGCGCCTGGTACTGCTCCAACTGCTCGAAGGGGAAGGGCTCACCCTCCTGCTCGAAGACCCAGCGGCCCCCGTCATTGGCAACCTCCAGGGCGCGCACATAGTTGTTGAGTTTCCCCGGCTGCTCCGGGCCGAACACATCCAGCATCACCGCACCATAGCGGCCTTGGTTCCCGCGCAGCGTGTGGGCTTTGACGCTCTCGAGAATTGACCCAGGTCTGCTCTCCAGAAATGGACCACCTGCGCCCTGAGCGCCGGGCGGCCCGCGCGGCTG
>JAFGNZ010000119.1 GCA_016926755.1 Myxococcaceae bacterium | reverse complement strand
TGCGGAACAGGAGCAGGAGTCCTTCGTGCTGCATCGAAGCCATGGCGCGGCAATGTAAGGGAGGGGGCTGACAGCTCCCGACCTTCCAGGTTTTGTCGCGCATGCCCTACTCGGTGCGCCAGGGTATTACGAACGATCGGCGCGGGAGCCACTCCTTCCAGATGGAGACCACCCATGCTACGCCTTGTGCTGGATTTGGAGGCGGGTGGAGCAGACGACCATGAAGCTCTACGCCATCAGCGATCTCCACATCCGCGCCCCCGAGAACCGCCAGGCCCTCGAGGCGCTCTCCCCCCATCCCGAGGACTGGCTCATCGTCGCCGGGGACGTAGGCGAGACGCGCGAGGAGCTCGAGTTCACCTTCCAGACGCTCGCCCCGCGCTTCCGACAGCTCATCTGGGTTCCGGGCAACCATGAGCTGTGGACCCTGTCCAAGGATCCCTCCGCCGCGAGAGGAGAGGCGAAGTACAAGCAGCTCGTCTCGCTCTGCGAGGCCTACGGCGTCCTCTCGCCGGAGCACCCCTATCCGCGGTGGCCGGGAGAGGGACCGCCCCGGATCATCGCCCCGCTCTTCCTGCTCTATGACTACTCGTTCCGGCCGGACGACGTCCCCGAGCAGGCCGCGGTGCAGTGGGCCATGGAGTCCGGCGTGCTGTGCACGGACGAAGCGCTGCTGTTCCCCGATCCGTACCCCTCTCGCGCCGCGTGGTGCGCCGCGCGCTGCGCGCAGGCCCTCGAGCGCCTGGAGGCCATCCCGGCGGACTGCGCGACGATCCTCGTCAACCACTTCCCGCTGCGCCGGCATCACGCCGTGCTGCCCCGCATTCCGCGCTTCTCCCTCTGGTGCGGCACGCGGAGGACCGACGACTGGCACAGGCGCTTCCGGGCCGAGGTCGTCGTCACCGGCCACCTTCACATCCCCCTCACCTACTGGGATGACGACGTGCGCTTCGAGGAGGTGTCGCTCGGCTACCCACAGCAGTGGCGGAACCGCGGGCACATCGACCAGTGCCTCCGGCAGATCCTCCCCTCGCCCACCTTTCCCTCTCGCTCGCGCATCTACCATGGGTGAGGGGCGGCCCGAGTGGGAGAGCACCATTGTCGGTGAGGGCCCGATGGGGTTTCCTTCGAGCAGAATGCGATCCCCGATCCTCGTTTCCGCCCGCGCGGCGGGCTGTGTCCTGGCGCTGCTCCTCTGCGCCGCGTGCGGCAAGGCCCAGGAGATGACCGCCACCCAGGACGGGCTGGAGCTCCGAACAGCCCCTCGCGATGACGCGGAGGTGGTGGAGAAGCTGTCCCTGGGCGCGCGGGTCCAGGTGCACGAGCCGCGCCTCTGGGAGGAGGCGGGCTGGCACCGCATCGAGACGAAGTCGGGCAGGCGGTGGACGAAGCTGGACGGGCTCGCCCCCTACCCGCTCCGTGGCGAGGAGCGGTTCGTCCGGCTGGAGGAGCTGCCGGTGCACGCGACCCGAGAGGAATCGGGGCGCATCACCGAGACGCTGAAGCTGGGCGACGAGCTCCAGCTCCTGGCCGTGGATCCACCCGGTGAGCCCGAGTACCGCGGGGTGATTCGTGGCGGAGTGCTGCTCGGCTACGCGGACGAGTTCGGGCTCGCCGCGGAGAAGCCGCTGACGCGCAACCTGCTGGCGAGCGCCGGAGAGCTCCTTGAGAAGGGGGACTTCGATCGGGCGAAGCAGCTCGCCCGCGCGGCCTGGCTCATGGCCGAGAAGACGGGCAAGAGCGGAGCGCTCGTGGAGGCCCTCACCCTGGCGGAGACGGAGCCCTCCTCGCTGAGGGAGGAGCTGACGGGGTTCGGAGAGAAGGCCGCGAGCGAGCTGCCTCCGACCCAGGGCGCCCTGGGCTATGTCGTCCCGTACCGGGGCTGGGTGCGCGAGGGCCCGGACCTCCGGGATCCGATCGTCACCATGCTCCCGGTGGACACGGTGGTGGAGGTGCTGAACGTCCAGGGGGCGTGGGCGCACGTGGGGCTCATCGCGAAGAGGACACCCTGGATGGCGGTCGAGCTGGGGGATCTGGCGAAGGTGGGGGCCGGCGAGACAGCGACTCTCTCGGCGGCCCAGAGGGGCGCCCGCGCGCGGGGGTACATGCAGCTCACCTCGCTCCAGGCGAAGCGCCCGAGCGCCGCCGAGCACCTGGCCAAGGTGACCGCCCTCTCGCGAGAGGAGCACGGAGAGGAGCGGCTGGAGCTGCTCAAGCGGGCCGTGCTCATCGCCGAGCCGCAGGAGCTCCCCCAGGTGGCCCAGGCGCTGATCGACGAGGCCTTCCTGGGCGAGCGTTATCGCCTGGCCGTCGCCGCGGCCCTCCGGATTCGAGAGGCGGCGCAGCCGGGCTCCGAGCCTCCCGCGGGCAAGGGGTGGCGAGTCGAGACGGTGACCAGCATCTACGGCTGCTCGGGGCCTCCCCTGGAGGCCCAGGTCGAGCAGGTGGAGTTCACTCCGGATGCGGACTACCCGAAGCCGACGGGCAACGTGTGCGCGCTGGTGACAGGGCTCTCCTCGCCCTGTGACGTGTGCCTCTCGGATCTCTCCGAGTATGACGCGAAGGATCGCCAGCACGTGCTGCGCGACAAGGTGGCCGTCGACAGCGCGCTCACCGATCACGAGGACGTGATCGGCAACCACACCCTAGCCACCTCCCGCCTGGAGGACTCCTACCCGAGGCCCTCGCGGATGCGGGTGACGGTGCGTGCGGGCACGGGCGCGCCTCCGGGCCGCCTGTTCCTGTTCGAGCTGCCGCTCGACGTGGAGCGCTACGAGACGAGCCCGGTGGTCAAGCCCCTGCTCAAGGAGCTGCGCCTGTCCGAGGTGGACCTCCCCGACTCCGCGGACCTGGGCCGGTGGGAGTACTGGATGAGCACGCTGCAGTGGGATGACGCGGCCCACGGCGCGCTCTTCGCGCCGGATCCCAAGGCGGCCATGAAGGCGGTGCAAGCCTTCGCGCGAGAGCTGCGAGCGAAGCCCCCGGAGCTGCTCGCGCGCAACGAGAGCGCCGGGGTGGTGTACTCGCTCCACGTCTCGGAGCACTGCGGCAAGTGCCCGGCCAGGGCCAGGTGAGGCGCGGGCCATGGACGATTCGAGCGCTGCTGCGGAGGCTGGAGGAGGTGGCGCTGGAGCGAGGCCTCCGCCGCGCGCGCCTGAACACCTCGAGCTGGCAGGCACGCGGGTTCTACGAGCGGCACGGCTACACGGTGTTCGCGCAGCTCCCCATGACGTTGGAGAACGCCCCAGGGGAGCAGGAGCAGGTGGACTACTTCATGCGCAAGGAGCTGAAGAGCGCCGCGGCGGATTGAGCCCGCACGGAGCGCATCAGAAACTGCGAAACTCGAGCAGAAGATGCAACCCTCACGGGAGGAGCGCCATGATGCCTGTCGCACTGGGACTGGCCATCACGAGCCTGCTGTTGAGCTTCCTGTCGTTCCTGAGCCTCGCTGGCAGATCACTTCTCCCGCAACCGGAGGAGCGACAGCCGATCGTCTGGAGCGAGCCCCACTGTGTAGAGATAGGTCCTGGTCCCGAACGGCACTTCGTACGTGTAGATCCGGTCATCGCCCCGGGTGAGCCGCTGGACCAGCACCAGTTTCCCCGCTGGCCCCAGGGCGCTCAGCTGCTCCTGATAAGCCTTGGCGCCTTCCGGAAAGAAACCCTTGCGCAGGTACGCGAAGTCGGCCGGCGTGAGCGTCCCGCTCCGCACCTGCTCGAGCAGCGCTGCCAGCTTCGCGGTGACCTGTGGCTCCGCATCCGCGATCGGCGTGAGGGCCGGCACGGCGAGAGCGGGGTTCATCATCTCGGCGATGCCGTCCACGAAGCGGACGGGTCTCGCATGGGCGGAGTTGGTCAGCACGATGATGGAGAGGGAGTCCCCGAGGAAGCGGGAGAAGTGCGTTGTAAAGCCCTGCCATCCCCCTGCATGCTGGTGCAGCAGCTTGCCGCCGCGCTCGTCGAGCGCCCACCCGAAGCCATACGGAAAGGTGGCACCGCTGGAGAGCTGTACGGGCGTCAGGATCTCCTGCCAGCTCGCCGGGGTGAGGATGGCTTGTGCCTGGACCGCGGCATCCCACGCGATCAGGTCCCTCACGGAGAAGTAGAGGGAGCCGTCCCCCGTGGTGTTGAGAGACGGCGAGACCCACTCCTGGTTCTTCACCTCACCCTTGACCAGGCGGTAGCCGGCCGCACGGTGGGGAACCAGGTCTTCCTCGCTGATCATCCGCGCCGTCGTCATGCCAGCGGGCTTGAAGACCTGTTCGCTGAGGACGTTGCCATAGAAGGTGCCGGCAACCCGGCTCACGATGATCCCCAGCAGGACATAGCCGGTGTTGCTGTAGCTCCAGCGTGAGCCGGGGGGGAACTCGAGGGGCAGCGCGTAGCAGAAGCGCGCGAACTCCTCATCGGTGTAGTCCTTGCGCTGGTCGAGCATTCCCTCGAGATCGCCGAGCCCGGAGGTGTGCGTCAGCAGGTGGCGTACGGTGATGGCACGCCACGCGGCGGGAGCCTCGGGAAAGAACTTCGTCAGGGGATCGGACAGCGCGAGCTTGCCCGCCTCCACCTGCAGCATCACCGCCGTGGCGGTGAACTGCTTTCCCAGAGAGCCAGACTGGAAGATGGTTTCGGGGCGCACTGGGACTTGATGCTCGAGGTTGGCGAAGCCATACCCCTTGGCCAGAACCACCTTTCCGCGCCGCACGATGCCAATGGCGACACCGGGCACCTTCTGGCGAGCCATCTCCGCGTGCACGAACGCGTCGATCCGCTTGTGGAACGGGCCTTGTGCGGCGGCGGGGTGGGCCGCGACGAGCCCCATCAGCAGGAGGACAGCGGAGAGCGCCAGTGGGTGGGATGAGGCGTGCAGGTGGAGGCTCCTGGACAAGGTCTCGCCGACCATATGGAGGGGCAGGGGCTCATTACAAAGGAAGAATGTCGCTCCGCTATGCTCCGGTTCGAGCATGCGCCCATTGAACCCCCAGCTCCGAAGAAGGGCCGTCTTCATGGCGGCGATGGCTGGGCTGGGAGTGCCGGCTGTGCTCGCCATCGTGGCGTGGGCACTGGCGGGCAGCCCTGTCCGAGCCATGCTCGCGATCGTCATCTCGACGCTCCTCAACACCCCCTCTCCGCTGGGCGGGGGCATGGGCGCGCAAGGGATCACCCGAGTGCGCTGGGCCTGCTGGGAGCGGACCTTTGACATGGACCGTGGCGTGGGCGAAGCGGTTGCCGGGGCCTTCCTGCTGAGCGCTGTCACCGCAGGCAGCTTCTTGATCGCCGCGCCGTGGGTCGCGGCTGTTCTCCGCTGGGTGGGGCCGCTTCGTCCCGGTATCGACGAGCTGCTCGCGCTCGCGGCCACGGGAGTGCTCGTCGTGCTGAGCGTGGTGCTCCACCAGCCCGAGCTCCCGCTCCGCCAGATGCGGGCGCGATTCCAGGGCGAAGGCGAGCGCCTGGCGCCGGAGGAGCTTGCCCGAGCCGTGCAGCAGCTCTCGCGCATCGCCCGCGAAGATGGAGCCTTCGGCCATGTCGGAGGCATCGGCGCGAAGACGGTCGGCCTGCACGAGCACCTCGATGCGGAGGCGCTGCTTCGCCTCTCCGCACTTCATGGCGCACCGGGGGCTGCCGCGCTTCACGCCCAGTGTCTGGCCCACCTCCTGTCACGGGCCGAGCCGGGTGGAGGCTTCTCGGCCTACCCCTCTGGACTCCCTCGCGTGGAGTACACCGCGCGGGCCCTGGAGGCGCTGGCCGGGCGCCTCGATGAGGCCTCGACCGACCGCCACCGCGCCGCCGTGCTGGCCTGTCGCAGGGAGGATGGGCGCTTCGGCCGCAGCGTCAACGGACCTGCCTCGGAGGAGTCCACCACCTGGGGCCGGCGGTGCCTGGACGAACCATGACGGATTCCATCATGAACGGAAGAAACATTCCGGAGCCAATGGACGATAATGGCTCAGGCACCCACACCTCCGAGAGGCTGCTCCCATGACGACCATCCGCCAGCCCAAGTCCGCCGCGTCGCAGCCGCGCACCCAGTCTCCCTCCAGCGCCTCGTCCCCCCAGACGAAGGGGGCCTCGCAGGGCAACGCCGCCAGCACCTCGCTCAAGCCCCAGGGGAAGCAGGCCTCGTCCACCAACGCCCTGGCCTCCACCTCCAAGCTCCAGAAGGATGCCTTCGCGGCGAGCGCCTCCGCCTCCAGCAAGCTGCCCCCCGTCTCGCTCCAGGCGCGATCCGCCTCCTCCCCCGCCCCCGCCGGCAGCCCCCAGGGGGTCGCCGCCCTCGGCGCCGCCGCGCCCCAGCCCGAGTACCGCTACAACGTCGATGTCCTCAACCTGCGCTCGGTGCCCTCCATCGCGGGCAATGAGCCCGTCGCCCAGATCCCCCCCAACAGCAAGCTGGAGGTGACGCCCGACGCCAACGGCGCGACCCGGCAGAATGACTTCGTCCACGTCTCGTGGAATGACAACGGCACCCAGCGCAACGGCTGGGTCTACGAGCCGTTCACGCTGAGCGAGCCCCGCGCGGAGCCCGCGCCCACCGCGCCCACGGATCCCACCTCGCCCACCCCGCCCGCCGGCGAGTACGTGCGCACCACGGACAACGTCCGGCTGCGCTCGGTGCCCACCACCGTGGGCAACACGCCCCTCGGCACCGTCCCCCAGGGCACGCGCCTGGAGGTGACTCCGGACGCCAGCGGCGAGACCCGCAAGGACGGCTTCGTCCACGTCTCGTGGAATGACAACGGCGCCCAGCGCGAGGGCTGGGTCTCCGAGCAGTACACCCGCGCCAGCTCCGCCCCCATCCCCGGTGCAAAGTCGGAGGAGGAGGCGCTCGAGGATGCCTCCGGCCTCTACATCAACCAGTTCGACGCCGAGAAGCAGGTGGGCGGCGACGCGAGGAACGCCAACTGCGGCCCCACCTCCGTCGTCGTGGCCCTGCGCGCCCAGGGCCTGGAGGTTCCGGAGATCCCCGGCCAGCCCCACAACGGCACCGACGGCGCCGACATCCAGGCCGCCCGCTTCCACATGTACAACGGCGTGGACGACACCCGCGACGGCGTGGAGCTGCGCGACCCGAGCGACCCGAGCGCTGGCTACCAGTACGCGAAGATGAGCGGGGACGGGAACGAGAACAGCTCGTACACCTACTTCAACGAGGTGGACAACGCGGTGAGCGCCGCCGGCGGCCACTCCGAGACGATCGGGGCCGACTCGGACAGCGTGGCCCAGGCCCTCAAGGACGGCAAGTCGGTGGTGCTCTCCGGCACCTTCGTGGAGGACGGCAAGGAGAAGACGGACACCTGGACGCGAGGCGGCGGCGCCCAGGAGCACGTGGTGGCCGTCACTGGCATCACGGACGACGGCAACTTCATCGTCTGCGACCCGGCCTACCCCGACCGTCGCCCCATCGTCGCCACCCCCGAGCAGCTCGACGCCTTCATGCGCGGCAACGAGGGCGCCATCGCCGTGTACCGCTGATCCCGTTGGATTAGGCTCGCGCCTTCTCGATAGGAGCCGCGAATGGCCAACTTCGTCCTGGTGCATGGAGCGTTCTACGGTGGGTGGTGCTGGAGGCATGTCCGGCGCCTCTTGAGAGAGGCGGGCCACGAGGTGTTCACCCCCACGCTCACCGGAGCGGGAGAGCGCCACCACCAGCTCTCCCGAGAGGTGGGGCTGGCCCTGCACATCCAGGACATCGTCAGCGTGCTCGAGTGCGAGGATCTGCGCGAGGTGGTGCTGGTGGGCCACAGCTATGGGGGCATGGTCATCACCGGCGTGGCGGACCGGGTCCCCGAGCGGCTGGCCCATCTGGTGTATCTGGACGCGCACCTGCCGGACAATGGCCAGGCCGCCAGCGGGGCTTTCGGCGGGAGCACCAACGAGGTGCTCCAGTCCCTCTCGCAGGCGGAGGGAGAGGCGTGGCTGCTGCCGCCGCTGCCGCTGGGCCCCATGGGCGTCACTCGCCCGGAGGACGTGGCCTGGGCTCAGCCGCGCCGGGTGCCCCACCCGCTGCGGACGCTCAACGAGCCCCTGCACTTGAGCCGTGGGGTGAGCTCGGTGCCCGCCACCTACGTGCGGTGCAGCCAGCGAGACGGGCTCATCCAACTGTTTGGAGCGGACCCGCTGGCCACGTTCCACGAGCGGGCCCGCCAACGGGGGCTGCGCATGCGGGAGCTCGACTGTGGCCATGACGCGATGGTGGCCGTGCCCGAGCCCACCGCGCGGGTGCTGATGGAGGTTGTGCGGTAGGTGCCCCGGCTGGCACCTCGCCGCTCAGGCCCCGGACTGGACGGCCGCGTCGTGCTCGATGCGGACGAGCCGGACTCCGCCCGGAGCGCGCAGGAGCGTGTCCCACCAGCGCTTGCCCTGGTACCGGTAGCGGACCTGCAGGCCGAGGGCGCGCCCCTGCTGGAGCGCTTCCACGGCCTGCGCGAAGGAGAGGGGCTGGCTGGAGGCCATGGCGGCCGCTCCGCCCTTGAGCAGCACCTCGTCCACCACGGTGAGGTTCTGGATGTCGCTGACGAGCCGGGCCAGCGTCTCGGCATCGAGCAGCGTCTCCTGGAGCTGAGGGAGAGGGGCGCGCTCTGGCGTGGTGCTCATGAGGAACCTCCAGGGGAGCCGGCGGGGCGCAGCTCGAAGGCGTTGAGTGGAGCCGGGCACACTCGCACGCAGACGCCGCACCCGTTGCAGCGCTCCGCCACGACACGCGGTCGCCCCGCGTCGAGCGCAATGGCACCCTCGACGGGACAGCGCTCCGCGCAGGTGCTGCAGAAAGAGCCCTGCCAGGCCAGGCAGAGCTGGGGGCGCACGCTCACCACGGCCCCCAGCGCGGGCACGGACCGCCGCGCCGCATAGAACGCCTCCAGCGAGAAGGCCGACGCCGGCGGTAAGCCGACAGGAGGCGCGGGGGCCACGGGGGCGGGCGTCGCGGGCTGCTCCCTCTTGCGGAACAGCCCCAGCAAGGCGCGGCGGCTGATCTCGGCGGGCTGGCTCATGGCGCCCCTCCCGTGGCGGACGGAAGGCCCACGGACGTCCCCCGCTGGTCGAGCATCGCCGAGGACGCATGGCACTGGACGCAGTTCTGCCGCTCCGGGTGCGAGGTGCGCAGGCCCGGGTGGCCCGTGGGGCCATGGCAGGAGCCACACTCGGAGCGCATGTGCACCGGATGCGGCATGGCGGGCGGGGCGCCCAACCAGGCGCGCGAGCCGTTCCCCGCCGAGGCCTTCCCCGTGAAGTGGTTGGCCGGCATGTCCGGGTACGGAGCCAGGGGCTTGGGCGAGGCCTCCACCGCGTGGCATTGGTTGCAGTTCGGGTAGGGCGGGTGGCTGAGGCGAGGGGCTACCCGCGCTCCCAGCTTCATTCCGCGCTCGTGGCAGGCCAGGCACCCGGGGGCGCCCAGCGGATCCACCTCATGCGGGACGGTTGGCGGCGCGCCGTCATAGGCGCGGTGGGCCTTCCGATCGGCCACCGCCTGGGCTCGCTGCCGCGCCGTGGCCACGGGAATGGGCTGCCGCGAGTCGAGCCCCGCGCGCAGTGGTTCCAGTGCACCCTCGTACATCCGGGCGTTGGCCCCGCGCCGGGCCTCCTGCAGCTCCCGGTAGCTCGGAGCGCGCTCGGCCGCCGGGGCCGCCGTGCCGGCCGCTGGCGCTGGCTCCGGCCGCTCCGGTGCCGGCCGGATGCCGACGAAGAAGCCCGTGACGGCCAGCGCCACGGTCACGCCGATCCCCATCTGGATCCAGCGCGCCTGCGGGTTGGCCTCGTTGTCATCCGGGGCGGGAGGGGCGCTCATCCTTTCGCCTCCCGCGCCTCGCGCCGTCGCACGCGGGCCGCGCACTTCTTGTAGTCCGGCTGCTTGGAGAACGGATCGTACTCATCGAGCGTGAGCATGTTGATCAGCAGCCGCTCGTCGAAGAACGGGACGAAGAGCGAGCCCTCGGGCGGCTCGCCTCGTCCGCCCACCCAGACTGGCAGGTCCAGGCTCCCGCGCCGCGTCTCCACCGTGACCTGGTCCCCGTTGCCCACGCCCAGCCGCCGCGCATCCGCGCGGTTCAGCTCCACGTAGGCCTGGGGCATCGCGTGCTGGAGCTGCGGGATGCGCATGGTCATCGTGCCGGAGTGCCAGTGCTCGATGACGCGGCCAGTGCACAGCCAGAACGGGAACTCGCCATCGGGAGACTCGGGAGGCGGCTCGTAGGGCGCGAACCAGATCTGTGCCCGATCGTCATGGCTGGTCGAATGGTAGAACTGGATGCCCCTCCCCTTCGCCACGTACGGATCATCGAACTCCGCGAAGCGGAAGCGCGTCTCGCGCCAGCTCCCGTCCGGCTGCTGCACCACCGGCCAGCGCAGCCCGCGCGCCTTGACGTACTCCTCGTAGGGCGCCAGGTCCTTGTGCTTGAGGCGCGTGCTCTTGCGGTACTCCTCGAAGAGGTGCGCGTCGACGTTGACGTCGTAGTAGCGCGCGAAGTCCCAGATCGGGACAGGCCTGCCGTCCTTCTTCACCTCGAAGAGGAAGCGTCCCTCCCGGTCCTTCATCCCCTCGAAGCCCAGCTCGAACAGCCGGTGCGCCACGGCGATGAGCTGCCAGGCGTCATCCCGGGCCTGTCCGGGTGGGTTCACCATCTTGAACCACTGCTGGGTGCGGCGCTCGGAGTTGCCGACCATGCCGTTCTTCTCCACCCACATCGCCGAGGGCAGCACCAGGTCGGCGATGCGCGTGGTGGCGGTCGGGTAGGCGTCCGAGACGATGAGGAACTTGTCCGGCAGCGTCCGGCTCGGATCCACCAGCTTGTGGCGGTTGGGCAGCGTCTGGGCGGGGTTGGTGACCTGGACCCAGAGGGTGTGGATGTCTCCGCCCTTCTCCTTGGGCGTGGAGAAGCGCTCCCACATCTGCACCGCGTGGTAGCCGATCTTGTCGGAGATGCGGCCCGCGGGCAGGTTCCAGAGCTCCTCCATCTGCTGGCGGTGCTCCGCGCTCGTCACGGACCGGCCACCCGGGAGCGCCTGGGCGAGCGTGCCCACCTCGCGCACGGTGCCGCACGCCGAGGGCTGTCCCGTGAGACTGGTGGGCGCGTCTCCGGGCCGACCGAAGTGGCCGCTGAGCAGGTGGAGCCCGTGGAGGAGCGAGTTCATCGCCGTGCCCCGGGTGTGCTGGTTGACGCCCATGCACCACAGGCTGGTGATGCGCAGCTCCTTGCGGCCAAAGAGCTCCGCCAGCATCCGCAGATCCTTCTGCGAGACACCGGAGAGCTGCTCCACGTGGGCGGGGGTGTAGGGGGCCAGCAGCTTGCGGTACTCCTCGAAGGAGATGGCCTTGCCTTGCAGCGTGGCGGGCTCGCTCGGGGCGCGGAACGCGCAGTGGGCCTCGACGAACTCCCGGTTCCAGGTGCCGTTCTCCACCAGCAGGTGGGCGATGCCGCACGCGATGGCCAGATCTGTGTTCGGCTTGAACCGCAGCACGTGATCGCAGAACGTGCTGGTGCGCGTCTTGCGCGTGCCAATGTCGATCAGGGTGACCTTCTCGCCCCGCGAGCGCCGATCGATCACGCGGGAGAAGAGGACCGGGTGCATCTCCGCGGGGTTGTTGCCCCACATGATGAGCACGTCGCAGGTGTCCAGGTCGTCATAGCAGCCGGCGGGCTCGTCCACCCCGTAGGTGGCCAGGAAGCCCGTCACCGCCGAGGACATGCACAGCCGCGCGTTCGCGTCGATCTGGTGGGAGCCCAGGCCGCCCTTGACGAGCTTGGTCGCGGCGTAGCCCTCGGGGATGGTCCACTGGCCGCTGCCGTAGAGGCCGAAGCCCTTCGGATCCTGGAGGATCCGGCGCGCGATGATGTTGATCGCCTCCTCCCAGGAGATGGGCACCTGCTTGTCACCCTTGCGCAGCAGCGGCTGGGTGAGGCGATCCCCTCCATAGAGGGCGAGGCCCACGTGGTAGCCCTTCATGCACAGCAGGCCCTTGTTCACCTCGGCCTGCTGGTCCCCCGCGATGGCCACCACCTTGCCGCCCTCCACGCCCACCTGGACGTGGCAGCCGGTGCCACAGAAGCGGCAGGGCGCCTTCTGCCAGCTCAGCCCACTCCCCTTGCGCTCCGCTCCGGAGGGCGCCACCGCCGCTCGCTCCTGACCGTAGGCCAGGCGGCTCGCCGCCAGGGTCGCCGCCGCCAGGGCCGTGCTCTTGAGGAAGTCCCGCCGTTCCATCGCTCACCTCGCTCCTTCCGAGAAGTCCACTAGCACCACGTCCAGGAGCTGCACCCCCGGCAGCTCGCGCAGGGACTCGGCCAGCGAGGCCCCCTCCTCGAGTGTCGCGGTATCCGTCACCACCGGGAGCCAGCGCCCCGCCTGGGGCTCTCCCACGGTGATGCGGGTGTCCCGCGCGAGCGTCGCGAGGACAGCCGCGCGTTGTTCGGCGGAACCTTCCAGGGTGAGCACGAGGCTGCTGATGGGCATGTCTGCTCCGACCACGTGAGTGCAAGCTCGTAGAGCAAGAGGTGGACCAGCCTCCGTCCGCGCGCGCCCCGGCGCCAGGAGGGCGTCTCCCCAGCCAGGCGGGTGCAAGGGCTGCATGGCCGAGCCAGCGCACGCAAAGCTTGCGCGCACGAGCAGGAGCCGAGCCCGGCAGAGCACGGCTCAGCCCCAGGGCGGAGCGTCATGGCATGGCGGCTGCTTGGGGGGAGTCCTCGTGGACAACGTCCTCCCTACCCGCCTGCTGTGCCTCCTCGTGGCCCTCTCATGGTGTGGGTGCAACAGAGACGCGCCCCGGCAGCTCCAGCCGCCCCCTGGCCCGCCGACGGGCGTGGAGACGGTGCTGGTGCCGGAGAAGCTCACCTCGATCGAGTCCGACGAGAAGGACGCCCTGGGGCGGCCCTTGAGGGTGCCGTGCGCGACCTGTCACTCCCTCGCGGACGCCAGGCCGATGCCCTCGCGCCCCGAGCAGCTCCAGGCGTTCCACCGGGGGCTCCAGTTCCGCCACGGCGAGCTGTCCTGCACCTCCTGCCATCAGGCGGATGCGCCTCGGTCGCTGCACCTGGCCACCGGGCAGGCCCTGCCGATGACGGAGGTCATGACGCTGTGCTCGCAGTGTCACGGTCCCCAGGCTCGCGACTACAAGGCCGGCGCCCACGGAGGGATGACTGGCTACTGGGATCTCTCACGCGGTGGGCGCACGCGGAACAACTGCGTGTCCTGCCATGATCCGCACACCCCGAAGTACGCCGGAGCCCACCCCGTCATGGCTCCACGCCCTCCCCTGCCCCACTCCGAGGCTCGCGCGCATGAGTGACACCACCCGACGCAACCTGCTGAAGGGGGCGGGCGCCACGCTCGGCGCCGCGGCCTTCGCGCAGGCCATGGCCCCGCTGACGAAGTGGACCGCGGACCTCTCGTTCGACGAGTTCCTGCAGAAGCACTACAAGGAGTTCACCCGCGAGGAGATGGCGGTGGTCCTCCGGCGGCTGGAGGAGAAGACGGAGCGGGAGTACGGGCGCAAGGTCTCCATCCAGGATCTGCCGCCGCAAGAGGGCGTCTCCTTCGGCTACGCGCTCAACCTGAGCATCTGCATTGGCTGCCGGAAGTGCGCCGAGGCCTGCCACCAGGAGAACAATCACGATCGGCGCACGGGCAACTCGTACATCCGGATCCTGGAGATGGAGCAAGGGAGCCTGGATATGGAGCGGGGCACCGCGTTCTACGATCACGACGTGCCCGCGCCGGGCAAGTACTACCTGCCGGTGCAGTGCCACCAGTGCGACAACGCGCCGTGCGTGAAGGTCTGCCCGGTCCAGGCCACCTGGAAGGAGCAGGACGGCGTCGTCGTGGTGGACTACAACTGGTGCATCGGCTGCCGCTACTGCGAGGCGGCGTGCCCCTACCACGCGCGGCGCTTCAACTGGACGAAGCCCGAGGTGCCGGCGGACGAGATCAACCCGGATCAGGGCTACCTCTCCAACCGCATCCGCCCCCAGGGGGTGGTGGAGAAGTGCACCTTCTGCCTGCACCGCACCCGCGCGGGGCGGCTCCCGGCCTGCCTGGAGGCGTGTCCCACGGGGGCGCGCGTGTTCGGCAACCTGCTCGATCCCCAGAGCCCCATCCGCTGGGTGCTCGAGAACAAGCGCGTCTTCGTCCTCAAGGAGGAGCTGGGGACCCTGCCGCGCTTCTTCTACTTCTTCGACAAGTGAGCCATGTCCGCCTCCCGTCATCTCTTCGCCTACCTGCGCTTCCTCGGCCGGATCCTGTGGATGAGCACCGATGGGAGCTGGCGCTTCTACACGTGGATGGTGGTGCTCACCGCCATCGCCCTGGTGGGAGCCAACGCGTGGGCGCAGCAGCTGGCCCAGGGCATGGTCCTCACCGGGATGAGCGATCACGTCTCGTGGGGGCTCTACGTGGCCAACTTCACCTTCGGGGTGGGGCTGGCCGCGGGCGCGGTGATGATGGTCATCCCCGCGTACCTGTACCACGACAAGGAGATGCACGACGTCACCCTGGTGGGAGAGCTGCTGGCGGTGGCCGCCATCGTGCTGTGCCTGCTCTTCATCATGGTGGACATGGGGCACCCGGAGCGGGCGTGGCACCTCATCCCGGGCGTGGGCCGGTTCAACTGGCCCGTGTCCATGCTGACGTGGGACGTGGTGGTGCTCAACGGCTACCTGCTGCTGAACCTGCACGTGTGCGGCTACCTGCTCTACATGCGGTTCCTGAGGCGCAAGCCGCGCAAGCGCTGGTACCTGCCCTTCGTCTTCCTCTCCATCTTCTGGGCCATCTCCATCCATAGCGTGACGGCGTTCCTCTACAGCGGGTTGGGGGGCCGGCCCTTCTGGAACTCGGCGCTGCTGGCGCCGCGCTTCATCGCGTCGGCGTTCATCACCGGCCCGGCGTTCGTCATCGTGCTGCTGCAGCTCATCCGGCGCTTCACGGGGCTGCCCATAGGCGAGGGGCCGCAGCGCACGCTCACCTCGGTGATGCGCGTGACGGTGCTGCTCAACCTCTTCATGCTGGGCTCGGAGCTCTTCACGGCCCTCTACACGGGCGGCGCGCACGCCGGGCCCGTGCGCTACCTCTTCTTCGGGGCCCATGGGCACCACGGGCTCGTGCCGTGGATCTGGACGGCGGTGGTGTTCAACGTCGGCTCGGCGCTGCTGTTGCACCTGCCGGCGAGCCGGCGGCACGTCTGGGTGCTCAACCTGGCGTGTGTCCTGGCCTTCGTGGGGGTGTGGATCGAGAAGGGGATGGGGCTCATCATCCCGGGCTTCGTCCCGAGCACGCTGCACGAGATGGTCGAGTACACGCCCACCCTCACGGAGTGGAAGATCACCGCGGGCATCTGGGCCTTCGGGCTGATGCTGCTCACGGTGGCGGTGAAGGTGGCGCTCCCCGTGTTGAGCGGACGCTACGCCTCGCCGCACGCCCGCGAGGCCGAGGCCGCCCCGGGCTCATCGTCTCAGGAGTCCCCGGGAGGCGAGCGGCAGCCGGCCGCGTGAGGCCGGGAGCCTGAGGCCGGAGGCGGCGGCTTCGACTCCCGCCCATAGGGTACACGCCTGCTCAAGCCGCCCTGCCATGAGGACGCGGCAGGCGATGGGCCACGGCTGCTGGGGACTCAACACCACGAGTTGTGGGGTGGCCCCCGCGCCGGGGCCAGCCTCCCAGGCTGTGTGGGCAGTCCCAGGTGCTCCAGGATGGCGCGCACTCCACCGGGAGCGTACTCGAGTGACGGGGGCCGGTCCTGGCGGCCCGTCTCCCTGCCCACCCCCGAGACCGAAGCCACGGTGGACTTCGCTCGCCTGCCGGGTGGAGACCGCTGCATGATCGGCCTCACCGCGAGCGACGGCTTCAACACCGTGACGGTCACCACCACCCCGTTCGAGGTTCCCCGGAAGCCCTGCCTGGCCATGGTCCTCGCCCCGGAGGACGGCACGCACTTCCCAGCGGGTGGAAATCACCCTGCGCGCGGGAGCCGGAGACCGGGCCGGCGAGTCGAGCATCGAGATCCGGGTGGCCGGGGAATAGGCGTCGGCACCAGCGAGTGGAAGTGCGGCGTCTGCCAAATGTCTCCAGGACTGGAGGAGACTCCAGATGGAGTCAACCCGGTTTCGTAACCGGGTCAACTCCACCTCCTGGTACCGCGGGGCGGGTTTCCAGAAACCATGCCCTGGCTACTTTCACGAACCCACGGACACGAATTCCGGCAGCACTATGGGGCTGCCCGGGCACTGCTCCTCCGCCGGCTGATGCTGCCTCAGCGGGAGGAGCCATGAGGCTGGCGTCATCAGCCTGAGGGGACCCAGATGGACTCGTCGTCATTGTTTCGCTTTCTCAACATCCGGCCACCCCAGCGGCGGAATCTGGGGGAGGGACGCCGGGATCTCTTCGACCCGTACGATGGCAGCAGGTTCCAAACGGTCCTCTCAGGGCGCCTGCAGGAGGCGATCGCGGGAAACGACTTCCAGCAGGCTCGAGCCCTGGCAGAGGCCTTCATTGCCGGCAATTCGGAAGAGGGCTCCAGATTCATCAGGGACTGGAGTGATCTCCCGGAGCCCTTCGCGACATTCGACCAACTGCTGGCCGGCTCGGCCTTGAACGAAGGGCCAGAAGCGATTCGGAAACACGCCGTGCAGATCTTCGACGCGTCCCCCCTTCCGGTGCTGATCACACGCCCGGACTACGTCACGACCCGGAAGAATCTTGCCGACAGCCTTTGTTCAGCGTTCTTCGCGAAGACTCCATCTCTTCCGTCGCTTGCACACCTGGTCCGGGGGCTGAGGTTGTGTGCGCTCCTCCAGCGCCTGGCCCCAGACAACACCGAGCTGCAGACGGCCAGTGACATCCGCTGGATGCTGGCGGCAAGAGTCTTGATCCCATTCGCCACGTATCCGCTGGTTCGATCCCCCCTTGCCGGGACGATGCAAGCGATGGGGCTGGGTGAGCGCGCCAATGTGGGCGATGTCCGGCCAACCTACGTAGCGCCGGCGGGAATCGGGGATCTGCTGATCGTCCGTCAGACCCTTCGCCGCTACGAGTTCGGTGAGATCGCCCACGTCGAGAACGCTCTCAAGGGAGAGTTCAAGGAGCGAAGCCACCGCCGGACCGAGACCACGGAGGTGACCACGTTCGAGGAGACGGAGACGACCCACGAGGCGGTTCGCGACCTCCAGTCCACGGATCGGTTCGAGCTGAAGACGGAGGTGTCCAGGACGATCCAGGAAGATCTCCGTGCCCAGGCTGGACTCACGGTCACCGCTACCTACGGAGCGGTGACGGCCACCGCCACCGGGAGCTTCGGTTACGATCGCGCCATCGAGGAGGCCTCCCGAACGGCGTCGTCCTACGCGCGTGACGTCGTGGCCCGCTCGGCCACGCGCATCCAGCAGCGTACCCTCGAACGCCGCACGACCCGCAACGTGCTCGAGGTGGAAGAGCTGGCCAAGCACGGGATTGACAACGCGAAGCAGCCCACCGGACATGTGGTGGGATTCTATCGGTGGCTGGACAAGGTCTACGAAGCCCAGGTGGTGAACTACGGCCGCCGGTTGATGATCGAGTTCATGGTCCCTGAGCCGGCTGCCTACTACCGGAAGCTCGAGCAGACGCGGCTCACCCAGACCGTCAGCCTGACCCGCCCCGAGGAACCCAAGGTCAAGACTCCAAACGAGCTGGTCGATCTGCACCCAGGGCTGATCACCTGGCCAGGCATCTTGCAGCTCGCGGCCACCTACAAGGCGACCGGGTTGACCCCGCCACCGCCTCCTGAGATCCGGCTTGGCGTGTCGCTGGAGGTCCCTCACACCGACAAGAGCTACGACGACCCGGCGCCTCGCGAAGCCGGGCCGCCCATCCGATGGCTGGCGGCATTGGGCGGAACCAAGATCAGCAGCGAGATCAAGATCCCCCCCGGGTACGTGGCCAAGACCGCCGACTGGTCCGGAGGACAGATGCCCTACATCCGGAAGAGCCCGGTGCAAGGGGGTGGTACGCCCGGCTCGGGAGCCCTGGAGGATCCCACCATGGTGAGCATTGGCGGCCAGACGGGGGGTCTGAACGGCTCTGTGAACGTGGACGGCTTCAGGGATGTCCTGCCCGTGGCTGTGGTGACGGGGGCCGCCGGGCTGGTGGTCACGGTGAACGTCCTCTGCCACCGTCAGGACTCCCTGGTCGAGGCGTGGCAGATCAAGACGTACGAGGCGATCATCGCCGCCTACCAGCAGCGGCTGGCCGAGTACGAAGATGCCGTCAGGACGGCCACCTTCGAGCGCGAGGGACAGATCGCAGGCCGGAATCCCCTCGAGAACCGAGAGATCGAGCGGGTCGAGCTCAAGCGGGCGGCCACCTCCATGCTGACCCAGCAACACTTCGCCACGCTGGGCGCGTTGGATGATGCGGCAGAAAAAGACAAGTCCCTCTATCGCCCGATCAACTTCTCCAAGGCATACGAGCAGGGCGAGATCGTGAAGTACTTCGAGCAAGCGTTCGAATGGCACAACCTGACCTACGTCTTCTATCCCTACTTCTGGGGGCGAAGAGATGACTGGCCCGCGGTCCTGGGCCAGCAGAGCACTGATCCGCTGTTCCTTCGCTTCCTGGAGGCCGGCTTCGCCCGGCTTCAGGTTCCCGTGCGCCCGGGGCACGAGGAGATGGTTCTCTTCTTCCTCTCGTCGGGGAAGCTGTGGCGCGAAGCCGAAGATGCACCGGTCGTGATGCCGTATGTCTCCATGGCCGAGGAGATCCGAAACCAGTCCGGTGATGACTTCACGATCGGATCCGGCAAGCTGACGGTGCCGGCCAACTCCCCGACTGCGACGGGAACCGGGACGCAGTTCGGGGCCGATGACGAGGATCGGGAGATCCGGATCGCGGGCAAGGTTCATCGCATTGCCACGGTCCTGTCTGCCACGACCATCGTTCTCGCGCGGCCCCTCGGCGCCCAGGCCGTGACCAACGCTCCATACAGCCTGGGTCCGAAGCTGGTGGGACCGTCATGGGAGGTGCGCCTTCCCACGTCGCTGGTGGCCATTGACTCCCCAGAGATCTCCCTGCCGAAGGTGGCAGAGCAGCCCTAGGCCCTCCGGCACCGGCTGGGACACCCATGGCCAATCTCCTGAATCTCGCCGTCGAGCAGGTGGCGCAACGCTGGGTCTCCGACCTGCCTGGCGGAGCTGCGCTCGCGCCGGTCCTCCGTGAAGGGCTGAGAGCCGTCATATCCAGGCCCCTCCAGACGCTGACCCGTGGGGGAGACAAAACCGTCGATCTGGCGCTGCGGGGCCTCTTTCAGGTTCCCGCGGAGCTCCGAGACCCCACCGCCGGGGCAGACCACATCGGCCGCATCCTCCACGCCTGGATCCCAGAGCACCTGAGGAGCCTGGGGACGGTGCTCGATCGACTTCAGGGCGCCCCCCAGACGGTGCCTGAGCCTGAGGACGCCTCGGGCGCACCTGAGCCCGTGAGCAGACTGCTGGCCCAGCTCCGTGGAAGAATCCCAGGAGTGAACGCCGACTCCGTCCTATCCAGGGTGCGGGGGGCCCTCTCGCTACAGGCACTCGCCACCGGGCCGCTGGGGCCGGGGGACATCTCGAGATTTCTGCGCTCGGGCAGATACAACCCGGAGCGGGTCATCCAGACGCTCCGGGAGTTGCTGCTTCGCCTCAGCCCGGGTCAGGTGGCCATGAACCGGGTGCTGGCCGAGATGCTGGCCGAGGCCAAGACCCTTCCCTTCCGCCTGGGGGTGGCTGGGACGGTCGCGACCCTGGAGCTGGTGAAGGCGGGAGCGCCGGTGCCTCGGTCCAATCTCATGGTCGGGAACTACATCTGCACGGTTCTGCAGACCAACTACATCAAGAAGCTGGGAGGGCCAGACCTGATCGTCGCAGAGCGGACCGTCTACGGATTGGGTCTGCGCAGACGCCCCCTCGCACGGGCGGCGGCGGAGGAGAGCAACTGGGACCTCACGGCCCTGAGGATGGCGCGGCTATCGCCCTTCTCGGGTTCCGGAGAGCTGCGCGATGATCTGATTGATTTCGGCCGAATGCAGATGTGGGAGATCAAGCCCACGCTGAGCGCCCCTGTGGGCGTCATGCAAGAGTTCTACTATCGGCACTCGTACAACATCTGGGCGGCGTTCTGGGGTGACGTGATCGGCAATCCGATTCGAAGGAGCCGCCTGATGGGTGGAGAGGACTGGGACGACTTCGCTCGCGGGGTCCTCGCCCAGTCCACCATCTCCGGCCCGAGCGGCGGGACGATCAAGCCCTTCTGCCTGGACGCTCTGCCCGGGCTGGTTCTCTATTGGTTCATCCAGGGACTCACTCCCGAGCAGGTCGCCCTGCTGCAGAGCGCCCTCATGGCCGCGCTGCTGGCGCTGCTCAAACAAGCCGCCGACAAGATCAAGGGGGTCAAGGAGGCAATAGAGAAGGCATTGGAGACGGCCATGAAGTTCCTCCAGCAACTGGCCGAGAGCATCTTGCAGGTGCTCGTGCAGTGGGGGCTGGCGATCGCCATGGTCGTCGCGGCGGTGGCCTTGCTCGCAGCCGGGGCGGTCACCGCCCCCGCCGGTGCCGTGCTGTTGGCCGGATCAGCGCTCTTCATTTTTTGGAGTGATGCCGGCAAGGAATCCCCCGAGAGGCCGGAAGAGAGGGCCGCGCTGAGCGAAGAGCCCGATAAAGCCGTGACGCTCGACTTCGGCCAGTGCCGGTTGGTGAACTTTCCAGCCAGACTGCTCCCCGTTTTCGGCCAGAAGGTCGGCTCCGTGATGAGCGAGGGACTTGCAGCCGCCGTCGAGGCCATCAGCCGTCTCGCGGTGCCGGAGGGTGGCGCGGTGAGCTGAGGTCACGTCAAAGAAGGGAGTGCCCGAGTGACTTCCCGGCAGTTCCGCGCAGCCTTCAACGTAAGACTTCGCCGTGCCCCGTCGTGACGGGCTCCAGGCTGTCGTGAGATCTCCTGCGCACCCAGGAGGTGATCGATGGAGATGGGGAAGGAGTTGGAGCAGTTCCGGCAGGAGGCGCAGCGGCTGAAAGCAGGACGACAAGGAGGCTCGCTGCCGTTCCCCGAGACGCTGAGGACCTTCGCGGTGCGCTACGCAACCCACATCCTGGAGGCAGGCGGGACAGTGGTGGAGGCGGCGCAGCACATGCACATGAGAAGGGCTCTCTTGCATGAGTGGTGGGTCTCGCCCGGTGGACGGTGGAGTCCACGGTGGGAGACGGTGCAGCGGCCTCGTTCCTATCGCCCCCGAGGCTTTTCAGCGGATCTCGGCTGCCGTCCACAGCCCGCCGCCCATCGGTGCGTCCTCGCCTACTGCTGCTTCTGTCTCTTGTTGTTGTCCTTGTCGCCGTGGCTCGTCCCCTTCGACCCGCCGGAGTCGAAGTCCTTGGGCATCGTGCGCTTCAGCTCCTGTTGCTTCTTCGGCGTGGACCCTGGGGTCTGGGACTTCCTTCCAGCGTTGCTCGCGGATGCTCCCGGGCGGGAGGAAGGAAGGAGCCGAAGTGGTACCGCCGGGTAGTAATGGGCAACGCTCCCTGGATTGCCCAGGTACGTGGTCAATACCGTGTACACCTTGGGCGCGGACTGCGGGAGGCCGAGCCCCAGTGACTGGTCGAGGTTCTCGACGTTCCCGTTGGGGTGGATCACATGGATGCAGAGCCCCAGTTGGCGCGCCAGGGCCGGCAGGACGATGTCGCCGTGGGCTCCAAAGAACAGGTGCCGCTCCTTCACCTTCTTCTTGAGTTCCGCGAGTGTCTCCCCCTTGTTAAGGAAGCGTTTCGCGAATTCCACCGAGGCGTCGATCTCAGCGACGACCAGGTCCTTCAGGTCATCTACCGTGGGGAGCCTCGTGCGACCGAGCTGCGTCAGCAGGCCTGGGACCCTCTCCAGCAATGTCCGCGCCGTGTTGTAGGCGCAATCACCATCGGGACTGACTGCATGGGTGTACAGCCTCGTCTGCGATGTCCCCAGTTCAGCCAGCGCGGTCACCTGTTCCTTGGTGATCGGATAGTCGGAACGCGTCTGGTGCCTTGTTTTCTCATTGAAGTACTTCGTGCCTGCCAGGGATGACTTCTTCACCGGGATGGGCGTGGACACGTAGTCCGGCAGGAACTCGCTGAGGGGCATCCGTTCGTGCAGGATCCGAGAATAGAGGTGGTCGGGCCTCAGCTTCTGCACGCAGAGATCGTTGGCTTTCTTGAGTAGATCGGGGAAGAACAGCCGCGAGGTGAGCCGGATGTTGAACCGTCCCTCTGGAGCCTTCTTGGGGTTGAACAGGCTCTGGATGATGACGCCGTAGACCTCTACCTTGCTCACCGGGTCGAAGATCGCGCTCAGCACCTTCTCGCTCAGGCGGCGCAGCCGCCCCCCATCCTGGGCCAGCTCGAGCATCTTCCGGAAGATCCACGCGGGAGACATCTGCGTCTCGTGCACGTTCTGGCCCAGCTCCGCGTCCTTGCTGCCCTTGCACTCCACGAGGAAGTAGGTGACCACGTCTCCCGTGGAGGGATCCCGCCTCGCCCAGATCTGGTCCACGCCATGGGACCCCTTCTTCTCCCCATGGCCCATCTTCAGCTGTAGCCGGTCCTTGCCGAAGATGACCGCCATGGCCCGGGCGCCCAGGTACTCGCCACTCACCTCGGTGAGCACGGTGTTGGCCTTGTTCTCCTCCAGCTTCTTTTTGAGGGACTTGTAGTGCTGCCCCAGCCGATTCAAGGACTTGTCCGAGTGGTGGGTGAAGCGATCCCACGTCTCCTTCATGGCCAGGATGCGATCGACCACCGGCGTGTTGCCCACCTTCCAGCGGAACCACCTCGTGGGAAGGTTGGGGAATGCGAGCTGGGTCTCTTCCTCCGGTTCGTCCACCATGCCCTCTTTCCAGATCCGTCGCAGTTCCTGTCGTGCGAGGGGACGCTTGGCGAAGAACAGGAGGAGCTCGTTGAGCTCCGGGGAGCTCCCGGCGCTCACCAGGTTCTTCATCCACTGCGGGCGGGAGGTGTCTGGAGCCTGCTTGAGCGCCTTCTGCTTCCACGCGAGCGCCAGCTTCGCGTCCTCCTTGTCGTCGTACTCCAGGAGCAGCGCTCCCGAGCCGGTGGAGTCCTTGTCATACGGATCCACCAAGGTGCTGATCAGCTCGTGGCTGTGCGTGTTGTTGCCGCCGTAGATCGTCGTGGCGAAGCCGGAGTAGGAGCGCAGCTTCCCGTTCCCGTCGATGTTCACCTGCTGGGGCTTGATGCCGAAATAGTCCTGCACGCTCAGGATGGAGGCCGCATGCGCCGTGAGCAGCGAGAACAGCTCCTTGTTCCGTGGGTGCTCGAGAGCGAAGGCATTGTGCACTTCCTGGAAGCGGAAGTTCGTCGGCACATCCAGCTTCATGCTCGAAGGAGGCATGCTCTCCAGGATCCCGAACTCCGCTGACTTCACGGACGGGAAGGCGCTGCTGCCGAAGAGCTTCTTGACGTCATCGAGCTTGCTGGCCTGGGTGTTGGCCTCGTCGAGGAGCTTCGGGAACCGCAGTTGCTTGGAGATCTGGACGTTGAATCGGGCGGCCGTCTGCTGGGTGTGCTCCTTGTCGAAGATCGACTTGATCGTCATGCCGAAGACGGCCACCTGGTTGGCCTCGTCGAACATGGCGGAGAGGATCTTCTGGGCCAGCCTCCGGAGCCTCTCTTCGGCCTGGCGATCACTGGCGAGCTCGACCAGCTTCTTGAAGACCCAGCCCGGGGACATCTGGGTCTCCTCCTTGTTCTGGCCGTGCTTGGCGCTCTTCGAGCCTTTGCACTCGATGACGAAGTAGGCCTCGACGATGTTCGTCTTGGAGTCGCGCCGGGCCCAGATCTGATCGATGCCCTGAGCCTTCTCCCTATCGCCGAAGCCCATCTTCAGCTCGAACAGATCGCCCGCGAAGATCATCGCCATCACCTTGGCGGCGAGGTACTCCCCTCGAGCTTCCGTGAGGGGACGGCTGTCCTCGGGCGTCGTCTCGGCCACCCGCTTCTCGAGCTGCGTGTAGTGCGCAACCAGGCGCTGGTGCGATTTGTACATGTGGTGCGACTTGCGCACTTCCGACTGGAGATAGTTGCTCCACTCCTTGGGGTACTGTTCTGGCTTCTGGGAGAGCCACACGAGGTGTTGGAAGAGGCTCCCTTTCATGCCGCAGATGGTGAGAGAGGTGGCGTCGTCCAGATCTTCCACCAGCGGCTTGGGGAGAGCTCCCAGCCGCTGGAGTGTCTCCTGGGCCAGCTTCCCGTTCTGCTTCTCCTGCTTGCTGCACTTGTCCATGAGCCACTGGAGCCGCTTCTGGCTCCTGGCGAAGAAGCGGAAGGCAGGCTTCTTGAAGGCCTCGAACTCGTTCGTGAAGGGCTCCTGGGAGAACGGGCCGTTCTTCATCCGCTCAAGGTCCAGCTTCAACGTCGCCTGAGCCAGCTTCGCGTCCGAACTCGAGCCCCCGAGGATGAGGGGCTGCGCGAACTTCCATCCCAAGTACTTGGGGAAGGTGACGTTCTCGCTCGGAGGCTGGTACGGGTTCACCATGTAGGGGGCTTGGTAGAACGCGCGCTTTGTCGGGGTGTTGACGTGGATGTCGGCCTTGCCGTGCGCGGGCACGCTCTTCCCGCTGAACTCGATGCTTACGGGGGCCTGGGCGCTGAACTCCAGGGCGCTGGCAACGAGGGACCCATGCCGGGCGAGCAGCCGGAACAGGATCTGATTGCGCAGTTCCTTCCAGGAATAGGGCTGGAAGCTGGGAAACTTCAGTTCGCTCGGGTTGGCCTTGAAGGTCAGGGGCATGGCATCTCTCCGAGGTCGCGCCCGCCCGGCACGACGCTTCGCCCTGGGGGCTGAGGGCGAGAGTATAGAGGGGAAGCGCAGCGGCAGGACATGCTCCGTGCGGTAGTCCCGCTGGCCCACCCTGGAGCCCCGAGCGTGTCGCGCCCACGCGGGTGCGTGGTCTGGCCACGCAGCCCCCGGTGCCAGGCTTTGACGCTCTCGAGAATTGACCCAGGTCTGCTCTCCAGAAATGGACCACCTGCGCCCTGAGCGCCGGGCGGCCCGCGCGGCTG
>JAFGNZ010000118.1 GCA_016926755.1 Myxococcaceae bacterium | reverse complement strand
CGGCGCAGGTGCTGGCGCTCGGCGGAGGCCAGGGCCTCGGGGGAGGCGGTGGCCTCCTTGCCGGAGGTGAAGAGGCGCCGCAGCCAGCTCTTCGCGGGCTTGTCCGCCTCGGGCCGGGGCTTGGGCGTCGTCTCCGGCTTCCACGGCTGCTCCAGGGAGCGCGGGCGCGCCACCTTCTGGGCCTCGCGGAAGTAGTCCAGCGGCTTGTGGCGCAGGTTGAGCACCTGGGCGGCCGCGTAGCGCTGCTCGGAGACTTCGCTGGCGAGCGCCTCGGCGAGCCCCACCATGCGGCGGGCGCGCTCGTCCTCGGCGGGCCACTCCTTCATGTCTCCGGCCTTCTCCGGCCTGGGGGGCAGCAGCGCCTCCACCAGGTGGGCGTGGGAGGCCTCGGGGTCCGCCCGCAGCTCCAGCGAGCGCGCGGCGGCGTAGCGGACCTCGGGCCGGGCGCTGGAGAGCGCGCTGGTGAGCAGATCCGGGGGCTCGCCGCGGCGCGAGGCGCGCAAGTCCCTGGCGAGGATGATGGCGAACACCATCTCCTGCACCTCGCGGGCCTTGTCCTCCAGGCCGTGGAGCATGCCGCCCTCGCCCTCGGCGCCGAGCGCGGCGAAGGAGAGGATGGCGCCCAGGCGGATGGGCAGGTGCTCGTGCCGCAGGGTGCCGGTGAGCACGGGCAGGGCGCGCGCGTCCCCGAGCCGCGAGAGGCCATCCGCGGCCCAGGAGCGCACCGCCACGTCCGCGTGGCCGAGCGCGTCCAGCAGGTAGCCCTCGTCCCCGCGGCGGCTGGCGGTGGCGAGGCCCCGGGCGCCCTGCTCGCGCACCTCGCCCAGCTCGTGCTTGAGCAGCGTGGTGGCGTAGAAGGAGAGCAGCCGGCGCGAGCCCAGGGTGGCCAGCGCGCTGGCGGCCCGGGCGCGCAGCGGGTTGAGGAACGGGGCGGGGTGGCGGCGCTCCAGCTCCTTGTCGGTGATGAGGACGCGCATCGGCTCGATGATGTCCTCGGCGCCGCGCGCGGCGAGCAGCTCCGCGGCGCGCACCTTCAGGGGCAGGGCGGCGGCGAGCAGGCCGGCCAGCAGCGGCCCGTTCTCGTTGGGGACGAGCTTGTCCAGGGACTCCAGGGCCTGGAGGTGGACGGTGGGCTCCTCGTCCTGGATGAGCTTGAGCAGCGGCGAGCGCACCGCCTCGACGGGAGCGTGGACGGCGTTCTTCGCCGCGAGCGCCCGCAGCGGAGCGTGCGTCGTCTCCAGCGCCGCGAGGTGGGGCTCGGCCTTCTCCTTGCCGGCCAGCTTCACCCAGGCCTCGTAGGCGGCGGTGGCCACGCCCGCGTCGCGATCCTGCACGGCCTGCTTCAGCCGCTCGAGCGCCCAGTCCTCCTTGGGGGCGCGCGAGGCCAGCTCCTCCACGGCGCGCAGGCGCAGGTCCGGGAAGCGGCCGGCCAGGGCGCGGTCCAGCGCCTTCTGTGGCTCCTTCTCGTTCCAGGCCCAGAGGGTGCGGAAGGCCTCGCCGCGCACCTTGGCGGACTCGTCCTCCAGCGCGTCCCCAAGCAGCGGCTCGGCGCCTTCGGGGCGCTTGCCCTGCGTGCCCAGCTTCACCAGCCGGTCCAGGCCGCGGACGCGCACGTCCTCGAAGCCCGAGCGCAGCGCGGCCTCGGCGCTGGAGAGGGGGGCCTCCGCGTCCAGCGCGACCACGGCATCGAGCGCGGAGGAGCGCACGTCCGCGTCCGCGTCATCCAGCATCCACACCAGCCGCTCGCGGGCGCGCGCATCCTGCAGCGCCTGGAGGGAGGTGGTCGCCTGCCGGCGGATCAACGCATCCGGCTCGCGCGAGAGCTGGAGCAGGGCGCCCAGGGCCCGAGCGTCGCCGAGCTGCGCCAGCCCTCGGGCCCCGCGCACCGCCGTGTCGGGCGTGCGGCAGGCCATGGCGGCCAGCAGCGGCTCCAGGTCCCCCTCGGGGAGCACCGCGCCGGGCTGGCCCGAGCCGAGGAACTTCTCGATCAGCTTGTCGCGAGCGGCCGTCAGCTCGGCCTCGGTGGAGGGCTTCCCCGCCTGTCCCTCGGGGGACGCGCGCCGGGCGGAGACCACCATGCGGCGGGCCACGTCGCGCACGGCGAGGCGGAAGTCCTCGTCCTTCTGATCCAGCACCTGGGCCAGGGGCCGGCGCTCCAGCACGCGCACGGTGAAGGCGACGCGGCGCACGTCCGCGTCCTCGTCATCCAGCGCGCGGGCCACCAGCGGCTGCAGCTGCGCGGCGCCGAGCAGGCCCGCGGTGGTGGCGCGGAGGAGGACCTCCACCTTGATATGGGCGGGGCCTCGCTCGAAGGCGGTCTTCAGCGGCTCGGTGCTCCCGGCGGGGGACACGGCGGTGAGGGCATCGAGCGCGGCCAGCCCCACGTTGGCGTCCGCGTCCGTGAGCTTCCCGGCGATGAGGCCCGGCACCAGCGGAGAGGTGCCCGCCAGCGCGGCGAGCCGCTTCAAGCCGGAGACGCGCACGTCCGCGAAGCGCGAGTCGAGCGCGGCGCGCGGGGCGGCCAGCGGGGACTCCTCCAGGGTGGCCAGGGCGTCCAGCGCGGCGGCGCGGACGGCGGGGTGGTCGTCATCCAGCCGCTCGCGCAGCTTGGGGCGGGCGCTGGTGCGGCCCCGAGCGGCCAGCTCGGAGGCGGTCAGCCGGCGCACCTCGGCCTCGCGGTCCGTGGAGAGCACCTTGAGGAGGAAGTCCAGCGCCTCGGGCTCCTCCAGCGCGGCGGCCTCGCGCACGGCGGCCTCGCGCTTGGGGCGGCCCGCGCTCAGGGCCTCGGTGAGCGCGTCGAAGCCGTGGGCGAAGTCGGTCTGATCATCCGAGGGCTTGCCGTCCGGCTCGAGGGTGAACTGGTGCACGCGGCGGTCATCGCCGCCGGTGAAGACGTGGCCGAGCATCACCTTGGCCTGTCGCGCGTTGGGCGGCGGCGCGAAGGCGAGGGCGTTGAGGGGCTTGCTGCCGCAGTCGAGGGTGCGCGGCTTGCGGCGCTCGTCCAGGCGCCACACCTTCACCTTGCCATCGGCGCCCGCGGTCCAGAACCGATCGCTCGGCTCCTGGCCGGGCTCGGCGGTGGGCGTCGGGGGGAAGAGGAGGGCGAGCACCGGGCCGGCGTGGCCGGAGTCCTTGTCGCCGCGCACCTCGAACTCGACGGCGCCGACGAGGTACCAGATGCGGATGCGGCCATCATCGCCGGCGGAGGCGAGGCGCCCGTCGCGCGGGGTGAAGGCCAGGGTGCGCACGGGGCCCTCGTGGCCCGGCATGTCACGGCGGGCGCCGGAGGCCAGGGTGAAGGAGCGCACCACGGCATCATCACCGGCGCAGGCGGCGAAGGCGTTGCTGGGGTCCACGGCGACGGCGCGCAGGGGCTGCGAGGAGGCCTGCCACTCGTGCACCTTCTTGCCGGAGTCCAGCGCCCAGCCGCGCAGGAAGCCATCCACGCCCACCGTATAGAGGCGCTGCGAGTCCGGACTGAGGGCGAGGCCGGTGCAGCCGCCGGGGTGCGCGCCCGTCAGCTCGCGCTCCAGCTTGCCCTCGGCCAGGGTGCCAATGCGCACGGAGCCGTCGGCGCCGGCGGCGACCCAGCGCTCACCGGCGAGCGCCAGGGCGAGCACGGCGGAGGGCAGCTCCACGCTCCACAGCACCTTGGTGCCGGCGAAGTCGAACGCGGTAAGGCGGCTGGCCGGGGAGGCGCGGGCGCCGCCGACCAGGAGCACGCGGCCGTTGGCGGCGAGGGCGCGGACCTTTTCGAAATGACCGATGCCGGTGTTGGCCATGAGGCTGTAGACCCCTCCGAGCGTGGAGCCGTCGGTTTAGCACAGGCGCTGGCGCGGCAGGGGACTTGGGCATATGGGCAGGCTGATGCGGCGAGCCTGCTCCTACCGGGAGCCCTGGCGCGCGGGAGCTCGGTCGCCTTCCACCAGCGCCTTGAAGCGATTACCGAGCCACTTTCCCGAGGCAGTCCCACGCCTGAACTCACTGGGGGAGCGCTGGCGGAGACGGCCTGTCTGAACCTGACAAGTTGTCGGACAGCCTTGCGCCAGCGGAGCTGCGCGGGTCGTCAGAGCAGGAAGGCTCTCATCCGCTCACGCAGGCCAGGAGCGTCCAGCCCATGCGCGGCGTCATGCTCCTCGGGGGTGCCGTAGCGGCGGAGCTCCTTGCGTGGCACGCCCAGCGACAGCAACCGGTGGGGCAGGTGCGCGAGCGCCGAGGAGACGACGTGGGCCGAGGTGCCCTCGAGGTAGGGCTCGACCAGGATGACGTCGGGCCTGCCCAGGGTGGCCAGGAGCGTGCCCGTGTCGAAGGGGCGCACCGTCGCCGCGTACAGCACGGTGAGGTCCAGTCCGGCGGTCGCCTCCAGGACGCGGTCGAGCATGGGCCCCACCGCGACCACGGTGCCCCGCGCTCCGCGACGGACGACATCGAACCGACCGGGCAGTACGGGGCGTGGGGCCTTGTTCGCCTGGAGCGACAGCCGCACGTACACCCGGCCATCACCGGAGACGGCCTCCCGCAGGAGGGGCTCCACCTCGTCCGGGTGACCGGGCACGTGCACCGTCCAATCCGGCAGCGCGTCGAGCAGCGCGACGTCGCCCGGTGCCTGGTGGGTGCGTCCTCCCGCGGCCCAGTCGTAGGAGGCCCCGATGCTCACCAGCACGGCCCCCACGTCCTGGTGGGCGAAGTCGAGCTTCACCTGCTCATACGGGCGCTCGACGAGGAACGGCGCGTACGAGTGGACGATGGGGCGCAGCCCCGTGAGCGCCAGGCCCGCCGCGACGCCGACCATGAGCTGCTCGCGGATGCCGACGTTGATGACGCGGTCCGGGTGCCGCCGCTTCGCCTCCTTGAAGGTGGCGGCGGAGATGTCGGCCAGCACGAGCGCGAGCCGGGGCTCCCGATCGAGCAGCGCGTGGGTGGTGGAGATGAAGCGATCGCGCATGGTCTCCATGGCTCACTCCTTGGGCTCGACGACGGCGACGACGGCCCGCGGCCGACCGTCACGCGGGTGGGAGAAGGCGCGCTCGAGCGCGGCATGGTCTCGGCCGTTCACGCTCTCGGCGTGCCAGCCCTCAGAGGCGAAGCGGGCGGCGAGGCCGCCGGGCCAGCCGTGCGTGGCCGAGCGGTTGTCGATGATGACGGCGGTGAGGGAGTCCAGCCCCTGGCGTCCCGCGAGGGCGAGCGCCTCATGGTTGCTGCCCTCGTCCATCTCCGCATCACCGAGCAGGACGACGACGCGGGGCCGGGAGCGCCGCTGCGCGCGCAGGCCGAGCGCCACCCCCACCGCGAGGGGCAGCCCGTGGCCGAGCGAGCCGCTCCCCACCTCGACGCCGGGGACGAGCACACGGTCCGGGTGGTGGCCGAGCGGCGAGTCATACGCGCCGAAGCTCCGCAGGGTGTCCACGGGGAGGAAGCCCTTCGCGGCGAGCACGGCGTAGTACGCCATGGGCCCGTGCCCCTTCGACAGCAGGAAGCGGTCACGCTCGGGGTCCTCGCGGGTGGCGGGGGACACGCGCAGCACGCGGTCATACAGCACCCAGATGACGTCGAGCGTCGAGGTCGCGCTGGGAGCATGCTTCTCGGCGCCGGTCATCAGCGACAGCAGCCGGGGCAGCTCCCCAAGGGGCAGAGGGGTTGGAGTTGGCATGCCCGTATTCATAGAAGTTGAAGTGAACTTCAAGTCAAGACAGATTCGCGCGCATGTCCGCCCTTCCTCCGATGATCACGATTGGCGAGCTCTCGGCGCGCAGCGGCATGGCCACGTCGGCGCTGCGCTACTACGAGCGAGAGGGGCTCATCCGGGCCGAGCGGACGGGTGGGAACCAGCGCCGCTTCCCGAGAAGCGAGCTGCGGCGCGTGGCGTTCATCCGTGCGGCCCAGAACGTCGGGCTGACGCTGGAGGAGATCCGCGAGGCGCTGGCGACCCTGCCTGACGGGCGCACACCGACGCGCGCGGACTGGGAGCGGCTGTCGCGCGTCTGGCGCCACCGGCTCGAAGAGCGGATCGCCGAGCTGGAGCGGCTGCGCGACAAGCTCACCTCGTGCATCGGCTGTGGGTGTCTGTCCCTGCAGCGGTGCAAGCTCTACAATCCCGGAGACCGTGCGGCCCGTGCGGGAGCCGGGGCGCGCTACCTCCTCGGCGACACCCCCCAGCCAATGGCGGCGGCGGAAAGGGAGGACGACGCCTCCATTTCATGAATTCAATATAAGGCTCGGCTCTCCACAAGGACGCCAGGACATGGTCATCACTGTGACTTCGATCAGGCTGAGGGTACTTGCACTACACCTTGAGCGCCTGGGAGAGCGCAGAGGCGATGAAGGACTTCGCTCGCTCGGGCGCCCACTTGATGGCGATGAAGAGCTCGAGGGCGCTGAGTACGGAGATCAGAACCTATACCTTCGTGGCGGATTCCATGCCGAGCTGGAAGGCGGCCAGGCAGTTGATCTCCACCCACGGGAAGGTCTTGTCCTTCTGAGTCAGCTCTGGCCGCGGCGGAGCCGCTCCAGCTCCGCGAGTGCCTCGGCCAGCTTGCGCTCGGCCTCCTCTCGGCGCCGAGCCTCCTCCGCGCGCAGCCGGGCCTCCTCCGCGAGTTGCTGCTCAAGCTCCGCGCGGCGCTGCTCCACCCCTTCCACCATCCGCTCCAGCGTGGCGATCATCTCGTCCGCCTCCGGCAGCACTGCCCGGCCATGGTAGAAGCGCAGCCGCTCGCCCTCGAGCTGCAGCTCCAGCCCGAGCACCTCCGACGGGTAGAAGCCGTGTTGCGGCAGGACCGGGCGATAGCTGCGGCGATCCTCGCCCAGCCGCCAACCCAACAGCCGCAGCCGCTTCCGGTCGAACACGAAGTACTCGCGGATGCCCAACCGCGCGTAGCGCTCCACGTTCTTCTCCAGGTCCTTGCGCCGCTCGCCCGCCACGTGGATCTCCAGGGCGAGATCAATCCCCTTGCCCTCGGCGCTCACTACCCAGCTCATGCGGGAGTGCGTCTCCACCTCCACCACGGCGATGACGTCTGGAGCGAACATGGGCTCGCCCGGGTAGTAGATGGGCAGCTCGCACGCCAAGTACACCTTCCGGCCTATCCGCGAGAAGAAGCTCCCGAGCACCTCGCGCGCACGCGCCTTGGCCTCGAAGTGCGGATCTCCCTCAGGGGGCGTGGCCTCCGAGGGAGGAAACTCGGAGGGCAGGCTTGCGACGATCTGCGCGCGCTCCTCGGCCGTGAGCCGCTCCCATACTTCCTGGGGCGGCGCACGCGGGTCATCCGGGTCGACGCGGTAGAGCTTGGCAGGCATGGGGCTGCTAGGAGACTAAGCCCTCACGCCGCGCGTACCAAGGGGGCGCAACGCCCAAGCGTTCAATCCGGACCTTGGCCCCTGGCTCCTTACAAGGTGACGCCGGGGTGTGCCGTGCGCAGCCTCACCAGCGAGGCCAGGCAGCTCTGCCACTCTCCCTTGGCCAGCGAGCCGGTGAACTCGTTGAGCACCGGTGACACCACGCGCGCGAAGGCCTGATCCTCCAGCCCCAAATCCCTCACCAGCTCGATGACGCGGCGCTTGGCCGTGCTCGCCGACAGCCGCCGCTGCACCATGCCCTCACGCCCCTCCTTCGAGCGGCCCGGCGGCAGGCCGAAGAGCATGCGGCGCAGGAACGCGCGCAGCGCCTCCACGTTGGCGAAGCGCTCCGTGCCGCCCACGGCCAGGGCCTGGGCAGCCCCCGCGGGCTTCCACCCCTCGGGTAGGTGCATGGGGCGGTGCTTCTCCCAGAGCAGGCGCACGGCGAACAGGCCCACCTCCCGGTCCGCGCTCTCCATCAGCCACGCCAGCCGCTCGGCGCCGCCCAGCCGCGCGTAGTGCCGGCGGATCAGCTCCACCGCCACCTCGCGCGTGCTGCGCCGGGTGCTCTCGGTGAGGGTGAACACCTTCACCGCGTCCAGCTCCTCGGGCTTGAGCGTGTGGCGCTCGTCCGCGCCGGCCTCCCCGGCCTGCAGCAGCGCGTCGTACGCCAGGTTGCGGACCTCCTTGGAGTCCGCCTCGGCCAGCTCGTACACGCGGGTGTGATAGCCCCAGGCGCGCAGCTCCGCGCGGGCGATGGCCAGGGCGAAGCGCCGCACGTCGTCGCGCGCGTCGAAGAGGGCGGGCCACAGCCGCTCAGCGGTGTACGCCTTGCGCGGGGCCTTCGGCTTGAGCTGGTAGGACTTGGACTCGGGCTGCTCCGGGCCGATGACGGGGTGGTGGCACCGCAGGTACGTCTGCGCGAACTGGCGCACGGGCGCGGGCTGCTTCGCTCCCAGGGCCAGCTCGAAGAGGCGCTCCAGGCCCGCCCCCGCATCCTCGGACTCACTGAAGTCCGCCGGCGAGAGGTTCTCCAGCAGGTAGCGGTGGGCGAACTCGTGCAGCGCCGGATCCGCGCGCCGCGCCAGGGCCAGCAGCCAGGGCACGGTGAGCTGCCGCGCGCTGAACAGCTTGCGGTTGCCCAGCAGCGCCAGCGCCACCTCGCGGTACTTCGCGTTGAACACCAGCCCCTTCACCCGCTCCACGTCCAGGCCCGGCAGCGCTTCAGCGCGCATGAGCCACTTCTGCACCTGGGTGCCCAGCCGCGGGTGGAGGGCGTTGTCCAGCAGCCAGTCCGGGCCGATAGCCGCCGGCGTGTACGCGCCCAGCGCCTTGAGGGCGTACTGCTCCACGGGGCTGGCGTAGTACGTGGGGAACTTGCCGTGCCGCGCGTCCGCCAGCAGCTCCTTATAAAAGGAGGCGGGCAGCTCGGCGGCGGCGTACTTCGAGTCGATGTAGCCCTTCACCCACTCGAGCTGCTCCCGCGCGCCGTAGAACATGTCGATCAGGAAGCGGTGGGTGAGCTCCGCGCGATCGAAGGCCTGCGCCAGCGCCTTGGCGGCGAAGGCGTTCGTGGCCTTGGAGGCCAGCAGCCGCCCGAGGAAGTCCGCGCCCAGCTCCCGCGGGTTGCGCTTCTCCAGCACCGCGGCGGCGAAGGCCACGGTGTCCGCCGAGGCGCTGGAGACCAGCTCCGCCAGCCGCTCGGCGGCCAGGTCCTGCGCGTGCGCCCGCGCGTACTCGATGGCGTAGGTGCGCGCCTTGGGGCTGGGGGACACCAGCAGGGCGAGCACCGCCTCGTGGAGCCCCAGCCCGCGCAGCTTGCCCTGGTGGAACTCGGGCGAGCCCTGCAGCGTCTCCACGAGGAACTCGTGGGCGCTGGCGAGCGGCCTGCGCGCCAGCCGCTCCAGCCACGCGGGCGTCAGCTGGCTGCGCAGCACCTCGGGGAAGTCCTTGCGCAGGCCCTGGATGGCGAAGCGCGCGGCCGGATCCGACTGGCAGGTGTCCAGCAGGCGCATGAGCGCGTCCGGCGAGCGCGTCCACGCGTCCGGGTACGCGCGGTGCTTCACCAGGTCCGCGGGCACGTCCGTGCTGAAGGACTGGGCGTGGTACTTGCCGGTGCCGTGGGCGAGGATGTGCATCGCCACCCACAGCTCCCGCCAGCGCGTGTCGCCGGTGTAGTGGCGCAGCACCTCGACGGCGAACTGGGGGTAGAGCTCCGGCACGGCGGCGCCCAGCTGCCGCAGGTAGCGCCACGCGCGGCTGCGCAGGTAGGTGAGGGTGCCCAGCGAAACTTCGCGGCTGCGGGTGCCGTGGCGCTCGGTGTCGAAGCGCCAGGCGAGCACGCCGAACATCTCCGCGTCATGGCGCTGCTCGGCCCGCTTGTAGATGCGCTTGAGCCCGCCCCACAGGCCGAAGTTCAGCTCCGCGCCGCGCACCAGCTCGAAGAGCACGGCGCGGCTGGCGTCGGTGTTGCGCTCGTAGAGGGCCACCAGCAGGTCCGCCAGGGCGAAGCGGGGCGGCAGCGGCACGTCCTTCTGGGCGAGGAAGCGCTGCCAGGCCTCGCGAGAGGCGGCGCGGCGGCTCCTGGCGCTGCGGCGGGCCTGGGCCTGCGCCAGCAGGTGCTTGAGGCCCTGGAAGTCGATGGCGCCCTCGGGCAGCGGCTTGTCGAGGGGCTTCTCCGGCTGGGACTGGAAGGCGGTGACGGCCTCGGCCAGGTCCGGCGCCTCGGCGTGGGCCAGCCGTTGGAGATCTGCTGCGCTCAGCTCTTCGCTCTGGGCCATGGAGATGCGGATTTAGCACAAGCGGCGCAAGGGCAAGCGCCCACCCGGCACAATCCGCCGGGTGGGCCTGCCGCGCCGCTCGACTACAGCTCCTTTTCGGCCTTCACCTCCACCCACACCTTGCCGGGGCTGCCCAGGCTGATCGTCTTCGAGGCGTAGTCCACGGTGGTGTCGCACGACATATTCACCGTCACGGTGCCATTGCCGGTGTCATTGGCGCCCAGCAACCCGGTGTCATCCTCGTCCACCACGAGGTCCACGGGGATGGAGACGGTGGAGCCATCATCGGGCAGGGTGATGCGGGTGATCTCCTTCTCCAGCATCACCGTCTGCCCTTCCGCGATCTGGTCCCAGTCTCCCGAGCGCGGATACACCGCCTGATCGCCGTTGGCCTTGCCGATGATCTGCACCTCGAGCTTGCCCTCGAAGACGCCCTGGCCCTCGGTGACCTTGGCCTTGTGCAGGCTCACCACCCAGTCACAGGTCTCCTGCTGCGGGAAGAAGATGTCGATGTAGATGTCCACGTTCAAGACGATCAAACCCCGGGTGAGGCTCACCGTGGCCTTGTGGAGTCCATTCGGCAGCCCGGCCGGGTTGAGCTGCGCCAGCAGGTTGAACCGGCTGTCCGGCCCCACCTGATGGCTCTGCGGCACCAGCAGCCACGGCTGGTTGCTGGTGGCGGTGAAGCTCACGGCCTCGTTCGTGTTGTTCAGCAACAGCGCCACCGGCACCAGGCGCTCATAGCGGCTCGGCCCCACCGACACCTTGATTCCCTCCTGCTTCGGGCTGTAGGTGATGAGCACGACGTCGCACGCATCCCCCTTGCCATCACCGTCCTTGTCGAACTGCTCCGTGTTCGGCCGCCCCGGGCAGTTGTCCTCCAGATCCGGAATGCCGTCGTCGTCGATGTCGCCCTGTACGGCGCTCGCCCGCGTGGCCAGCGCCGCCTCGGCCTCGAGCGCCGCGTCCGGCCCACAGGCCACCACCGAAGACAGCATCACCAGCACTCCCAACAGGCTCTTCAGCTTCATGTCGGACTCCTCGGGCCAGGCGGCCCTCGCTTGCGTCGTTTCCGTTGCGCCAGCTCGGCGCCGAGCGGCTTGAACGGGGATACGCAGCGGGATTTCTGGCTTTGACACGCCTGGAGATTTTTTCTCGGTACCTCTACAGTTGCCTGACTTTCATGAGTCGCGAGATGGAGGCTACCCGGGAGCTGGTGGAGCGAGCGCTCGCCCAGGAGCGCGACGCGCTGCGGTCCCTGGTGGATGTCCTCACCCCCGTCATCCAGGCCCGCGTGGCGCGCGCCCTGCTGCGCCGGGCGGCCTCCGCGAGCGGCCGGAACATCCGCCAGGAGGTGGAGGACCTGACGCAGGAGGTGTTCGTCTCGCTCTTCGCCGAGAGAGGCAAGGCGCTGCGCGCCTGGGAGCCCCAGCGGGGGCTGTCGCTGATCAACTTCGTCGGGTTCCTCGCCGAGCGGCAGGTGGCGTCGATCCTCCGCACCACGCGCCGCAGCCCCTGGACGGAGGATCCGACGCTCCTGGAGGAGCTCGACGGGCCCGCGGTGGACGCGAGCGCGGAGCTGCGGGTGGCCTCCCAGCAGATGCTGGAGGCCCTGCTGGACCGGCTGCGCGAGGAGCTGAGTCCGCTGGGCCTCTCCCTCTTCGAGCAGCTCTTCATCCAGCAGCGGTCCGTGGCCGAGGTCTGCGAGCAGTCGGGGATGAGCCGGGATGCCGTGTACGCCTGGCAGAGCCGCCTGGGGAAGCTGAGTCGCCGGCTCGGCGCGGAGCTCTCGTCAGATTTCCAGGGCTCGCCGCAAATACCCAAAGTGAGTGCCACCCCATGAGCGACAAACTTCTGCTGGAGCTGGGCCGCGTGGCGCGCGAGCGTCGACAGGCAGAGGCGCGCGACGAGCGCTGGGAGTCTCTCACCGAGGGGACGCTCTCCGAGGCCGATCGGCGGGAGCTGGAGCGGCTGGCGCAACAGGAGCCGGCGGCGGGGGAGGCGTACGAGGCGTTCAGGCCGTTGGAGGAGGCGGCGCGGGAGCGGATTGCCGCGCGGTTGGAGCGGGAGCTCGCGGCGGAGCCTGCCAGGGAAGAGCCGCCCCCTGCTCGTGTCATCCCCCTCGCGTCCCGGCGTCGCCTGCGGGTGGTTGCTCCGGCGGTGGCGGCCCTGGCCGCGGCGGCCGCGGTCCTCTTTGTCGTGTTCCCGCGCGGGGGGCCGCCCCTGCCGGGCTATGGCTTGTCCTTCTCCAGCGAGCAGGGTGTGCGTTCGGGGGCGCCGGAGCAGGAGGTGCCGCGGCTGGGGCCGGGCTCCCTACTGGAGCTGGTGCTGCGCCCGGAGCAGGCGGTGGAGGGGCCGGTGGAGGTGCGTGCCTTCCTCTTGCGCCCGGGAGAGGCGCGGGCCTGGACGCCGCCCATGGAGCGCTCCCCCGAGGGCGCGGTGCGCATCCGCGGTCCGGTGGAGGCGCTGCTCTCCGTTCCCCCGGGCGAGTGGACCCTGGCCATTGCCGTGGGTCGTCCCGGCACGCTCCCGGAGGAGCCGGGCGAGGTGCTCCCCTTGTTGGAGCAGGGCCGCGCGCCAGAGGCGGGCTCGTGGCGCCTGCTCACCCGGAGGTTCCTGCTCCTGGACCGGCCGTGAGGCGCGCCTCGCTCTTGCTGGCGCTGGGGGCCGTGCTCGCCAGCGGAGCCTGCAAGTGCGGGGGCAAGGCGCCCGCTCTGGTCACCACGCCGCCTCCGCCCCTGCAGGTCGGGTTCGCTGGCTGCGCGGCCGTCTCGGGCGGGCCGGTGTGTGAACTCCCAGAGGATCGGCGCCTGCGGCTCTGGGTGGAGCTCCCGGAGGGGGTGGCGCTGAGCGTCTCGGCCGGGGGCAGCCGGCTCCCGGTGGAGGAGCGGGCCGTGCGTGGCGGGCGCGCGTGCGCGTTCGCGGTGCCGGCCGGAGCCACCGAGGTGGTGCTGGAGGCGGCGCTGCCCCAGGGCGTGAGCGTGTGGCGGCTGCCGGTGCGGGAGGCGGAGCAGGTGCCGCTCCTGCGGCGTGCGCTGGCGCTGCGGGCGGAGGGGCAAGGCGAAGAGGCCGCGCGCCTGTTGCGCGAGGAGGCCCCGGGACTCGAGGGTGCGGGGCGTGCCCGCGCCAGGAGCCTGCTGGCACGCCTCGAGCTGTCCCTGGGCCGCTCCGAGGAGGCGGTAGCGCTCCTGCGGGAGGCCCTGGTGCTCCACCGCGGTCTGGGGCGGCGCTCGGATGAGGCGAATGACTCACTGGTGCTCGCCTACACGCTGATCCACCACGGGCGCCGCTTCACCGAGGCGCGCGCGGCGCTCGAGGCGCTGGGCCCCCTGGAGCGGGACTACCCCGAGGGCAGCGCACAGCTCCCCTACTACCAGGGGCTGCTGGCCATCGAATCAGGGGACATCGGCTCCGCGCTGCAGCGCTTCACCCAGGCGGAGCAGCTCGCGGAGCGGCTGGGCATCGATCGCCTGCACCGGGCGGTGCGGCAGGTCCTGGCGACGACGCTCCAGTCGCTCGGCCGCGACGCCGAGTCCCTGGCGCTGCTGCGGGCCTTGCGGGAGGACCTGGGCGCGGAGGCCTCCGCGTGCGAGCGGGCGGACCTGCTCACCAACATCGGCTGGGGACTGCTGCTGGCGCGGGAGGCCGGCGGCACGCCCCAGGGCGAGCCGGTGCCCTCCCTGGAGGAGGCGCTCGCGCTCTACCGGGGGGAGTGTGCCAGCCCCGACGACGAGGCCAACGTCCTCGTGAACCTGGCGCTGGCGGAGCTGCAGGCGGGGCGCTCCGAGGCGGCGGGGGCGCGGTTGCGGGAGGCTCGCCGCGTGCGCCCCGAGCCGGGGACACGCCTGGCCCTGTGGTGGTTGGATCTCGAGGGGCGCATCCACCTGGCGGCGGGCCGTGCGCGCCAGGCGCAGCAGCTCTTCGCGAGGTTGGCGGAGCTGGCCGAGGCCTCGGCATCACCCGAGGCCCGCTGGCGCGCGGCCTTCGGTCGGGCCCGGGCGGCCGAGCAGCTCGGGGAGGTGCGCGCGGCGCTCGCGGCGTATGCCGAGGCCGAGGCCCTCCTGGACGGCGAGGTGCTGCGCGTGCCGCTCATGGAGGGCCGGCATGGCTTCCTGCGCGAGCGCGAGCGGGGCAGCCGCGCGTACGTGGCGCTCGCGGTGGGGGCGGGGCAGCTCGAGGAGGCGCTGGAGGTGGCCCGTCGCGCGCGCGGGCGAGTGCTCGAAGCTGTCCGGCTGTCAGACAGGTTGTCCCACCTGCCGCCCGCGGAGCGCGCCCGGTGGGATGCCGCCATCTCCGCCTATCGCAAGGAGCGAGAGGCGCTGGACGGCGAGGCCGCGCAGGACTGGCGGCTGCCCGTGAACCGGCTCGCGGAGATCCGCCAGGCCCGACGGCTGCGGGAGCAGCGGCTGCGGAGCATCCTGGAGGAGGCCTTCTCCCTGCTGGAGCCGGCGCGGGCGGGGCGCTCCACGCGGGGCGCGCTCTCCCGCCCTGCTCCTGGAGAGCTGTGGCTCGTCTACTACCCGGCGCCGCGGGGCTGGATCGGGTTCGCGGCGGACGCCGGCGCCGTGAAGGCCCGCCTCCTCGAGCCTGTCGCTCCGGACGCGCCGCCGGCCACGCTGGCCGCCGCCCTGCTGGAGCCGTTCCGCCAGGAGATCGCCGCGGCCAGGCGCCTCATCTTCATTCCCTATGGAGTGCTGCGCGCGGTGGACTTCCACGCGCTGCCCTTCGAGGGAGACGCGCTCGTCGCGGGGCGCCCGGTGGCCTATGCGCTGGACCTGGTGAGGCCGCCGCCCGCGCCCGCCGAGGCCCAGGAGCGCACCGCGCTCATCGTCGCGGACCCCGAGGGCAACCTGCCCCTGGCACGTGACGAGGCGCGGCGCGTCGGCGAGGCGCTGCGGGAGGGCTGGCGTGTCCAGGTTCAGGAGGGCCCCGCGGCGAGCGGCACCGCGGTGCGCGCCGCCCTCGAGCGCGCGGAGCTCTTCCACTACGCGGGGCATGGCCGCTTCGCCGGGCTCGGCGGGTGGGAGAGCTCGATGCCCCTCTACGAAGGGCGGCTGACGGTGGGCGACGTGCTGGCCCTGCGCCGGGTGCCCTCGTGGGTGGTGCTCTCGGGGTGCGAGACGGCCCGCGCCTCGCAGGAGTCCCCCGTGGAGGGCATGGGGCTGGCGCAGGCCTTCCTGGCGGCGGGCGCGCGGGGCGGAGTGGCCGCCTGGCGCGTGGTGGACGACGCGCACGCCATGGAGTTGATGCGGGCCCTCTACCGCCATGGCGGTGCGGGCGCCGCTCCCGAGCTGCCGGAGGCGCTGCGCCAGGCCCAGCTCGAGCTTCGCGCCCGCCGGCCGGATGCGGACTGGGCCGCCTTCCGCTCACTCGTTCCGTAATCACTGACACCAGGGAGACACCGACATGAAATCCTCACGCCCTCTAGTTACAGTCACACTGGCAATCATCGTCGCTGCCTGTACGCCGTCCGGCTCTGCGCTCCTGGAAGTGGAGGGGAGACCGGAGCTGGCGCGGCAGGGGTTCTCCTTGGACGCGGGCGCGCCGCCGTGCCCCACGGAGGGGGGCGACTGCGTCCCCGTGTCTCCCGCGAGCACGTTGGCGAAGGCGTACTCGGCCGAGCGATGGATCGCGGTCCTTACGGAGGAATCCCAGGAGTGCCCGCCGGGGCCGAAGGCAAACGAGGGCCGATGGGTGGGCTCGCAGCTGTTCGCCGAATCCGCCGGGGAGTGGCTCGTTCCCCCAGGGCTCGCGCGCTTCTGTGCCTACGACTGGGAGCCGGCGGGGAGCGCCCCCCCGTCGCTGGAGGCGGTGGAGACGTTGAAGACGGCGCTCGCCCATAAGGTGGAGCGGGTGGATCCCGAGCGCCGCGCGGTGGCGCCCCTGGGCACGAGCGCCACCACCGAGGCCGCGTGGCAGACGCTGCACACGGACTTCCACGCGCAGACGGGGCGGCTGGAGACCCTCCCGGTGGACGCGAACTCCCCGCCCGAGCAGGTGCGCGTCGCGGTGGTGGACTCCTCCCCTCGGAGCTACAGCGATGGCGAGGCGGTGGAGGATCGGCTCGGCCACGGGTACGCGATGGGGCGCATCATCCGCGAGCTGGGTTGCCCGGATGGGAGCGCGGCCTGTATTTCCCAGGTGGCCAACCACCTGGCGCTCCCGCAGGTGACGCCCACCCGGAGGGATCCGGAGCTTGGGGGCTACTTCGGGGAGCAGACCCAGCTGGCGCGAGCCATCCACTCCGCGGTGAGCGACTGGCGCTCCTACAACCTCGGGAGCAGCACCCCGGAGACGCCTGGCGCGCAGCAGCCTCGCATGGTCGTCAGCCTCAGCCTCGCCTGGGACGGGCGCTACGGCGGGCCCTACCCGGGCGACCAGGTGGAGCAGCTGCCGGCGCCGGCGCGCGCCGTCCACGCCGCCATCACCCATGCCGTGTGCCATGGGGCCGTGGTCATCGCGGCGGCGGGGAATGATCCGGGCGGGCCGGATGAGGTGAAGGGCCCCATGTTCCCCGCGGGGTGGGAGCAGAAGCCGGCGCCAGGGCCCCTGCAGTGTGCGTCCCTGGAGGCCCCGGGCTATCCGGGGACCGTGACGTATCACCTCTTTCCTCCCGCCGGGCTGGATGTGTACCAGCCGCTGGTCTTCGCGGTGGGCGGCGTGCGGGGAGACTATCGGCCACTGGCGAGCACCCGGCCAGGAGGGCGCCCACGCCTGGTGGCGCCCGGAGCGCACGCGGTGGCGTCCGATGTCGGCGCGGATGGCGGCGTCGTGCCCACGGACATCCTCACGGGATCCTCGGTGTCCGCGGCGGTGGTGTCCGGGGTTGTCTCCACCCTCTGGGGCTACCGGCCCGAGCTGTCCGGGCCCGAAGTGATGGCGCTGGTGCGCCAGGGCTCGGTCGACCTGGAGGAGCTCGCGGACTTCTGCCTGGGCGGAGACCCTTGCCCCTTGAGCGCCACGGACCCGCGCCGCAGCATCCATCGCGTCTCGCTCTGCCAGGCCCTGATGAAGGCCTGCGAGGCAGGTGCTGGAAACTGCCCGGACCCCACGCTGTTGGATGATTGTCCCTCGCGGGCGGACTCGCTGCCGCAGCTGGACGCGAGCGAGCTGGCCGAGATCGACTCGAAGCTCACCCTGACGGTGGACGGCTCCCTGCTCGACGTCGACCTGCCCCCGGTGCTGCCCGTGTGTCAGCATGCGGCGCTGAGGGCCCTGAGCTGGAGCTACGACGAGACCGTCTGTCCGCTCCGCCAGTACTACGGCATCCCGCTCCAGCCCTGGACGAACCCGCAGCCGAGCAAGAACCCCTGCACCCTCTGCCTGATGCAGGTGGACAACCCGGAGAGCCTGGCCCCCTCCGCGACGCTCTACATCAGCATCGACAGCGAGTACTCGTCGCGGAGCCTGTATGATCCGACGCTGCGGGTGAACGGCAAGTATGAGGTAGACCTCTCGGAGCTGCTCGAGCTCTCGGGGCAGTCCGAGCTCTCCGCGGGTGACGAGGTGAGGGTGACGAACGTCCCCCTGGACAAGGCCTGGTTCCCCATCGAGAACGCCGCCCTCACGATGCGCGGCGAGGAGGCGGGGATCTCGTACTCCACCTTCAGCGAGCTGCTCCTGCAGTAGAGCTCAGGGGGTGCTCCAGTCCGCCCCGCGGAGGACGCCGTGCGCCTGGCTCCGGGAGCGGTCCCCGGCGATGGCGCCTCGGCCCTCGCTCAAGGGCCAGGAGCCGACGAGGCCCTCCGTGTCCTCCCTGGGGGCGCGGCGCATGTCCTCTCGGAGCTGCGCTGGGGTGCGCGCGACGCTCCAGAGGCGCACCTCGGCGATGTCCCCGTGGAAGAAGCGCTCCGTGCCACCGCCCCGGGCGCCGATGGCCCAGGGCGCGTTGACGGAAACGACGCCGACCGGGTCGGGCCTGGAGGCCACCTCCTCCCCGTTGCGGTAGAGGCGCCAGTGCGTCCCGTCATAAACGCCGGCCAGGTGCACCCACTGCCCCGCGTCCTCCGAAGGCATGCGAGCGCTCACGCCGTGGTCCACGCCATTCCAGGAGCCGACCTGATAGGTCCCGGCGAAGATGCGGAGGTAGAGCTCACCGAAGGGCTGCAGGGTGTAGCCATGGGCCAGGATGTCGTGGAAGCCGCCCGTGGTGCTCGGCCGGATCCAGGCCTCGATCGTGACGTTGCCGGTGAAGTCGAGGGCACGGGGCTGGCCCAGATCGACATAGGAGCGCTGGCCGTCGAAGCTCAGGGATACGGTGGGCGTGGCTCCCGAGCCCCCGGCGCCCGAGTCATCACCGCGCAGCAGGAGCGCCGTGGTGACGATGCCCAGGAGGAGGACCGCGACCGCCGAGAGGGGAATCCAGATCGGGAAGCGCTTGCGAGGCGGCGCGGCGGGGCGTTGGACCTGGAAGGCCACCGAGGGTCCGATGGCGAACTCCTCATCCGGGTTTGCGACATCCACCACGACCAGGCGGAACGAATAGGTCCCCTCGGGGACTCCGGGCGGGGTGGAGACCTTCACCGCATAGTTCTGGGTGCCATCCAGGGCGAGCTCCCGCTCGGCCTCCCCGCTGATCATCACCCAGCCGCGCTGGAGCTGTCCCTCGGGTTCAATCACCGCCCGCGCGCGGACGGGCCGGCCCAGGGCATTGGAGACGGTGAAGGTGAACTCACCCTGGCCCGAGCCATTGAGCGGGACCGAGGGAACAGACGTGGTGATGGCGAAGCTGCGCGGCATGTTCACACCCCCGGCAAGGATGGACATTCCACCGGGGCCATGTGAGGCAGGCACAGGGGAGCCTGGCACTCATCCCCTCGGCTCGGGGCTGCCTGGCTGCGCGCTGGGCGCCCGGCGGGAGAGAGGACAGGCGTAGGGCCCGGGGCGTGCTCGTCGGCTCACACCCGGATCCTGCGCCTGTCGAGCTCAGCGGGTGGGGCTACCGCTCCTCCGATTCCGATTCACTCTCGACCTCGGAGCCGAGGTTGTCGTCGACCTCCGAGCTGGTGCCGCCCACGTCCCCGGCGCCGCCCGTGCCGCCCGTGTCGTCGGCTTCGCCGGCGCCGCCCGTGTCCTCAGGGCTGATGCCGTCAGGGCTCGTGCCCTCCGTCTCCATGGGGCCGGGTTCCTCGGTCTCCGCGCCGCCGGGGATACGCACGTCCTCATCTCTGGGCTCCGTGCCGCTGGGCGTCGTGCCAGCACCGCCCGTTCCGGTGCCCGTTTCGCCCGTGCCCGGCTGCTGACCTGCCTCGCCGCCCTGCTCCTGGCTGCGCTGCTGGCACCCCGTGAACACCAGCGCCGACGCCACAGCCCCCAACATCACCATCCGTTTGAAAGTCATGTGAGCCTCCCGTTGGTTGCTACGTACTCAACGGTTGGTCTGATCCGGCCGGAGGGCATCGGACGAAGAAACAGAGCCGCTGGCTGGCTCATGTCCCAGGCGAACAGCCGAGGGCGCGCGCTCCCGATGGCCGTGCGAACCGAGGGAGGCCAGGCGAGGCAGCCGCGCGCTCAGTCCGGGCGCCTGAGCACCATCATCCCGTAGTGGATGCCTCCGTCGAGGAACGCCTGCTGGAGCCGCAGGTGCTCGCGCTGGGACTCGCTCCGGCCCACGCTCTGGGTGCCCGCGCGCAGCGCCGCCTCGCGCTCCCGCGCGAGCAGGTCGAGCGTCAGCGTCCAGAAGTTCACCGCCCGCCCGGAGATGTCCTGGTGGAGCTCCAACTCCAGGCCCTCCGCGCTCGCCGAGCGGAAGTACTCCTCCACGGTGCCGATGTGCGTGCGCCAGTACCGGTCGAACGGCGCCGCCAGCTCCTGCCGGCCGAGGAAGCAGTCGGCGATGGCCACCATGCCGCCCGGTCGCAGCAGCCTGGACAGCCCGCGGAACCACTCGCGCCGCGGCAGGTAGCAAGAGCTCTCCACCGCCACCACCAGGTCGAAGCGCTCCTCGCCTGGCACCTCCAGCGCGTCGCACACCATGGCCGTCACCCGATCCGCCACGCCTGCCACGTTCGCGAAGTGCCTGACCCACGGCACGTGGGAGGGGGCGATCGTGATGGCCGTGACGCGCGCGCGGTGCTGGGACGCCCAGTACAGCGAGCCACCTCCCAGCCCGCAGCCCACGTCCAGCACCTCGACGCCCCCGCGAGGGATGCCCACCGCGAGCGACAGCTCGCGCAGCATCAGCTCCTGCGACTCATGGATGAGCCTCCGCAGCGCCTCGGCCGGCAGTCCCGGCGGTGGCGCCTCATCCACCACGCCCGTGTGGTAGTGCACCCGCGGCCCGGGTCCGTAGCGGCGAAGGATGGCCTCCGTCTTGGCGTCGTAGTACGCGGCCACCTCACCACTGAACGCCCCGTCCTGTGCTGGCTCCGTCCTCATGGCACCACCTCCGGAAGAATCGGATCAATGCGCCTGAGCGCCGCGTCCAGGCACCGCAGTCCTTCGCGCCGCACGCCTTCCATCCCCGCCCGGGCCCAGCGCACCACCTCGCGCTGATCTGCCTCCGGCATGCTGAAGAAGCGCGGGTCCTTGGAGCGGATGTCCTCGGCCACGTGGGCCGCGATGCCCAGCCCGTGGCCCACCGCCGAGCGCTCCGCCAGCGGCGTCCCCGTCCACAGCAGCCGCAGGTACGCTGCCCACTGCTGGCCCGCGAGCCCCTCGGCGACCCGGCGGAAGATGGGCGCCGTCCACGCCTGCGTCCGCACCTCCAGCGCCTGGGGCCCCGCCGCGCTCGCCAGCGCCCCCGCCGCCTCCGCCAGCACCTCGCCTGGCACCTCCGCCCGCGCCAGCGTGGCCCACGCCAGGTTCTGCAGGAGGAACTGAACATAGGGCCCCACCCGGTAGGGGCTGGCGTAGTAGGTGCAGTCTCCGTCGCTGACGTCATCGGCCAGGTTGCCCGCCGCGAAGCTGAGGAAGATGCCGGCGCCTCGGGCCAGCAGCGCCTCGCGCCGCAGCCCCGCCTCCACTCCCGCCTCGTAGAGGAGCGCCAAGGGCCCCGGCTGCGCGGCCTCCAGCGCGGCCACCACGTCCCGCTCGGCCGTCTCCGGCAGGTTCAGCCGCCGCAGCACCCGCAGCGCCTCCTGGTAGATGGATCCGCCGCTCATGTGCGCACCTCCCGGGGCAGCAGGACGCGCAGCACCGCGCCCCCCGCCTGGGCGTTCTGGCGCTCCAGGAGCCCCCCGCTCGCACGGATCAGGCACTCGCTGGTGTACAGCCCCAGCCCCGTGCCCTGGGGCTTGGTGCTGGACAGCCCCTGGATGGGGACCGCGAGCCGCTCCGGCGGAAAGCCGGGACCATCATCCTCGATGAGCATCTCCAACCTCCCGCTCAGGGGCTCGGTGCGCGCGGAGATACGCACGCTCGCGGCGGCGCGTAAGCCGTCCCCCTCGCATGCATTGGTAACGAGGTTGTCCACCACGCGCCGCAGCGTGGTGACACCCCCTCGCACCCACGCGCGCAGCGGCTCGCCGCGGTCCACCTGCACCTGGATGTCCACCTCGGGGAAGCGCAGGGCCATGCTCTGCCGCACGGAGTCCAGCACCGGTGCCAGGTCCACCGCCTCCGGATCACTGCCGACGTGGAGGCGGCCCTTCTGGTGGATCTCCATCACGCGATCGCGGATGTGGGTGAGGTTCTCGTGGAGCTGTCGGACGAGCTTCGCCGGCTCTCCGCGGCCCAGGACCTGGCTGCGCGCGACCAGGCCCGCCAGCAGATCTGCGGCGCTGCCCGCCGCCAGCTGCGCCTCGTGGATGTCCTGGCTGTGGTTGATGATCTCCGTGAGGGCCTGGGACATGCGGCCCACGTCCCGCTCCTGCTGCTCCAGCAGCTGCGCCTGGACGGCGGCGCGCAGCCGCTCCGCCTCCGCGGCGGTGCGATCATGCTGGACGGCGAAGGTGCCCAGGTAGAACTCGGCCATGAGGGCCGCCGGGCCAATGACGGCGAAGAGGGCCGCGTGCTCCCGCCGGGCGAAGAGGGCCGCCGCCAGCACCAGCGCCAGCGCGGTGCCCAGCGCGAGGAAGGGCGTGCGGGGGGTGACCCGGAAGAGTCGGCCGTGGAAGCCGGCGGTGAACAGGAAGAGCGCGCCGAAGACGGTGGCCCCCGGCAGCGCGGAGAGCGCCATCAGGCTCGCGACGAAGAACTGGAGGCCCGTGGTGCCGATGAGCGCCAGCAGCCACCCTCGCGAGTCGATGTGCTGCTGCTCGCGGTGCAGCAGGGCGAAGGCGAAGTCCACCAGGGCGGGCGTGAAGCACAGCAGCGCGGTGCCCAGCGGCAGGGCGAAGAACTCCTCGGCGCCCGGCGCCCACTGGCTGGCCGCCAGCATCACCAGCACCAGCGCGACGAGCGCCACCCACGCGCCCACGCTGCTGGCGGCCAGCACCTCCTGGACGCTCTGGGCGTTGACCCAGCGCCGGAAGGCGGCTCGGAGGACTCCCTGGAGGCGCGAGGACGGGCTCATACGGCGGTGACGACCAGGGTTCCCGGGGAGTGGTTGAGGGCGTTGGTCTCCGAGATGGCCTGCTCCGCGCGCTGCTGCAGCTCCTGGAAGATGTCCGGCTGGCCGCTTTGCACGATGTGGACCTGCACCTCGCCGCCGGCGAGCACATGGTGCATCGCCGCCACGATGGGCTGCAGCGTGGGGCTGAGCTCGGCGGCGCCGTTGGGCCCCTCCACGGCCCCCAGCTCGCCGATGCGCCGGAGGTACGCTCCGAAGGCGGCGGCGAAGGGGAGGTGGACGACGCCCTGGCTGTTGCTGCGGTTGCTCATGCGGTGCTCCCTTGTGTTGAGTCCGGGGGGAACCCCGCGCGGCGCCAGGCCCGGGCACCTCGATACCTGCGAGGAGCGCGGAGGAACGGATGTCGATCTCCAAACGCTTCATGCTGGGTCCCCCCCCGGGTCCAGCTGTCGAAACCACACGCCCTCTCAGCTGCTGCGAAGAGGAGCTCTCTCTCCGCTCACGTGTGATCAGACCGGGCGTCCACAGACACGTCAAACCACCGGGAAGGCCAAATGTTGGCCAGGGTGCAGGACATCACCTTCGAGTGCACCCGGGTCGACACCGCCCCTCCCTCGAGTCGGAGGTTGGGCTCACGGCTCGCGTCAGGAGTCGTCCTCGGGCCCTGGCTGATTGCGCGCGGCAGCGAGGGTGAAGGTGCCCGCGTCCAGGGTGACGCGGAGGGCTCGCGCCTTCTTCGCGCGCTTGCGGCTGAGCTCCACGCCCACCGCGTGCAGCCCCAGCGCGTTGGCCACCGCCAGCACCGTGCCGTGGCCGCAGAACGGATCCACCACCGTGCGCGTGGGCGTGTGCTCCAGGATGAAGCGGCACGCGGCCAGGCACGCCTGCACGCCCATGCCGCGCGTCCACGTCACCTCGCCCGCCTCGGGCAGCACGTCCGCCGTCGCCCGGCCCAGGTCCACGCGCACGCCTCGCGAGAAGCACAGCAGGTGCGAGTACGCCGGGCGCCCGAACGTCACCGTGCCCGGAGGCCGTCGGCACACCACCTTGTGCCAGAGCGCTTCGCAGCCGGCCTCCTCCGCGGCCCTGCTGATCAGGTAGCCCTTGTCCACCCACGCCCCGGCCTTCTTCACGTCCGTCTGGTAGAAGATGGCCACGCCCTCTGCCGGCACCTTCGCCATCACCCGCGCCGCCGCGTGGATGAACCAGCGCTTCCACTCGGCCAGCGAGAGCGCGGGGAGCTCGGACACGTCCGGCAGGGAGGTGATGACCGAGCACCCCTCCAGGAGCGCTCGGCCCGACAGCCACTCCACCGCCTCGGCGCACTCCACCGTCCGCTGTGGCTCGGGCCGCTCCGCCCCGCTCCTCGTGTCGTCCTCTCCGAGGATCATCACCACCTCCGCGCCCAGGCCGCGCCGCTCCACCCGCGGAGGGACATGGGGCGCACATTATGCCCCAGCCACCTCACCTCCGGCGCCTTCGTGGGTGGCGGCCGCCGTTGATCTAACTTTGAAAACCAGCTAGAAATACAAATCAGGAAGTAACGGTTCTGACTGTCTACCCGGCTCACCCTGCCAACCTGTCTCCAGGGTTCGTGGGCGCGGCCACCGAAGGTTCTCGGAGAGGAGAAGCCATGTCCTGGAGGATGACGTTCGAGTACGACCCCCAGAACGATGTGGTGCACGCGCACTTCACCCGGTGCCTGCTGGTGAGCGCCGCGGACGTGCAGCACTGGAAGGCCGACATGGAGGAGAAGCTGTCGACGTTCGGCCGCAGGGTGGATCTGCTGATTGATCTCGAAGGGCTCGAGGTGACGTTCACCGCGGGGCGCCTCTTCGGGCAGGCGCGGCGCGAGGTGCTGGAGCGCTACACGCAGCGCGCCTTCAGCTACGGCGGCGACGAGATGACGCGGATGTTCCTCAGCACCAGCGGCGTGCTCCACGGCTACCCGGTGAACCAGTACGAGACGCGGATGCAGGCGCTCATGGCGCTGCTGGCGGATCGCGACGCGATGCGGCGGCGCACCGTCTCCCGGCCGTCCAGCAGCCACCAGCTCGCCACGGTCTGATCGGCTCCTTGAGCCGGGCCGTCCCGCGGGCGCGGCTCACGGCTCGCGGAGGATGTAGCGGTGAGGCGTCTTTTGACGCGGGGCCTCGCGCCGGTATCGTGGATCAGGTCCCGGAGCACCGGACCGGAGGTGCGAGACATGATCCGGGTAGAGGCCAGGCGCCTTTCTTCGTCGTGGGCCATGGTGTGGATGGTGGCCCTGGCGGGCTGTGTGGCGGAGGTTCCCCCGGTGGAGCTGGGCCCGGTGGGCTCGGCGCGAGTGGTCTTCGTGCTGCCTCGCTCGGTACCGGCGGACTCCGTGGCGCGGGTGACGGCCACCGCGTCCCGGGGCAGCTTCTTCTCCTCCTCCCTGGTGCTCGAAGGTGAAGGGACGGTGTGGCAGGGCTGGCTGCGCTCCCTCCCCGCGAGGCAGCGCTACGCCTTCCGGATCGAGGCCTTCGACGCGGCGGGGGCGCGGCAGTTCGACGTCGAGGTGGACAGCGAGCCGCTCGAGCAGCACCAGCCGGCGTTGATCCTCCTGGTGGGAGGAGTGCCAGGCGCGACGGCGCCGTTGGCCCCCACGCCGCCGTTCATCGAGGCCGTGGTGGGCTCGAAGGCCTCGGTGGTGCCGGGGGGGGCGATCCAGCTTCGGGCCGTGGCGCGTGGCCTGGATGCGGGGGAGGAGCTCTCGTACACGTGGGAGGCGGACGCGGGCACCTTTGATGATGCGCACTCCGCATCACCGACGTGGACGGCCCCCGCTTCGGGCGGCCAGCGGACGCTGACGCTGGTGGTGGGCTCCGGCGAGGAGACGCTCTCCCTGACATTCACCCTCGACGTCACGGGCGTGGGGACGTTGAGTGACGGGACGACGGTGCGGCTCAACCGGTGGCCGAAGGCCGGGCGCCTGGTGGCGGTCCCCGCGGAGACCGTCGCCGTGGGGCAGGAGGTGACGCTGGAGCTTCAAGGCGTGGCCGACGAGGAGGGTGACGCGCTCACCTATACGTGGTCGGCGAGCTGTGAAGGGAGCCGGGCGGAAGGCACCGGCCCGGCGTTCCGCTTCACCCCGAGCGCCCTGCCCGAGGCGGCGACCTGCGACAACTGCATCGTGCAGGTGCGCGTCGAGGACGCGTACGGTGGGGCGGTGGGGTACGGGGTGGGCCTGTGCGTGCGGGACAGGACGCCGCCCTCGATCGTGGCTGCCTCGCCCACGACGCTGACGGCCGCGCCCGGAGAGCTGCTGAAGCTGAGCATCTCGGCCGAGGACCCATCGGGTGGGACGCTGAGCTTCGGCTGGAAGGCGAACACCGGCACGCTGGGGGTCCCCGTGCAGACGGGGGACACGAGCGAGGTGCTCTGGACGGCCCTGTCCTGCGTGCCGTCGGGAGTCATGCCCACGATCGAAGTCACGGTGACCAACTCGGTGGGGCTCAGCATTCGCGTCCGCTATGAGGTGAGCTGGAGCGGGCCTGCCTGTGGCCACCCGGAATGTAAGGCCCGGCTCGGGCAGGAGCTGATCACGCTGGAGGACGACTGCATCACGGACACGCCGGTGTTCATCCCGGACGGGCTCACGCTCGACGGTGCGGGGCGGGTGCTCACGGCGGTGGATCCGGTGGGAGGCACCTTTGGCGGCGCCATCCTGCGCAACCGGGGCGAGACGGCCCACGTGCGCAACGTGAAGGTGAGGGCGCAAGGGCTGCTGACGGAGGGGCCGTGCGCCGCGGGGAGTGAAAGGCTGGCCGGCATCCGGTTGCTGGGGGCCTCGGGCTCCGTGGTGGAGAGCGAGGTCTCCGGCATCTCCAGGAACCAGCGGGTCGCCGACAATCCAGCGGGTGTGCCGTGGGGGTGCCAGGAGGGGTTCGCCATCGAGGTGCGCAACCCGGACGCGAGCGTGGCTCGGGAGGTGGAGCTCCTGGGCAACAGCGTCAGCGGCTACCAGAAGGCGGGCCTCTTACTGGCCGGGCGGATGCAGGTGCACGTCGCCAGCAACACGGTGACGGGGGCAGGGCCGGTGGGCCACATCGCGCAGAATGGCATCCAGCTCAGCGACGGCGCGACGGGGCAGGTGACGGGGAATCAGCTCACGGGCCACGCGTATACCGGAGGCAGTGCCTCGGGCTCGGGCATCCTGGTTGCGGGGGGGCCGCTCTTCGGCATCGCGTTCGTGCAGGACGCGATCCTCGAGGGCAACACGCTGACCGGCAACGACGTGGGCCTCAACCTCTACCAGGCCGAGGCGAACGGCGGCAGCCCTGTGATGCCGACGCACCTCCGGGTGCGCAACAACACGCTGCACAACGGCGCGGTGACGAACCCGGCGTATCAGGCGGGGATCTCGGATCTCGGGACTGGCAACCTCATCAGCTCCAACATCATCACGGGGGAGGGGTACGACCCGAACACGGCTCCGGGGGCGACATTCGATGTGGACGTGCTGGCGGGGGCGGCGTCCCAGGTGGTGTTCCTCACGGCGCCCGAGGGAGTGGCGGCAGGGGCGTGCTCGGGGAGCGTGGTGGTGCAGAGCCAGGACGCCCAGGGCAACCTGTCGAAGCCCGCGCCGGAGGAGTTCAACCTCACGGCGAGCGGGGAGGCGGCCTCGGGGCTCACGTTCCACGCGGATCCGGAGTGTGCGGGGCCCGCGGTGAGCACGGTGGCGCTGTCCACGGCGCAGGCGGAGGCGGCCTTCTACTTCAAGGCACCACAGCCCGGCACGGTGACGCTGACGGTGTCCAACGGCGCGCTGAGCGGCTCCCAGGTCCGAATTCTCAGCAGCCCCTGATCCAACGCCCTCCAGGAGGTGCGGGATGCTCATCACGTCCACCGTGGCTCGCTACATCCTCTTGTTGGGAGTCGCGCTGTCGTTGGCGGGGTGCGTCACGAGTGGCGCTCTGAGGCGACACGCAGAGAGGCAGTTGGATGACGGGGGTGGCTTCGGCTTCTGGGAACAGGCGGACAGCTTTCAACGGCTGCAGCGAGCCGCTGGCCTGGAGGAGGGCTCCAGGCTTGAGGTGGGCGAAGCGCTGGAGACCGATGAGGCGCAGGGGATGTGGGAGGCCCTGGCGGGTACACGAACCACCCTCCAGAGCTTTGGCCCACGGCGCGCTCTTGTCGTCGTGCTGCGGCAGGTGCTCGGCGCGGGTGAGGAGGTGCCGTATGCGGAGGTGTTGAAGCGCACGCGCCCCTTTGAGTTTCTGGTGGTGATGCGCCCAGACGGCTACCTGGTGAGCGCTGTCACGGGGAGGCCTCTGCAGCGAATGGGTCGCGTGGAGCTGCGTGAGGGCAGGCTCATGGCAGGCCAGTTCGAGGTGGGAGCCTTCTATTGGGACAGGGGCGGAGTCTTCTACCCGGTGGATGAGTCACTGCAGAGGTCCGGCCCGCTGCTGGGAGAGCTGGGACTGGAGCGCGACTGGTTCAACGCCGCGCTGGACGGAGCCGAGGACGCGCTGGGGGAGATGGTGCTGGCGCTGGCCCAGCTCGTCACTGAGCCCATCCACAGCATCGAGGGCTTGAAGCAGCTTCCATCGGCGGTGGCGGTGCTGATTGCCTCTTCGCCGGAGTACTTCGCGCGCTACTCGGCGCTGCCGTTGCAGGAGCAGATTCGAGAGGCGGCGCGGTTGGCCACGCACCTGCTCATGCTCTACGGGAGCGCGGCCGGCACCGCGACGCGCATCGGCACAGCGGGAGCGCGGCTGCCGGTGCTGTCACTGAGCGCCGAAGGAGCGCTGGCGGTGGAGCAGGTGCTGGTCCCCGTGGGCGCCACGGCGAAGGCGCTGGGCACGGGCGCCGGTGCCGTCTACGTCCTCATGACTGCGGAGAGGGCTCCGGGTGGCGAACGAAGAGCCACCCCAGCGAAGGGCCCTGGTGAGTGGAGGCGCAAGAAGTTCTCTGGCTCCGAGCGCTCCAGGCGCTACCAGGAGCAGATCACCGGCCGCTCTGCCGACGAGGTCTACTTCATCGGCAAGGTGGAGTACGACGGCTTCAATGCGGGTGTGCTGAAGGAGGCCAAGGGGCCAGGCTACCGCAAGCTCTTCAAGAAGGATCGACAGCCTGAGGACTGGTACAAAGCATCAGGGAACTTCCAGAAACTCCTCGATCAGGCCGCGCGGCAATCGAAAGCAGCCCGTGGTACCCCAGTCTATTGGCACATGGCCGAGCGCGAAATGGTCGACATTCTTCGCAGCTACTTCGACCGAGCAGGCATAGAGAACATCCAGATCGTCCACACGCCGCCAATACCGTAGGGAATGGGTCATGCAGGAGGAAGTCCACTACGTGGGTGCATACTGGGGGGCTCGGCGTGAGGATGCGGGTGAGTGCGCCCGGCGCGCAGAACTCTTCTTTCAGATGTTGGCGCAGTGTGATGCGTCGCTCGGCCAATGGTATCGAAAAGGCCGAGCAGCCCGTGGCTCGCCAGGTCATCCGGTGCGCGTGGATGATCGAGAAGAACTCAAGAAGCTTCTTCTCCACGGAAGGAACCGAGCGGATCTCGACAGCTCCGTCATCGATGACCTCGGATTCAGTCTTCATGTCTGGAGTCAGCGGCCTGATGCCAAGGCAACGACCTTGGACATCACTTGCGGTGTCTACACCGAATGGGTGAGCAACGTGTGCTTGCTGCATCCACCCAGAGAAGGTGAAGTGGCAGAGCGAATGCTCAGTGCCACCGCGTTAGGGCAGGTACTCGCAAGCATGGCCTTGGCGTGGGATCCTGACTGGGGCGTAGCGAGCACCACTCACGCCATGGAGCTTATCCCCAAGGCTCAGAAAGGGGATGCGCGCGTGGGCTGGATAACGTATTTCGCGCACCGTCGGGGCACCGTGCCTCCGCTCCCCGCGCCCGTGCGCATCGAGCCAGTGGGCTCGCTGGGCACGCTCATCACCCTCACCCCCGAGCGCTTCACCGCCTCCAACCCCGAGCACATCGCCCTGGGCCTGCGCGTGCGAGAGCTGCTCGACCGGGCGGGGCTGCTCAGGCCCCCACCCTCCTGAGCGCGCCCCACCGCCGGGGCGTCACATGCCGGACATCCCGGTCCCCCAATCGTTGAATCCCTGGCGCATCCTCACGCACGAGGCGCGCAAAGCGCTCGGAGCGCCGCCGACCCGTGTCAGAGTCTCCCGCGACACCAGCCCGAGGGAGGCAGGATGAGCGATCAGGAACCCTCGACCGTGGCGCCCCAGCGCCCCCGAGTCGTCCTGCGGCTCGTGCCTCCACTGCCCCCTGAGCCCTGTCCACCGTCGAGCGCACGCCCCCTGCTCGAGACACGCGGGCTGCGGCTGACGCACGACGCCGTGGAGGCGGGTGGCGGTGTGTACCGGTTGAAGGAGCTCACTGGCTTCCGGACGCGGCGCGAGTCCCCCCGCCCCTCCCTGCCGCTGCTGCTGGCGGGCGTGTGCGTGACGCTGGGGGTGCCCGCGCTGCTCGCGCACCCGGACTCGGGCCCGGTGTACGCGGCGCTCACGGCCATCATGGGGCTGCTGCTCGCCGCGCTGCTGTACACGCTGGTGGCCAGCGAGACGTACTGGCTCGTGCTGCGCACCGCCGAGGGTGACCACGAGGTGTTCCAGACGCGGGACCATCAGTGCTTCACCCAGGTGGTGGAGGCGCTGGACGCGGCGCTGGTGATTCGGCTCCCGGAGTCGTCCTGGCCGCCGCGCCTCGTGTCGCGCTGAGCTGGCCCAGTGGTGCGGCGCCGGGCCGCGGTGGCAAGCTGGCGCGGCGATGGCTGGACCCTTTCGTTGGCTTTGGCGCCGTCGGCTGACGCGCCGCCCTTTCCCTCCCGAGTGGCTGGGGGCTCTCGAGGCGCGCGTCTCCTTCCTCCGCACGTTGTCCCCGGAGCTGCGCCAGCGCTTCCTGGACATGCTCAAGGTGTTCATCTGGGAGAAGGAGTTCCTCGGGGCCAACGGGTTCGTCATCACGGACGAGGTGCGCGTGGTGGTGGGGGCCTCCGCGGTGCAGCTCGTGCTCCACCTGGACCTCTCCTATTACGACCGGCTGCGGGAGATCATCGTCTACCCCAGAGCCTTCAAGCTGCCGGAGCGCACGGGGGCGACGCTCGGCGAGGCGAAGCACTGGGGCCAGGTCATCCTCTCGTGGCCCGCGGTGCTGGCCGGGCTGAACAACCCGCGGGACGGGCATGACACGGCGGCGCACGAGTTCGCCCACGTGCTGGATCGGGCGGACGGGGCCTTCGATGGGACGCCGAGGCTGCGCGAGTACTCGCACTACCGGGCCTGGGCCGCGGTGATGGGCGAGCACTTCCAGGCGCTGCGGCAGGGCCGGCGCGTGGAGCGCAAGGTGCTGGACGACTACGGCACGCTCAACGAGGCGGAGTTCTTCGCGGTGGCCACCGAGTCCTTCTTCGAGAAGCCCCGGGAGATGAAGGAGAAGACGCCGGAGCTCTACGAGGAGATGAGGCGCTTCTACGGGTGGGATCCAGCGGCCGGGGTATGAGGGGGCTCGTTCGCTTCACGGTCGTGCTGGCGGATGGTCGCTGAGGTGCTGCTCGAGTGGGAAGCTCGGGAGCAGGCCCGCCAGCATGCACGATGGTTTCAATCGAGTCGTGCAATCTGCAACCGTGCGGCGAGGTGACCAGAGATAACTGCCTGGAATGATTGGAGGGGTGGGTCAGCGGGTCTGGCACGGCAGGTGCTTCGGGGAAGGGAGCAATCTCCCCCTCTTCCTGAGCCATGGCGATCCTCGAACTCACCACCCTGCTGTACAGCTTGTGCGCTGCACAGGCTGCACCCCTGGATTCTCAGGCGCCGACTGCTCCCGCGCCCGCCGCGGCGGAGCCACCTGCTCCGTCCCCTGTCGAGGCGCTCGCCTCGCGCCTGAAGCTCGAGGGCGGAGTGGATGCGTACTACGGCCTCAACTTCAACCGGCCCGAGGACGCGGCCAGCTTCATTCCGGGCACTGGCACCACCGCGAAGCGCGCCAACGAGTTCTCGGTGAACCTCGCCACCCTGGGCGTGAGCGTGGATCCGGCGCCCGTGGGGTTCCGCCTCTTCTTGGGTTACGGCACGGCGATGGAGGTGCTGCACGCAGGCGAGCCGGAGGGCACGGCGGCGGGGCCCGCCGTGTGGCGCCACGTGCAGCAGGCCTCGGTATCCTTCGCGCGTGGCCCGCTCACGTTGGAGGCGGGCATGTACCCGAGCCACATCGGCTTCGAGTCCTTCCAGTCGCAGCTCAACTGGACGTACACGCGCTCGTGGATGGGCGAGCTGTCGCCCTTCTACCAGACGGGCCTCAAGGGCGCCTGGCGCTTCAACGACGCGTGGAGCGCGCAGCTCCACCTGATCAACGGCTGGCAGAACATCGGCGAGAACAACCACGGCAAGGCGCTGGGCACGCAGGTGGCCTATGCAGGCGAGCGCCTCTCCGCCTCCTTCAACACCTTCATCGGTGAGGAGGGCAGCGAGGACAGTGACGGCCTGCGCCTGTTCGGCGACGTGGTGGCCACGTACAAGGTGACGGAGGCCTTCAGCCTGGGGGTCACCGCGGACGTGGGGACACAACGCCTCCCGGGCGCGGACGCGGCGCTCTGGTACGCCGCGGGCCTCAACGCCCGCCTGCAGCTCTCCGAGCCCGTGGCCCTCGCCGCTCGCGCCGAGTTCTACAGGGACCGTGATGGGCTCATCACCGGGACTGCGCAGACTCTCTCCGGGGGCACCCTCACCCTCGAGGTGACGCCCGCCGAGCACCTCACCCTCAAGCTGGAGGCGAGGCACGATCGTTCGACCGAGGACGCCTTCTCTGGCCGTGAGACGACAGAGGAAGGAGCTCCCGTGTTGAAGCCCTCACAGACGCTCGTGGTCGCCGGTATCACGGCCTACTTCTAGAGAAGGGTCAACGCCCATGGATCTCGTGCTCGTGCTCGTCACCACCGGCTTCTTCGCGCTCTCGTGGGCCTATGCCCGCGGCTGCGAGCGCCTCTGAGAGAGGACCCTCTGCCATGACCTTCGAATATGCGGCCGGCGCCACGCTCGCGGTGCTGCTCACCGTCTACCTCGTCTACGCCCTGCTCCGCCCGGAGCGGTTCTAGCTCGGGACCCTTCATGACTCTCATCGGTTGGTTGCAGATCCTCCTGTTCTTCGGGCTCGTGCTCGCGCTGACGAAGCCCCTGGGCGGCTACCTCTTCCGCGTCTTCGAGGGAGAGCACCAGCCCCTGCCTCGGGTGCTCGGCCCGGTGGAGCGCTTGCTGCTGCGCCTGTGCGGGGCGGACGCGAAGCGCGAGCAGAGCTGGAGCCAGTACACGCTGGCGCTGCTGGCCTTCAGCCTGTTCAGCGTCTTCATCGTCTACCTGCTCCAGCGGCTCCAGCACGTGCTGCCGCTCAACCCGCAGGGCCTGGCGGCGGTGGGGCCGGAGCAGGCCTTCAACACCGCGGTCAGCTTCACCACCAACACCAACTGGCAGTCCTACGCGGGCGAATCGACGATGAGCTACCTCACCCAGATGGCGGGGCTGACGTGGCAGAACTTCGTGTCCTCGGCGGCGGGTATCTGCGTGGCGCTCGCGCTGGCGCGGGGCTTCACCCGCCGCCCGGGTCTCGAGGGGCAGAAGACGCTGGGCAACTTCTGGGTGGACCTCGTCCGCGGGCTGCTCTACGTGCTGCTGCCCCTGTGCGTCCTCTACGCGCTCTTCCTCGTGTCCCAGGGCGTGCTGCAGAACTTCGCGCCCTACCGCGAGCTGACGACGCTGGAGGGAGCGAAGCAGACGCTCGCCATGGGGCCGGTGGCTTCCCAGGAGGCCATCAAGATGCTGGGCACCAACGGGGGTGGCTTCTTCAACGCCAACAGCGCCCACCCCTTCGAGAACCCCACGCCGCTCACCAACCTGGTGCAGCTGCTCTCCATCTTCGCCATCCCCGCGGCCCTCACCTACACGTACGGGAAGATGGCCCGGGACACGAAGCAGGGCTGGGCCCTCTTCGCGGCCATGAGCGTCCTCTTCTTCGCGGGGGTGGCTGTCGCCTACGCGGCCGAGTCCGCGGACAACGCCGCCGTGGCCTCGGCGCAGGTGGCGCAGGTGGGCAACATGGAGGGCAAGGAGGTGCGCTTCGGCCTCTCCGCCTCCACGCTCTTCGCCACCGTCACCACGGACGCCTCGTGCGGCGCCGTCAACTCCATGCATGACAGCTTCACCGCGCTGGGCGGGCTGGTGCCCCTGCTGAACATCCAGCTCGGCGAAGTGATCTTCGGCGGCGTGGGCGCTGGCCTCTACGGAATCCTGGTGATGGTGGTGCTCTCCGTCTTCATCGCTGGGCTCATGGTGGGACGCACGCCCGAGTATCTCGGCAAGAAGATCGAGGCCAAGGAGATGAAGCTCTCCGTGCTGTACATCCTCATCTTCCCGCTGCTCATCCTCGGGCTGGGCGCCGTGGCGGCAGTCCTCCCCCAGGGCATCTCCTCGCTCAACAACGCGGGGCCACACGGCTTGTCGGAGCTCCTCTACGCGTACAGCAGCGGCGCGGGCAACAACGGCAGCGCCTTCGCGGGCCTCAACGCCAACACCCCTTTCTGGAACATCAGCTTGGGGCTGGTGATGCTGGCGGGCCGCTTCCTGATGATCATCCCGGTGCTGGCCATCGCCGGCTCCATGGTGGGCAAGAAGGTGGTGCCCGCGGGCCCTGGCACCTTCCCCACCAACGGCGCGCTCTTCACCGGGCTGTTGGTGAGCGTCATCGTCATCGTTGGCGCGCTCACGTTCTTCCCCGCGCTCTCCCTGGGCCCCATCGTCGAGCACTTCCTCGCCGGGGCCGGAAAGGTGTTCTGATATGGCTCCCACCTCCTCGAAGCAGGCGTCGCTCTTCGAGCCGGCGCTCCTCAAGCAGGCCGCGGTGGACAGCCTGCGCAAGCTCCACCCCCGGGACGTGGCCCGCAACCCGGTCATGTTCGTGGTGTGGGCGGGCAGCCTGCTCACCACGGTGCTGGTGGTGAGGGATCTGTTCGCGGCGGGCACGCCGGAGACGCCGGTATGGTTCACGGTGCTGGTGACGCTGTGGCTGTGGTTCACCGTCCTCTTCGCCAACTTCGCCGAGGCCGTGGCGGAGGGCCGCGGCAAGGCGCAGGCGAGCGCGCTGCGGAAGATGCGCAAGGACACCACCGCGCGCCGGCTCGTGGAGGGGCGCGAGGAGCGGGTGCCCGCGCCCGATCTGCGCAAGGGGGATCTCGTGGCGTGCGAGGCGGGGGACCTCATCCCTGGCGATGGCGAGGTGGTGGAGGGCATCGCCAGCGTGGACGAGTCCGCCATCACCGGCGAGTCCGCCCCCGTCATTCGAGAGTCCGGCGGTGACCGCTCGGCCGTGACGGGCGGCACCAAGGTGCTCTCGGACCGCGTCGTCATTCGCATCTCCGTCAACCCGGGCGAGTCCTTCCTGGACCGGATGATCGGCCTGGTGGAGGGCGCGGCGCGGCAGAAGACGCCCAACGAGATCGCCCTCCACATCCTGCTGGTGGGGCTGACCATCATCTTCCTGCTGGCGTGCGTGACGCTGGTGCCCATGGCCCTCTACTCCGGGGTGGGCGTGTCGGGCACCGCGGTGGTGGCGCTGCTGGTGTGCCTCATCCCCACGACGATCGGCGGGCTGTTGAGCGCCATCGGCATCGCGGGCATGGACCGGCTGCTGCGCAAGAACGTGCTGGCCATGAGCGGCCGGGCCGTGGAGGCGGCGGGGGACGTGGACACGCTGCTGCTGGACAAGACGGGCACCATCACGCTGGGCAACCGCATGGCCACGGAGCTGCTACCGCTGTCGGGGGTGCGCATGGAGGATCTGGCGGAGGCCTCGCAGCTGGCGAGCCTGGCGGACGAGACGCCCGAGGGCCGCTCCATCGTCACGCTGGTGAAGGACACCTTCCGGATGCGCCCTCGCGAGCTGCAGGCGCACGGCGCCACCTTCGTGCCCTTCACCGCGCAGACGCGCATGAGCGGCTGCGACATCATCGACCCGCATCCGCGCAGCATCCGCAAGGGCGCGGTGGACGCCATCATCAAGCACGTGCAGGCACAGGGCGGCGTCGTCCCCGCGGAGCTGGCTCAGGCGGCCGCGCGGATCGGCGACGCTGGCGGCACACCGCTGGCGGTGGCTGAGGGGGCGCGCGTGCTGGGCATCGTCCACCTGAAGGATGTGGTGAAGGGCGGTATCAAGGAGCGCTTCGATCGCTTCCGCGCCATGGGCATCCGCACGGTGATGATCACGGGCGACAACCCGCGCACCGCGGGGGCCATCGCCCGGGAGGCGGGCGTGGATGACTTCCTGGCCGAGGCCACGCCCGAGGCCAAGCTGGCGCTCATCCGCGCCGAGCAGGCCAAGGGCAAGCTGGTGGCGATGACGGGGGACGGCACCAACGACGCGCCCGCGCTGGCCCAGGCGGACGTGGGGGTGGCGATGAACACGGGCACCCAGGCGGCCAAGGAGGCCGGCAACATGGTGGACCTGGACTCCAACCCCACCAAGCTGCTGGAGGTGGTGGAGGTGGGCAAGCAGCTGCTGATGACGCGCGGCACGCTCACCACGTTCTCCATCGCCAACGACGTGGCGAAGTACTTCGCCATCCTCCCGGCGCTCTTCATGGGGGTGTTCCCGGAGATCGCCCCGCTCAACGTGATGGGGCTGACGTCGCCCTACAGCGCGATCCTCGCGGCGGTCATCTTCAACGCGTTGATCATCATCGCGTTGATCCCGCTGGCGCTCCGGGGCGTGCGCTACCGGCCGCTGGGCGCGGAGGCGCTGCTGCGGCGCAGTCTGCTCATCTACGGCGTGGGGGGCGTCATCGTCCCCTTCGTCGGCATCAAGGCCATTGACGTGCTGCTCACCGCCGTGGGCCTGGCCTGAGCGGCCCACCTCGTGAACGAAAGGACTTCCGTCATGTCATCCGCACTCCTCACCGCGCTGCGGGCCTGCCTCGTCACCCTGGTGCTCACCGGGGTGCTCTACCCGCTGGTCGTCACGGGCGGGGCCCAGCTGCTCTTCTCGCGAGAGGCCAACGGCTCGCTCATCACGGACGAGCGCGGCCGGGTGGTGGGCAGCGCGCTCATCGGGCAGGGCTTCACCCAGGCGGCGTACTTCCAGCCGCGGCCCTCGGCGGCGGGCAATGGGTACGACGCGGCCGCTTCCTCGGGCAGCAACCTGGGCCCCACCTCGCAGAAGCTGCGCGACCGCGCCATCGCGGAGGCCGAGCGCCTGCGCCGGGAGAACCCGGAGGCTCCGGGGCCCGTGCCGGCGGAGCTCGTCACCACCTCTGCCTCCGGGCTGGACCCGCACCTGTCTCCCGAGGCCGCGCGGTGGCAGGTGGCCCGCGTGTCGAAGGCGCGCGGGGTGGCTCCCGAGCGTGTCGCCGCCGTGGTGGACACCCACGTCGAGGCCCGCACCTGGGGCGTGCTGGGCGAGCCGCGCGTGAACGTCCTGGCGCTGAACCTCGCGTTGGATCGGCAGTTTGGCAGGCCCGAGGTCCCCGGGAGCTCGGCGGGGATCGTCCCTACGATGGGAGCCTCCGAGGACTCCAGGACAGCGCCCTGAGGGCACGGCACGCGGACATGGCGCCAGGGCCCAGGAGACGCTACATCCCGATTCCCGCCGGCCGCGAGGAGGCCAGCGGGCCAGCGGCGCGCTCGCGGGGCCTGGAGCGAGGCAAGGAGCTGCCAGCGTGAGGACGCGGCGCACACGCGCGGAGGACTTCCTGGAGCTGGTGGAGCGGGGTCGGCGCGGCCGCCTCAAGCTCTACATCGGCTTCGCCGCCGGCGTGGGCAAGACGTACCGCATGCTGGAGGAGGCCCACGCGCTCAAGAAGCGAGGCGTGGACGTGGTGCTCGGCTTCATCGAGACGCATGGCCGCGCGGAGACCGAGCAGCTGGTGGCCGGCCTGGAGGTGGTGCCGCGCAAGGCCTTCACCTACCGCGACGTCACGGTGGAGGAGATGGACGTGGACGCGGTGCTGGCGCGCAAGCCCCAGGTGGCCGTGGTGGACGAGCTGGCGCACACCAACGTCCCGCTGTGCCGCAACGCCAGGCGCTACCAGGACGTGCAGGAGCTGCTCGCCGCGGGCATCAACGTCATCGGCGCCTTCAACGTGCAGCACCTGGAGAGCCTCAATGATCTGGTGGAGCGCGCCACCGGCGTCACCGTCCGGGAGACGATCCCCGACAGCTTCCTGAAGAACGCCGATCAGGTGGTGAACCTGGATCTCGCGGTGGAGGATCTCCACGAGCGCCTCAAGGCGGGGAAGATCTACGCGCCGGAGAAGGTGGCCCACGCGCTGGAGCGCTTCTTCAAGCAGGAGAACCTCTCCACGCTGCGCGAGCTGGCCCTGCGCGAGGTGGCGGAGAGCCTGGATCGCGCCACGGCCGGCCAGCAGGCGCGCGCGGGCGAGGAGCCGTCGGGCAAGGGCGGCGGGTGGGGGCGGGTGATGGTGGCGCTCTCCAGCTACCCGCCCCGCGCGGCGACGCTGCTGCGGCGGGGCTCGCGCATGGCCGGCCGGCTCAACACGGACTGGTTCGTCGTCTACGTGGAGACGCCACGCGAGGCCCCGCACCTGATCGACGCGGAGGCGCAGCGCCACCTGCTGGCCAACATCGAGAAGGCCCGGGAGCTGGGCGCGGAGGTGGTCCGCCTGCGCGCGAAGGATCCCGTGCAGGCGCTGCTGGACTTCGCGCGCTCGCACGGCGTGGGCCACATCATGGTGGGCCGCTCGCACCAGCCCTGGTGGAAGCAGCTGCTGGGCCGCTCCGCGGACGTGCGTCTGCTACGGGAGGGGACGGGCTTCGACATCCACGTGGTGGCCTTCGAGTCGCCGCACGAGGAGCGCCGCTCATGACGCTGCGAGGCCGCCTGCTACTGGCCCAGGCCCCGCTGGCGCTCGCGCTGGTGCTGGTGGGCGTCACGGCCGTCGTCACGCTGGCGCGGGTGGGGCGCTCCGGGCAGGAGATCCTCCAGGACAACTACCGGAGCGTGCTGGCCATGCAGCGGATGACGGAGCAGCTGGAGCGCATGGACAGCGCCGCGCTCTTCATCGTCGCGGGCGAGCGTCAGCGGGGACAGGAGCAGCAGGCCGAGCAGCGCCCCAAGCTGGAGGCGGAGCTGCGCGTGCAGGAGGGCAACATCACCGAGGTGGGAGAGGTGGAGGCGACCCGCAGACTGCGCGAGGCCTGGGCGGGCTACCAGGCCGCCTATGACGGCTTCATCGCGCTGGAAGACAAGGAGGCCACGCGCGAGCGCTACTTCGCGGCGCTGGCCCCTGCCTTTCTGGAGGCCAAGGCCGCCGCCGCCGCCATCCTGGACCTGAACCAGGACGCGATGATGCGCAAGAGCGAGGCCCTGCGCCGGCAGAGCGAGCGCGTCAACACGCTGATGGTGACGGCGGTGCTGGCCGCGTTCCTCGTGGGCCTGTTCGCCTCCACGTCGCTCACGCACCGGGCGCTGCGGCCGGTGTCGGTGCTCTCGCAGGCGGTGCGGCGGGTGGGGCAGGGGGACCTGGCGGCGCGCGCGGTGGTGGAGGGGCGGGATGAGATCTCCCAGCTCAGCCAGGACTTCAATGCCATGGCGGAGCGGCTCCAGCAGTATCGGCAGAGCAGCCTGGGCGATCTGCTCCAGGCCCAGGCCGCCTCGCAGGCCGCCATCGACAGCCTGCCGGATCCGGCGCTGGTGTTCGGCACGGGGGGCGTGCTGCTCAACGTCAACCGCGCCGCGGAGGATGTGCTGAGGAGCTCGCTGGAGGCGGGGGGGGACGTGCTGGGGCGAGTCCCCCCCGAGGTGCGCGAGGTGCTGGAGCGGGTGCGGCTCTCCGTGCTGGGGGGTAAGGGGGCCTACCAGCCGCGCGGCTACGAGGAGGCGGTGCGGGTGGCGGCGCCCGAAGGGGAGCGCTGGCTGCTGCCGCGCGGCAGCCCCGTGTACGGAGAGAGCGGGGACGTGGTGGGCGCCACGGTCATCCTCCAGGATGTGACGCGGCTGCGCAGGTTCGACGAGCTGAAGAACGACCTGGTGGCCACGGTGGCGCACGAGTTCCGCACGCCGCTCACGTCCTTGCGGATGGCCATCCACCTGTGCGCCGAGGGCGTGGTGGGGCCGGTGACGGAGAAGCAGGCGGATCTGCTCTCCGCGGCCCGCGAGGACTGCGAGCGGCTGCAGGGCATCGTGGATGATCTGCTGGATCTCTCGCGCATCCAGGCGGGGCAGCTGACGCTGAACCTCCGGCGCGTGTCCGTGACGGCGCTGGTGGAGGAGGCGCTGGCGGCGCAGCAGGCGGTGGCGGAGGACCGGGGCGTGAAGCTGCTCCAGGAGATCGCTCCCGAGGGAGAGGAGGTGGAGGTGGACCCGGAGCGGGTACAGCTCGTGCTGTCGAACCTCCTGGCCAATGGTGTGCGGCACACTCCCTCAGGAGGAGCGGTGTCGGTGAGGGTGACGCAGGAGGAACGCCGGGTGCGCTTCGAGGTGAAGGACACCGGCGAGGGCATTCCCTCCGAGGAGCAGGGGCGCATCTTCGAGAAGTTCTACCGGGCGCCCGGAGCGCCCGCGGGCGGGGCGGGGCTGGGCCTGTCCATCGCGCGGGACATCGTGCACGCGCATGGCGGGGAGATCGGCGTGGTGAGCGCCACCGGGCAGGGCAGCACCTTCTGGTTCACCCTGCCTCAGCACCTGCCGGCCCCCTCTGCCGAGAAGCCGTAGCCCGGGGCGAGGCTACTGCGAGCCTCCCGCCTCCGCCGACTCGTACTTCTTGCGCTTGCGCCACAGCGTGGACGCGTCGATGCCGAGGATGCGCGCCGCCTCCTCCAGCGTGGGCACGCTGGCCAGCACCCGGAGGATGTGCTCGCGCTCCACCTCCTCCAGCGTGTGGGGCCCGCCCAGCATCACCACCGAGCCTGACGCCGCGGCGATCCGATCCGGAAAGGCCTGCGGCTCCAGCACCCCCGCGGGCCAGACGATGAGCGCCCGCTCGATGGCGTTGCGCAGCTCGCGCACGTTGCCCGGCCACCCGTATGCCAGCAGCATCCGCTCGGTCGCGGGGGACAGCTCCGGGGGCGGGCGCTTCGCCGCGCGCGCGAAGAAGGCCACGAACCGCCGCGCCAGGGGCAGGATGTCCTCCGGCCGCTCCCGCAGCGAGGGCAGCTTCACCTCCACCACGTTCAGCCGGTAGAGCAGGTCCTCCCGGAACCGCCCCGCGGCGACGTCCTTCTCCAGGTCCCGGTTGGTGGCCGCCACCACGCGCACATCCGCGCGCCGCGTGCGCCCCTCGCCCAGCCGCTCGAACTGCTTCTCCTGCAGGAAGCGCAGCAGCTGGGCCTGGAGCGCGGGGCTCATCTCCGCCACCTCATCCAGGAAGAGCGTGCCCCCTTCCGCCTGCTCCACCCGGCCAGGCTGATCCCTCACCGCGCCCGTGAAGGCACCGCGCACGTGGCCGAACAGCTCGCTGGACAGGAGCTGCTCGGAGAGCGCGGGGCAGTTCACCGTGATGAAGGGCCGCCGCCGCCGGGGGCTCATCGAGTGGAGCGCTCGCGCCAGCACCCCCTTGCCGGTGCCGCTCTCGCCCCGCAACAGCACCGCCGCGTCCGCCACCGCCGCGCGAGAGATGAGCCCGATGGCCGCGTGCATCGCGGGCGAGGCCGTCTCCAGCGTGGCCTCCGGCACCGTCTGGGCCAGCTGCCCCTCCAGGTCTCCCAGCCGCGAGCTCAGCTCGCGGTGCGCCCGCGCCCGGTCCACCACATGGCGGATCTGCGCCGGAGTGAAGGGCTTGGGCAGGTAGTCGCGCGCCCCGCGCTTCACCGCCTCCACCGCCGTGTCGAAGGTGGCGTAGGCGGTGATGAGGACGATGTCGAGGTGAGGGGACTCGGCCAGCATTCGAGGCACCAGCTCCAGGCCGCTCGCGGTGCCCAGCCGGAGATCCACGAAGGCCAGGTCCGCCGGCCCCTGGGCGAGCGCGGCGAGGGCGGCCTCGGGGGTGGTCGCCTCGCGCACCACGCACCCGAAGCCCTCCAGGCAGACGCGCAGGGTGTTGCGGATGTTGCGCTCGTCATCCACGACCAGCACCCTCATGGGGCTGGGCTCCACGGCCGCTGCGGTGGGCGGGGCATCCATGGGTCCATCCTATGCACCTTCGGTGCGAGTGGGCCGCAAGGGCTGACAGCTCTCGTACACTGGATGACGAGCGCCCTGGCAACCGCCCGCGCCCTGCGGCATTTTCAGGGGCATGGGGATGACGGACGGCGCGGAGCCTTCGGGCGGTGGACTCTTCTCTCGGGACCTGGCTCCCCCGCCGCGTGGGCCCTGGCGACGCCGGGCGGTGATCCTCGCCGCCTTCGGGGCGGTGATGCTGGCCATGTGGCTATGGGTGAACAGCTCGGGGGAAGGGGCGATCCGGGCCATGTCCCCCGCGCAGCAAGAGGCCTTCTATGGCGAGGCCTGGGCGGACCAGCGCGCGAAGTGCCTGGGGGACGCCGGCCCCAGAGAGCCCGAGAGCCAGTGCCGCAAGCGCGCCGAGTTCCTCCTGCGCTTCCCCCAGTGCGACGAGGCCTGCCGCGCGGAGCTGGCCCCCTTCCTCCAGGGCACCGCGCCCTGAGGGGTGGCCCGGCGCCCACCGCCCCCTCCGTCTCCCGGCAGGAGCGGTGGTAGGGTATGGCCACGTGAGCGCACCCCCGTCCACCGCCCCTCGCTGGATGCTGTACGGCGCCTCTGGCTACACCGGCCGCCTCATCGCCGAGGAGGCCGTGCGCCGGGGCCATCGGCCCGTGCTCGCCGGGCGCAACCGCGAGAAGCTGGCGCCCCTGGCCGAGCGGCTCGGCCTGGAGCTGGTGGTGGCGGGGCTGGACGACGTGCGCGGCCTGGTGTCCTCGCTGGAGGGCCTGCCCCTGGTGCTGCACGCCGCGGGCCCCTTCGTGCGCACCAGCGAGCCCATGGTGCAGGCGTGCCTGGCCGCCGGCGCGCACTACCTGGACATCACCGGGGAGATCCCCGTCTTCGAGAGCACCTTCCGGCATGACGCGGAGGCGCGCGCGCGCGGCATCACCCTCATGTCCGGGGTGGGCTTCGACGTGGTGCCCACCGACTGCCTGGCGCGCTACGTGGCCGAGCGCGTGCCCGGGGCGCACGAACTGGATCTGGCCATCTCCCTGGGCCAGGCCAGCGCTGGCACCGCCAAGTCCGCCCTCGAGCACCTCCCCGCGGGCGGGCGGGTGCGCCGCGGCGGTGCCCTCCAGCCGTGGCCCATGGGCAAGGGCCTGCGGCGCGTGCGCTTCGCGGACGCCGAGCGCACCGTGGCGCCCATCCCCTGGGGGGACCTGGTGACGGCGTGGCACACCACCGGCATCCCCAACATCACCACCTACATGGCCCTGCCGCGCGCCGCCGCCCGGGTCATCCGCTTCACCTATCCGCTGCTCAAGCGGGTGCTCGCGGTGGACGCCGTCCGCCAGGGCGCCGAGCGCCTCATCGAGGCACGGGTGCAGGGGCCGAACGAGACGGCGCGCAGCGAGCACCGCTCCCATGTCTGGGCCGAGGCTCGCGCGGCGGACGGCCGGCGGGCCCAGGCGTGGCTGGAGCTGCCGGAGGGCTATGCCTTCACGGCCCTGGCCGCGGTGCGCGCGGTGGAGCAGGTGCTGGCCCACGAGCGCCAGGGGGCGCTCACCCCAGCGCAGGCCTTCGGGGCCGACTTCGTCCTCTCCGTCGAGGGCTGCCAGCGCCTGGACGTCCTGCCCGGATGAACGACGCCCGGCCACCCGGCGAGGAGCCAGGCAATCCGCGCGGTTGGACGCCTGCCTCCCCCTCCTCGACACCTGTATGAGGATGTGTTGCCGAGGGTTGGGAGCCCGGCACGCACAGTGGGGAGTCCTTGAGCGGTGGGGGGAGCGGTTGGGTATCCTGCGGGGTAGGGTAGCCCTGAGCTGCTGGCGCCTGAGGCCCGGCAGCCCTGGGAGGAAACGAGACACGGTGGGTGGCCGCATCCAGGGGACGCGTGCGCTCGTGCCGGGTGAGAGGCGATGACGCTGACGTTCAAGCAGAAGATGATGCTGCTGCCGGGCCTGGCGTCGCTGTTCCTGCTGGGCATCCTGGCCTTGTCCATCGTGATGGGGATGACGACGAGCAAGGCGCACACCCTCATCGAGCAGGGCCACGCGCCGGCGCTCGCGCAGAGCCAGGCGATGATGGCCGACCTCCAGACGCTCCACCATGAGCTGCAGGACGCGGTGCTGCTCAAGGACGCCCGCAGGCTGGAGCCCATGCGCGCGCTGGGGCGGAGGATCTCCGCGGACCTGGAGACGGCGCGCCGCAACCCGGCGCTCAGCGCCCAACACCTGAGCGTGCTCCAGCAGGACTTCAGCCAGTACCTGGAGGAGTTGGAGCAGGCGGTGGTGCTCCGCGCCCGCGAGGACGCGCAGGCCCCGGCCGCGCACACGCGGGTGAACACGCGCTTCGAGTCCCTGCAGACGGCGCTCCAGCTGATGGTGGAGGAGCAGCAGCGCGGGCTGACGGACGCCTTCCATAGGGCCAGCGTGGCGGGCTCGCGCGGGCAGGTGTTGATCGGCGTGCTCGTGGCGCTGTGCATCCTGCTGCTGGGGGGCCTGTGCTGGTGGATGGTGCGAGAGGTGGCCGAGCCGCTGATGCGCCTGTCCCACACGGCCTCGCGCATCGCCCGGGAGGGCGACCTGACGGTGAGCATCGACGTGAACGCGCGGGACGAGGTGGGGCGGCTGGCGGGCAGCCTGGAGCTGCTGGTGAAGCGGCTGCGCGCGGTGCCGGTGGCGCTCCAGGGGCTGGTGGGCGAGCTGTCCACCGCGTCCGAGCGGCTGACGAAGGTGAGCCAGGAGCAGATCAACTTCCTCACCGAGCAGGCCCGCAGCCTCTCCGAGGCCGGCACGACGATGGCGGAGATCGCCCAGACGTCCAGCATGGCCTCCAGCCGCGCGGAGATGGTGCTCCAGGTGGCCGAGCAGGCCGACAGCTTCACCGTGGCCAGCCAGCAGTCCATCGAGGAGAGCGCCAAGGGGCTGGAGCAGATCCGTCAGCGCGTGGGCGCGATGGTGGGCAACATCGGCCAGCTCTCCGAGCAGGCCGTGCACGCGCGGGACATCATCGGCAGCGTGAAGGACCTGGCGGACCAGAGCAACGTGCTGGCGCTCAACGCCGCCATCGAGGCGGCGCGCGCGGGCGAGGGCGGGCGCGGCTTCGCGGTGGTGGCGCGAGAGATGCGGACGCTGAGCGGCCAGTCGCTGCAGAGCACCGAGCGCATCGGGAAGATCCTCCTGGAGATCAGCATGGCGATCCGCCAGGCCGTCACCTCGGCGGAGGGCGACAGCAAGGAGATGGAGGTGGGCATCGAGAAGGTGCTCGCCTCGGCGGACCGGCTCAAGGAGATCACCAGCGTGCTGCAGGAGAGCGGCAAGGCGGCGCGGCAGATCGTCGCCTCGGTGACGCAGCAGAACGCGGGCATCTCCCAGATGACGGACGTGATGACGACGCTCTCGGGGATGATGGGCGACGTGGTGCTGGCCACCACCACCGCGGAGGAGGCGGTGGGGCAGATCAACTCCACCGTGGCCCAGCTCCGGCAGATCGTCTCCGAGTTCCGTGTGTAGACTCCTCTCGGAGCCGGAGACGATCTGAGTGGGGGCGAGGCGCTCTACGCGCCCTGCTTCATCATCGCGTCCATCCGGCGCTTCATCTCCTCGGGGGGGACGTCCTCCTTATGCGTGGCGATGGTCCACTGGTGGCCGAAGGGATCGCGCACGGTGCCGGAGCGGTCGCCGTAGAACTGATCCTTCACCGGTCGCTCCTCCTTTGCGCCGGCGGAGACGGCCTGCTTGAAGAGCGCGTCCACGTCCTCGACGTAGAGGCAGAGCCCGACCGGTGAGCCCCCCACCGTCTCGGGGCTGCGCGCGCCCATGTCGGGGGACTCATCGGCGATCATGATGCGCGAGTCGCCGATCTGGAACTCGGCGTGGCCGATCGTCCCGCCGGGGCCCTCCATGCGGCCGAGCTCCTTGGCGTTGAACGCCTTCTTGTAGAACTCGAGCGCCCGGGCCGCGCCCTTGACGATCAGGTACGGCGTGACGGTGTGGTACCCCTCTGGAATTGCCTTGGCCAAGATTTCCCTCCTCCGCTCATGTGTTGGACGTGGGTGTTGCCGCTGCTGCTCACGCAGCCGGCCCCACGTATTGCCTGACTGAACATCTGTCAAGTCCTCTGCACGCGGCTGGACCTGGAACGTTGGCTGGAGCACGGGGCTTCGCCCTGGAGTGCGAGGTCCGCGAGCTGTTGCTCAAGGCGCGGGGAGGCGCAGCACCTCGGCGCGCGCGATGTGGTCGAGGCGGAAGTGGCGGCGCTCGCCCTTGTCCAGGTCCACGGCGTCGACGCGCGTCTCGTGCCGGTCCATGATGACCGACTTGATCTGCACGGTGCGCGTCGTCTCCAGGAAGTTCGAGTCGACGTAGGTGATGCGCAGCGGCTGCTGCTCGAACCAGGCGCGCTCGAGCGCCGCGCGGACCTCCTTCCTGGCAGGGAGCGCCGGCACGCCGAGGAACGAGAGCTCCTTGAGGCGCGCGAGCAGCTCGCGCTGGGCGGAGGTGGACAGGGCGGCGCGGACCTTGTCGAGCGCCGACTCGAGCGTGTCGGTGAACGGGAGCAGGCGCATGTCGCTCGCGAAGCGCCCGAGCGCGACGAGGAGCGCCGCCTCGCGCGCGGTGAAGTTCACGGGAGGCAGGCTGTAGCTCCGGTCCAGCGCGTAGCCGCCCCCGCGCCCCCGCTCGGCGGCGAGCGGCAGGGCCGCGGCGCGCAGGGCATCGAGGTCCCGGTAGATGGTCCGGATGGTCACCCCGAAGCGCTCGGCGAGGGCTTCGGCGGTGACCCCGGTGCGACGGCCCCTCAGGTACTCCGCGAGGGCAAAGAGACGCTCGGTTCGCTGCATGGCAAAGGCAACTGACATACCGCTGACACAGCGGGGCCTCAAGTCACCCCGGCGCGCGCCGGATGCGCTGAGGCTCCTACTTGCCGAAGATGCCGCGCAGGCGCTTCTTGGCCTCCTCCTCCGCCTTCTTCTTCGCCCGCTCCTGCTCGGCCCGGGCGGCCTCCTCGAGCCGCTTCTTCTCCTCGGCCGCCTTGGCCTCCAGCTCCTTCTTCTTGCGCTCGGCCTCCTCGCGCGCGGCCTGCTCGCCGCCCGTGATGATCTCCTGCACCTTCTTGCCCTTCTCGCCGAGCACCTGCCCCGCCAGCCCCGCCGCCGACTGCTTCACGATCGCCGCCACCGCCGGCTTCACGTCCACCTCCGTCACCTCCGGCTTCCACGCCGGCCCCGTCACCTTCAGCGTCACGGGGATCGGCTCGGTGGGCTTCGCCTTGCCCAGCGTGAGCTTGTTCACCGTCTGCGGCGTCAGGCTCACCGTGCCGTTCAGAGCCAGCACCCCGTCCAGCTGGATGCCGCCCTCGAAGCGCATCGCCGCCTCCGGCCGAGTCCACGTGATGGGCTTCTCCAGCTGCGCCACGCCGTTCTTGATCTCCACGCCGAAGGGCAGGTTCTCGCCCAGGGACGTCATGTCCCCGCTCTTGAGCGCCTTGCCCGCGAAGGGCAGCGCCTTGGCCAGCGGCTCGGACACCTTCGAGAGCACGTCCACGCCCAGGAACGCGCTGTCCTCCAGGTTGCCGTTGATGGCCCCCAGCAGCGTCTCCTTCAGCTTCTCCGGCGTGTAGCCCACGCCCTTCAGGTCGATGTTCCCGTTGAACCTGCCCGTCATCACCTTCTTCGGCGTGCGCTCCGCCAGCACCGCCGCCACGTCCACGCCCTTCAGCTGCACCTTGGCCTCGAAGGCCCGCTCCTCCGGCAGCGGCCCCAGGTGCACCTGCGTCCCGTCCGCCACCACCGTGCCGCCGTAGGCCACCGAGGAGAATTTCTCCACCGTGATCAGGTCATCCACCAGGGTGATGTGGGCCACCATGTCCTTCAGCTCCTTCTCGCTGTAGCGCAGCGAGGCCACCTGGAAGCGCATGTCGCCGCGCATGCCGTTGAAGCGCGTCGGGTCGTCCGGCGGCGGGGGAATCACGCCGTTGTTGCGCGCCTTGATCTCCTCGTCCGTCATCAGCAGCGCGTCCGCGTTCAGCCGCTGGCTCTTCATGTCCAGCGCGAACGTGGTCGTCTGCTTCTTCCCCGCGCCCGCCAGCGCGAACGAGGCGGTGCCCCCCAGCGTGTCCTCCAGCACGTTCACCGTGAGCTGGCCCACGTCCACCTTCATCCCGTCCTTCGTGGACTGGTAGGTGCCCGCAGCCGCCACGCCGAGCCGCTGCCCGGGCCCCTTGTCCAGCAGCAGGCCGGGGCGCAGGTCCGCGCCGTCCAGCTCCGCCTTCGCGTCGAAGCGCAGGGCCCCACCGCTGGCCGCCGCGCCCGTGATGCGCGAGGTGAGCCGCATGGGCGCCCCCGCCTCCTTGGCGAGCTGCTCGGGGATGCGCAGGCGCACGGGCGTCAGGTCCACCTCCAGGTTCAGCGCCTGCGCCTCCTGCGTGCCGCTGCCCCTCACCGAGAGCCCCACCGGGCCGGCGATCATCCCCTGGAGCTGCTTCTTCAGCGGCGGGTAGTACTCGGCGAGCACGGCCGGGTCGAGGTCATGGCTGGTCAGCTCGAAGCCCTCCACCGCGGGCGAGCCCCCCAGCATTCCCCTCACGCGGCCCTTGCCGGTGATGCCCGCCGGGCCGAAGTCCAGCTTGAGCCGGTCCAGCGCCAGGTCGCCCGCGGCGAGGTCCGCCTTCACGTCCGTGTCCAGCACCACGTCGAGCGCCTTGCCGCCCTCGGCGCCCGCGAAGCGCAGGCCGAGCGCGCGGATGACGCCCTCCAGCCGCGTGGGCCCCTTGCCGCCGGGCACCACGCCTCCCAGCTCCGCCTTCCAGTCCGCCGTCAGCGTGCCCGCCTGGAGCCCCACGGTGGGCGGCAGGTACGGGCCCAGCGGCGCCAGGTCGATGCTCTCGGCCTTCAGCGTGAGGCGCTCCGGGGTGGGCACCAGCGTGGGCGGCAGCGGCGCGGCCGCCAGCGTCAAAAACAGGTTCTGCTTCTGCGCCAGCACCCCCGCCGCCAGCGTCACCTCCAGCGGCTGGCCCACGCGCAGGTCCTTCACCTCGATGTCCAGGTCCGAGATGGCCAGCTCCTGCGCCTTCCCGCCCGAGCGGTCCACGAAGCGGATGGTGCCATCGGTGAGCGCGGCCCGCTCCACGCGCACGCCGGACAGGTCCGTGGGTGGCTTCTCCTCGGCGGGCGGCTCCTCCGGCTTCTGCTGCTGCGCCAGCTTGTCCATCAGGCGCTGCACGTTGGTGGTGCCGTCCGGCAGGCGGATGACGTTGACGGTGAGGCCGGACGCCTCGGCGTTGAGCACCTGGAGGTCCTTGCCGCGCGAGCGCAGCAGCGGCATGGCCGCCACGCGCACGTCCACGTTCTTCAGCTGCGTCAGGGGCAGCTCCTCGCCCTCCGCGGGCCCCACGGAGACGTCATCCACGTCCACGCCGATGTGCGGGAAGAGCCGGGTGGAGATGTCGCCGATCTCCACCGGCCGCCCGAGCTGCTGCGAGAGCGTGGCCGCCTGGGCGCGCGCCTCCTTCAAGAGGATGGCGTCGAGCCGCCACAGGACGATCGCCACGGCGAGCACCAGCACGGCGAAGATGCCTCCCACCACATAGGGCCAGCGCCTCTTCTTCTGAGCCTCCATCGCTTGCTCCCTCCTCCAGCATTCGGACCTCCGGCACGGTCCGGGTTCGACCTGGGCCGAGAACCTAACCACCTTCCAGGTCACCTACAGCTCCGACGTGAAGAAGAGAGAAAGACTTCACGTTTCCCGGATTGATAGGGGGTAGCAGGGATGCCCCGCGGGCGGGCTGAAGTGCGGGGGTGGCCTCGGGAATAGGCGAGGGGAGAGGATGCTTCCCGAGGCCTTCCGAAAGCCCGAGACTCCCGGCCGCGCCATGATCCACCTCCGCACGCTCTCCCGCCTTCTCCTCCTGGCCTGCCTCGCCGCCTGCGCGCCGCGCGTGAAGGCCTTGCCCGAGCCTGCCCCCACCGCCATGTCCACGCCCGCCGATGCCGAGCTCACCCGCTTCGCTCGCGAGTACCTCGACTGGTACTACGCGCAGAACCCCGTCCGCGCCACGGCGCTGGGCCTCCACCGCTACGACGGGGAGCTGCCGGACCTGTCCGCCGAGGCGCATGAGCGCAAGGCTCGGGAGCTCCGGGACTGGCTCGCGCGGCTGGAGCGCATGGACGCCACGGCCCTCACGGGCGACGCCGTGTTCGACGCGCGAATCCTGGAGAACGCCCTGCGCGCGGACCTGCTGGAGCTGGAGGAGGTGCGCGAGTGGCGGCGCAACCCGATGGCCTACAACGGCGTCATCGTCGGCGGGCTGGCCTCGCTGTCCTCGCGCGAGTTCGCTCCCCTGGAGGAGCGGCTGCGCAGCCTCGTGGCGCGCATGGGCCGGCTGCCCGCCGTCATCGCCGCGGCGAAGGCCAACCTGGCGGACGTGCCGAGGCCCTGGGCCGAGCAGGCCGTGAAGGACACCCAGGGCACGGTGCTCTACCTGCGCAGGGACCTGGGGCAGGCGCTGGAGGCGCAGGGCCTGGCGCGGGTGGACGCGCGGCTGCGCGAGGAGTTCGAGGCCGCCCGGAAGAAGGCGGAAGGGGAGGTGGAGGGCTTCGCGCGCTGGCTGGAGAAGGAGGTGCTCCCCCAGGCCCACGGAGACTTCCGGCTGGGCAAGGCGCTCTTCGAGAGGAAGCTGGCGCTGGAGGAGCACGTGGAGCTGTCGGCCGAGCAGCTCCGGGAGCTCAACGAGCGGGCCATCCGCTTCTACCAGGAGTGGGTGGCGCGGGAGGCGGCGCGCATCGATCCGAAGCGGACGCCGGCCCAGGTGATGGAGGCCATCACGAAGGACCACCCTCCGGCGGAGGAGCTCATCCCCACGGCGCGGCGGCAGCTCCAGGAGGTGCAGCGCTTCGTGATGGACAAGGGGCTGGTGACGCTGCCCTCGGAGCGGCTGCCCCTCGTGCGCGAGACGCCGCCCTATGCCCGCATGGGCTTTGCCTCCATGGACACCCCCGGCCCCTTCGAGCAGCGCGCCACGGAGGCCTGGTACAACATCACCAACGTGGAGCCGGGCTGGACGCCGGAGCAGAAGGCGCAGCACCTCACGTACTTCAACCGCGCCGGGCTGCTGGGCATCACCGTGCACGAGGCGATGCCCGGCCACTTCGTTCAGCTCCTCTACGAGGCGCGGATCCCCACCGAGGTGCGCAAGGTGTTCGCCCCGGCCTCGCTCGTGGAGGGCTGGGCGCACTACACGGAGCAGATGATGGTGGACGAGGGCCTGGGCGGGGGCGATCCCGCGGTGCGGCTCGGGCAGCTGCGGCGGGCCCTGCAGCGGCACGCGCGCTGGCACGCGGCGCTCGCGCTCCACGTCTTCGGTGAGTCCGTGGAGGCCGCGGCGAAGCGCTACGCGGAGATCGCCTACTTCGAGCCCTTCCCGGCGCTGCGCGAGGTGCACCGCGGCACCTTCAACCCCACCTACCTTTATTACGCGCTCGGGCGCATGCAGATCCTCCAGCTGCGCGAGGACTACCGCCGCCACCTGGAGGCGCGCGGCCAGCCCTTCTCGCTGCGCGACTTCCACGATCGCCTGCTGAAGCTGGGGCTGCCGCTGTCGCTGGCCCGCAAGGCGTTGATGCCGGGGGACACGGCGCCGTCGCTGCGGTAGCCGCGCCCGGGCTCAGCGCTGGACGGTGGGCTCAGGCGGTCCAGTAGTAGGACCACTTGAGCAGCACGGCGTCCACGGCGGGGCCGGACCACAGCCGGCGGGGCAGCACCGTGGCGGGGGGCTGCTCGCCCTCGGCGGTCGGCAGGCCCTGCTGTGAGCGCGTGTAGACGAGGAAGAGCGTGGAGCCCAGCCGGTACTCCCAGCGCAGCACCACGTTGAGGTTGAGCGCCACGTCGTAGAAGTCGTCCGCCGTGGCCTCGGTGGGCCTCATCGCGGAGAAGCGGATGGGCGTGCGCGCCGCGTCGGACTGCGCCTCGTAGAAGGGGCCATAGCGGCCGTACGCGCTGAAGAGCTGGGCGTAGCCCTGCAGCGTCAGGTGGGGGCGCAGCACCCACTGCTGCCGCAGGGTGAGGGAGAGGAAGTTGGACTGCAGGTTCCCCAGCAGGAAGCGGGAGTCGCCCAGCTCCTCCACCAGGCGCGGCGCGTACTCGGTGCGGTCCGTCGTCACCTCCAGCCGTGTCTCCAGCGCCGGGTGGGGCCGCAGCGCGAGGGCCAGGTTGCCCGCCCAGCCCCAGGCCCCCGGGGCGGGCCCCCGGTCATGGTGACCCGCGACGGCGAAGGCATTCAGCGCGAGCGCCCGGTTGGCGTTGGACTCCATGAAGACGACGAAGAAGCCGGTGTGCTCCCGCTCCAGGGGGATGCCCGTGCCATCGAGCTCGCGCACGTCGTAGCCGCCCAGGTTCACGCCCGTCTCCCAGCCCACCACATCGGAGCTGGGCAGCTCCACGTAGCCGTTGAAGTTCACCCAGCTGCCCCGGTTGACGCCGCGTCCATCGCTGGTCCAGGCCGAGCCTCCCGCGAGGTTGGCGCTGAGCGCCCTGAACGGCCCGAAGCCATTGGGGCGCTGGTAGCCCAGCGAGAGGCGCGACGCGTGCTCGTTCTGCGTGCGCTGGAAGCCGGCGGCGTTCAGGTCCAGCGCGGGCGAGGCGAAGTCATAGCCCGCCTGCCAGCGGAAGCCCTCGCCGCCGAACTTCCCCGCGCGCAGGTAGCCGCCGTAGCCGCTGGCGCCCCGGCGCAGCACCGTGCCATCCCGCAGCGTGCGCTCGGGCAGCCCGCCCACGGTGCGGCTGGCGTCCACCTGCCCCAGCACCCCGTACTCGCTGCTGGCCGTCTTGAAGTCGAAGTCCGCCGCGGCCCCCAGCCCGCCCAGGGCCAGGCACTCCGCGGGTTGCTCCTCCTCGTCCAGCGCCGCCTCCTCCGCGCTGCACCCACCCACCAGGGGCGTGGCCGCCGCGAAGCTGCCGCCCACGCGCGAGTTCTCCCCCACCGAGCCGCGCGCCACCGCGGCCAGGAAGTTGGTGGCCGGCTGCGGGCGGCCGGGCAGCGCGCTGTTGGGGCTCAGGTGCAGCGGGCGGCTGGAGTGCAGGCGCCACTGCCGATCCGGGCGCTCCTCGTCCTGGGCCTGCCAGGGTCCGGTGACGAGCGCGTCCAGCACGCCCACCTCCACGCCCTTCGTCAGCGTGCCCGTCAGCTTCGCCGCGCCGAGCACGGGCGTCTCCAGGCCGATGCGCCGCGAGTAGAAGAGCGACTGAGACACGTTCCCCGCTCCACCGCCCACCGGCTGGAAGAGCTCCAGCCCCTGGGTGAAGAAGGGCCGCTTCTCCGGGAAGAAGGCCTCGAAGGTGGACAGGTTGAGGATGAGCTGGTCGGCCTCCACCTGCCCGAAGTCCGGGTTGAGGGTGGCGTTGAGGGACAGGTCGCTGGTGAGCGCCGCCTTCACGTCCAGCCCCACGTCCAGCGTCGGCTCCACCAGCCGGGGGAAGGGCCGGGCCGAGTCCGAGAACTGCGGGCGGAGGGTGCCGCGCGAGGCCAGGTAGGGCACCAGCTCCACCTTGCGCCGGGACACGAGCCCCTCCAGGCCCGTGAGGTGGCCCAGCCGCGAGACGTTCGCGTTGCTGGTGCGCGGGTTGTCCACGGACTCGAGCTCCTCGTTGAGGCGGGCGATCTGCCGGCGCACGGAGAAGCCCCACGTCTGCACGGGCACCTCCGGGAAGCGCAGCACGGACAGGGGGATGGCGAACTCGGCCACCCAGCCGTCCTCCTGGAGGCTCGTGGCCCCGTCCCACACCCCGTCCCAGTCCGTGGTGAAGTTGCGGTCGTCGTAGAAGAGCCCGTCCCCGTGGACGCCGCCCGCGCTCAGGGAGAAGGCGTACGCGGTGCGGTGGTCATGCGTGGAGTCGATGATGAGCTGCACCGAGTCCGTGGCCGGGAAGCTGTCGCGGCGGCCCAGGCGCCGGTCGATGCGCCCCGGCTGCGAGTCCCGGGCGATGATGCCGAAGTAGACCCGCTCCGAGTCATAGAGGACGCGCAGCTCGGTGCGCTCGCTGGGGGCCGCGCCGGCCAGGGGGTAGCGCTGCACGAAGGCCGAGAAGACAGGGGCCTGGGCCCAGGAGGCCTCGTCCAGCTTCCCGTCCACGCGGAGCTCGCCCCGAGCGGGCGCCGCCTGGATGAACTGGTCGCGGCCCGGCCCCTCCACCGCCGCACCCGCCGTCACGGCGCTCAGCCACAGGGCCAGTGCCAGGCCGTGACGCAGCATGCCAGAGCGCGCAGTCCTCAAGTCATCCCCCTCGTGATGGGTGCCCCCGTCGCGGGCAGCAGAACGCGCGGGCGCGCGTTCCATTTCACGGTTTCTTGCGCATGTCACCCTTCCCCCTGTTGCCGGACATGGAGCGGATGAAGGCCGTGCCTGGCTGGTCAGCAGGCACCTGTCCCCTGGGGTGCGTAGCGGGGGTTCCGAGTGCCGGGGGCATGTTCCACCTTGCGGAGAGGATCGGACCCTGGAGGCGTCGATGGCGGAGAAGCGGCAGACGGCGGGCAAGCGCAAGGCGGTGCGGGGGAAGCGCGAGGCGGGGCGTATCCAGGTGCGTCGGGACACCGCGGAGTACCGGGCCACCGCGCAGGAGCAGGCTGTGCGGGTGCGTGAGGAGATCGACACGGCGCTGGCGAATGCGCGCCGGGTGCGCGAGGAGATCGAGGCGCGCATCGAGAAGCAGTGGCACAACCGGCCCGCTCCCAAGGCGGCGGCCGAGAGCCAGGCCGGGCGCCGTCGCCGCGCCAAGGCCAGCGCGGGAGCGGGTCCGCAGGGAGGTGGGTGATCAGCTGCCGGTGGGCAACCGGTAGATGAAGCCCAGGGAGACACTGGCCGTGTTCAGCCAGTTGCTGCTGTAGCCGTCGCCGGGGCCCCGCGCGGCCTCCTCCTCGTCCGTGCCGCGCGCGCCGCCGCCGAGGTAGCGAAGGTTGAGGAACACGTCCACCGCGTCGGTGACGCGCATCCCCGCACGCACGCTGGCGTCCAGCAGGCCCGCGTCGAAGCTGTCCTCCGTGTTGTCCCGGTTCAGGAAGCCCCCCGAGGCGTAGATGCCGTCCACCTCCAGCCCGAGCCAGGCCCCCCAGGTGAAGGTGTAGCGCCCGCGGACCTTGAGGGCAGGCACGGGCCCCACGTCCCGGCTGGCCCAGCGCCGCAGGCCATCCGCCGAGGTGAAGGTGAGCGTGGCGTTACGCAGCTGCAGCGAGGCCCCTACGGCCAGCTCCCGCTCCGGGCCGGAGAGCAGATCGTAGAGGTAGCTCGCCCGCCAGAACGAGAAGCCGTAGCGCACGTCCAGGGGCGTGCCCGCCGGGAAGGTGATGTCGTGGAAGGAGATGTCACGGGACAACAGTGTCTCGCCCCGCAGATCGATGGGTTGGTACAGCAGCACGGCGGTGTGGCGCCCGCGCCAGGACAGCTCCGCGCTCAGCCGGGTGAAGAGGAACAGGTTGTCCTGGCCGCCCTCCTCGGTGAAGCGGAAGAGGGTGCCGCCCTGGCCGTAGCGGACGGTGTGGGAGTGCACATCCAGGAAGCCCAGCTCGCCCACCGCGCGGACCTGGAAGCGCGGCTCGGGCGGGCGCTCCTGCGCGAGCGCGGCGGTGGACAGGCCGAGCAGCATGGACAGAGGGATGAGGCGGTTCATGGCTCCTCCTCGCGAGGTGCCCTGCTGGATGCGCACGCGCGCTCCGCCATGCCCGGAATTCCACCTCCAAGTGTTCGCTGGGCAGCGATGGGTGGACGCCCCGTGGTGGAAGGGGGCCGGTCCACCCCCGTCTCAGCCTTCGGGGGCTGGATGCGCGCAGCGGAAGCCGATGTTCACGTAGCTATCCAGTGGATCGCGAGGAATGCGCTTGGTGGTCCGCTGCGCGAAGGAGTTGGCCGCGTACCCGCCACCGCGCATGATCCGCGCCGTGCCCGTCTCCGGGCCGCGGGGATCACGCGACGGGCCGTGGGAGTAGGCGTCCTCGGCGTACCAGTCCGCCACCCACTCCCAGACATTGCCGGCCATGTCGAGCGCTCCGTAGGGGCTGGCACCGGACGGGAAGCTGCCTACCGGCGCGGTCGTGGCATGGCCGTCGAGGGTGTTCGGGTGTTCGCCTTCGCCCGAGTTCGCGCGCAGCGGCTCCCACGTGTCACCCCACGGAAACACGCGCCCATCCTCGCCGCGCGCCGCCTTCTCCCATTGCGCCTCGGTGGGCAGCGCCCCGCCCGCGTGGCGGCAGTACGCCGCGGCCTGCTCCCAGCTCACGCACACCACCGGGCTGTCCGGCCGCGCCTGGGCCGCCTCCAGCGTCCCGCCGCGCACGTGCTTGTCGTCGACGAAGAAGATGCAGCGCTCGAAGTCGAGCGGCGTGCAGCCCCCCGCGCGCACGCAGCGCTCGTAGTCGGCGTTCGTCACCTCCGTGCGGCCAATGGAGAAGGCCGACAGGTAGACCTCGCGCTGCGGCGTCTCGTTTCGGTGGTGCGCGAGCAGCTTCTCGCGGTTGCACCTCGTCGGCTCCGGGTGGGCCGCCCGGCACAGCTCGTAGACGAGCTCCAGCTTTTCCTGGGAGGTGCCCATGAGAAACGGCCCCGCTGGTACGGCGACCTCGGGCGGAGGTGCTGGCGGCGGCGTGCGAGCAGCGCTCGCGCAGCCTGTGACGGTGGCGCTCACGGCGACGATCAGGAGTCGTGTCCACATGGCCATTGCCCGACGATAGCTCGGGAGGAGGAGGCCGCAGAAGGCGCGCGCGCGGCTCCCCAGGCGAATCCGGATCAAGGGAGATGAGCAAGGTTGTCGGAGAAGAGTGCGTCCAAGAGCGTCGGGGGGCCTTCACCGTTGAGGAAACCCACACGGAGATCCGGAAGAGGCTCGCCCGCGAGAGCCAAGGGGAAGCGCCGATAGCCGAGCACTTCTTCCAACAGGCGAGCCAGGGTGTCCGCCTCGGGCTTTACCGCGCTGGGCGGCTCAAACGTGAGCTGGGGCGGGGAGAAGTGATAGAGGCGAGAGGACTCGTCGTCTGTCGCATCGCCTGAAGGGTGGATTCCACGCGGCTTGCCGTAGGTGGTGTAGGTGGGGCGCCAGAGCTGGGTCGTGACATAAACGACATAGAGCGGCGCGAGGACGCTGACCGCTGCGGCGATGCGAGTTGCGAACCGTTCACCCCCAGGCATGGGCTCCGCGCGGTATACAAAACACCGCATGCAGGCAGACACGAAGGGTTGAGTCCCACCGCCGACACCAAGGCCTGGGAAGGCGCGTGGGAGTTCCTTCATGAGCGTCTTCCATTCAGGCCACGCCAGTGCCTTCTCCCAGGCCGCCATGAACCGCTCGTGCTCGGGCGTGCGCTGGTGAGCGGGTGTCGGCGCGCTCAAATCTTCCTCCTCCACGGGAAAGCCTGCTGGGTAGAAGTGGCGTGCGATTCCAACCAGTGACGCCCGCGTCAAGTCATTCATTCGCACGGCTCCTCGCTGGAATGTCGAAATAGACTGTCTCGATGCCTCTGGTCCGGCACTCATATATGAGGGGCGGCGCGCATGCGCTGGTGCTGTGTGCGCTGGTGGTGGCCACCGGCTGTGCCACGCTGCCGGCGCCGCCCGGCTCGGAAGT
>JAFGNZ010000117.1 GCA_016926755.1 Myxococcaceae bacterium | reverse complement strand
GATCGCTTCTTCGGCCGCTCCCGCGAGATCGCCGCGCTGGGGAGCCGCCTGCGGGATCGGCCGCTCATGGCCGTGGTGGGTCATTCTGGGGCGGGCAAGTCCTCGTTCGTGCGCGCCGGGCTGGTGCCGGGGCTCAAGCGCTCCGGTGAGGCGTGGGAGTCGCTCATCGTCCGTCCCGGGCGGTACCCGCTGGGGGCGCTGGCCAACGTCATCGCGCCGCTGGTGAACTCCTCCACCTCCCTGGCCGATGATCTCAAGGAACACCACAAGCTCGTCGAGCACCTTCGCGCGGAGCCCGGCTTCGTAGGCTCCGTGCTGCGCAGCCGCGCCCGCCGCGAGCGTCAGCGAATCCTGCTGTTCGTCGATCAGTTCGAGGAGCTCTACACCCTGGTGCCAGACGCCCGTGAGCGCCTGGCCTTCACCGCCTGCCTGAGTGGCATCGCGGACGACGCCACCTCGCCCATCCGCGTGGTGCTCTCCATCCGCTCCGACTTCCTGGACCGTGTCCCCGAGGACGAGCGCTTCATGGCCGAGCTCAGCCAAGGCCTCTTCTTCCTCAGCACTCCCAGCCGAGAGGGCCTGCGCGAAGCGTTGGTACAACCCGCGGAGCTGGCGGGCTACCGCTTCGAGACGCCCACCATGGTGGAGGGCATGCTCCAGCACCTGGAGGCGACGCAAGGCGCGCTGCCGCTGCTCCAGTTCGCCGCCACCCAGCTCTGGGAGCAGCGAGACCCGACACGCATGCTGCTCACCGAGAGCAGCTACACCGCGATGGGTGGGATCGCCGGCGCGCTCGCCCGCCACGCCGACAGCGTCCTGGGCGGGCTGTCCCCTCAAGGGCACGCGCTGGCGCGAGCGATCCTCCTGCGCCTCGTCACTCCCGAGCGGACTCGCGCCATCGTCTCCGTGGAGGAGCTGCGCGAGCTGTCCCGGGACGAGGCCGAGCTGCAGCGGGTGCTGGATCAGCTCGTCCAGGCGCGCCTGCTGGTGGTGCAGACCGGCGGCGGGGCCACGGGAGCAACCGCGGAGCTCGTCCACGAATCGCTCATCCATGGCTGGCCGACCCTGAAGCGCTGGCTCGACGAGGGCCAGGAGGACTCGGCCTTCCTCGAGCAGCTGCGCAACGCGGCCCGGCAATGGCAGGGCAAGGCGCGAGACAGCGAGCTGCTGTGGCGCGGGGAGCTGGTGGAGGAGGCGCAGCGGTTCCAGCGCCGCTACCACGGCGAGCTCTCCCAGGTGCAGCAGGACTTCCTGGAGGCGGTCTTCGCACAGAGCGCGAAGGCCACTCGGCGCAAGCGGACGCTGGTGGTGGGCGCGATGGTGTCCCTGAGCCTGCTGGTGGCCGCCTCCGCGGTGGCGCTGGTGGTGATCCGCGAGGCGAAGCAGGACGCCGATCGGAACGCCGTGGATGCCAGACGCGCCGAGGCGCAGGCTCGCGAGGCGGAGGCGGCGGCACGCAGGGCCGAGGCAGAGACCCGGGAGCGGCTGGCGGAAGTACAGGCCGAGAAGCAGGAGCGCCAGAAGGCCGAGCAGGAAGTCACCGCCGCCTACGCGAAGCTCCAACGCACGCACGACGAGCTGAAAGAGGCCCTGAAGCGGGCTGAGGCAGCCAAGGTTCGTGCTCGCCTCGCCAAGAAGAGAGCCGACAAGAACGCGAGGGCGGCTCGGGAGGCCGAGGAGAAGGCCAACCGCGCGGTGGAAGAGTTGAAGAAGAAGCTCCGAGAGGAAGAGGAGCGACTTCGGAACCTGCAGATCGACAGCGTACTCTTCGACAAGATCCTGGGGAGGCCTGTGCGATGAACCTCCATCAATCGACAGTGGGGCTCGCCTTCTGTCTGTTCCTCATGACGCCGTGGGCAACACCGGCGGATGCACAGGAGGCTCAGCTTGGTCCCGTCGTGACACGCCCAAGGCCCCAGGACGTCTCCAGAGCCGAGCAGGAGCGTGCCGATGAGCTGCTCCGCAAGGGGAATGATGCCTTCCTGAAGGAGAACAACTTCACGAAAGCCGTAAAGCTGTACCGCCAGTCTCTCGAGATCTGGGATCACCCTGGCACCCACTACAACCTGCTGCTGGCACTGCTCAACCTGGACAGACCTGTCGAGGCCTATGCGCACGTGCTCCAGGCGCTCCGTGCGGGCAAGGCGCCTCTGGGGGAAGAGAAGTACGCGCATGCCCTCCTCCATAAAGAGGCCCTCGAGAGCCGACTTGCCCGGGTGGAGATCATCTGTGAGACCCCCGATGCCGTGGTGACGATCGGCAACGAGCGCATCCACCTGAAAGAAGGGCGTTACGCGGCGTTGATGCTGCCAGGGCCGGCCGCACTGGTCGCCACCAAGACAGGCTACGTGCTCCGGAAGAAGGATCTCACGCTGCTCCCGGGCCAGCCGAACCGCATCCGCTTCAGGCTCTACACCGAGGAGGAATTGATCAGCTACAAGCCGAGGTGGGCGAAGTGGAAGTCTTGGGCCGTGGTGGGGGCGGGCGCGGCTGTCGCAGCAGGCGGTGGCCTCCTGTATCTGAAGACGCGCGACGACTACCGCGCCTTCGATCTCCGCGTGTCCGACTGCGCGCAAGGCACGGTCGATCGGGGTTGCAGGGCTGCAGGCCTCGCGCCCCAGCGCAGCCGCGCGGAGCTGATGCACAAGGTGTCCTTTGGCGCCATGGCCGCGGGCAGCGCCGCCCTCGTCACCGGAGCGGTGCTCGTCCTCCTCAACCGCTCCGTGCCCTACAGCATCGACCCGGACAAGTACGAGCAGGAGCAGGGCGTGAGTGTCATGCCCCTGCTCGGCGCAGGCACGACTGGTGTCACGGCAACGTTCCAATTCTGAGGTACACGATGCGACAAGACTCCCCCGCAGCCCTCCATCGAAGCATCACCGCATTCGCGCTGGCCCTCCTGGGACCGGCACTCTCCTCCTGCCTCGAGTTGGGGAGCACAACCTGCGCGTCCGGGCTCGTCTGCCCCGCGGGAATGAGGTGCGCCGCCAACCAGGATGTGTGCATCGCCGCCTCGCCCTCTTGCGGCGACGGCATCGTTCAGGCCTCCGTGAATGAAGCCTGTGACGACGGCAACATCCTCAGCGGTGATGGCTGTAACGCCGACTGCCGCTCCAACGAGCAGTGCGGAAACAACATCGTCGACATCGGAGAAGTGTGCGACGACGGCAACAGTGTCAGCGGAGATCGTACTTGCAGCGCCGACTGCCTCTCCGATGAGAGGTGCGGAAACAATATCAAAGACATCGGAGAAATGTGCGACGACGGCAACAACGTCAGCGGAGATCGTACTTGCAGCGCCGACTGTCGATCCGACGAGCGGTGCGGAAACAATATCGTCGACGTCGGAGAAGATTGCGATGACGGGAACACGGTGGGTGGCGACACCTGTGGCGCTGACTGCCGCTCCGGAGGGGGGTGCGGCGATGGAGAGCTCGAACCAGGCGAGCAATGCGACGACGGCAATACCAACAACGACGACAATTGCGTCAACCTCGGCGGCAGATGTGTCGTAGCACGCTGCGGAGACGGGTTCGTGGCCATGGAGGCGCCCAACATCGAGGAGTGCGATGACGGCAACACCAGCGACGAGGACTCCTGCCTCAACACCTGCAAGAAGAACAGATGTGGCGACAACCGCCTGGACCCAGAGCATGAGGCCTGTGACGACGGTAACATCACGACCGAGGAGACCTGCCCCTATGGGACTCGGGACTGCACCGTGTGCACCAGTGACTGCTCCGAGGAGCGGACTCTCAGCGGTCCCTACTGTGGTGATGGCGTGCCGAGCGATGGAGAGGCCTGTGACGACGGCTCCCGCAATGGCGCCCAACGCTGCCAGTACGGCGAGGAGAGTTGCTGGATCTGCAACGCCGACTGCACCGACTGGATGGGAGCCAGCGGTGATTTCTGCGGGGACGAGATTGTGAACACCCCTCAGGAGCAGTGCGACTTCGGCGAGGCCTGCGGGACATGCAGCGCGGGCTGCAGGATCGTGGATGCCGTACCGGCCGAAGGCTCCTTGAAGATCGTTGAGCGCTGGAACATCTCCCCTGGAGATTCGTTCGTCATCAGCGACGGCATGAATCCTCCTGTCACCTTCAAGTTCGCCAGCACATGCACCAATCCCCTCTGCGCCAACACCGACGGTTTCCCTCGTTGTTGCATCAGCCTCGGCAACAACCCCACCGAGCATGATCTGACCCAGGAGATCCACGATACCATCAACATCATTCGCAATCGCGATGAGCTGGAAGTGTCCGCAGGGATCGACTCAGGTCGAGTCACCATCCGCCATCACAGGACCGGGACGCTCGGCAATCAGCGCATCATTTCGAGCGATCCGGATGCGCTCAGGAGCGAGGGCATGTCCGGTGGAGTCGGCGCTGACTGCCCAGCCAACTCCTGGTGCCGGGGCGATGATGACTGCGCAGAGGGCCTCCAGTGCCAGGACGACCATCGCTGTGCTCCCTGGTGAGCGGGTGAGGCAACGCCCGAGCTTCAGCGGAGCTCGGGCGTCGCCACCGGCTCGGTCGGCTCTGCGCCCGAGGCTCGCGCCTCCACGCGGCCGGCGCGCACGGGGGCCTCGGGCGCGGGAGCGGGCGCCTTCGGCGGGGTGCTCATCACCCGCGCCACGAAGCGAGCCAGCTGCGCGCTCCCCATCGGCTTCCCCCTGGAGCGGATGAAGGCCTCCAGCTCCGCCTGGAAGGCCCGGCAGTCCGGGTAGCGCTGCTCGCGATCCCTGGCGAGCGCCCTATCGAGGATGCGCTGCACCTCTCCCGGCAACCCCGGCCGGCGCTTCAGCACGGGGATGAATGGCTCGAAGAGGATGGCCCTCGCCATGCTCGCGTCCGTCTTCGCCTCGAAGGGCTTGTGCCCCGTGAGCAGCTCGTAGAAGGCGGCCCCGAGCGCGTACACGTCCACCCGGTGATCCAGCACCTTGCCCCGCAGCTGCTCGGGTGCCATGTAGGGGAGCTTCCCCTTGACGACGCCGGTCTGCGTGCGATGGACCTGGTCCGCGGCCTTGGCGATCCCGAAGTCCACCACTTTGACCATGCCCTCCCGCGACACCAGGATGTTGTCCAGGCTCACGTCGCGATGGATGAGCCCCAGGGGCTTCCTCGTCGCCGGGGCGCACATCTCGTGGGCGAAGGCCAGCCCCTCACACGCCTCCGCGATGATCCAGGCACAGAGCTCCGGCGACAGCGCCACGCCCCTCTTGCTGGCACACCGGCCCAGGGCGCGCAGGTTGGGCCCGTCGATGTACTCCATGACGAGGTAGTAGCCGCCCGCATCCCTCCCGAGATCGATGATCTGGACGATGTTCGAGTGGTGAAGCCGGGAGGCCAGCCTCGCCTCGGAGAGGAACATGGCCACGAAGGCGGGATCCGCCGCGAACTGGGGAAGGATGCGCTTGAGCGCCAGCGTCTTCTCGAACCCCCCAGGCCCTTTCGCTCTGGCGAGGAAGAGCTCCGCCATTCCACCTTGGGCGATCTTGCGGATGATCTCGTACCTGGCGACTTGCATCCCCAGAAGCTGAGTCGCGGATCAGCCTGCCGCGAGCCCGCTCGCTCGCTCAGCGGGCTCAACTGTGCTGACACGTACAGAGGGCTGGGCGGAGGTGTGCCCTACCCTGCAAACCCTGCTTACATCGAGAAGGCAGGCAGTCGAGCCCCCGCAGCCCGCGTCGCACGCCCCGATTCTTGTCGCGGCGCTTGGAACTGAACGAAACTGGCACCCGCCAACAGGTAGGGCGGGGCCCCTCTCTCCCACGGCCAGGAGAAGCGGGGATCGAGAGACCCCTCTCGGTGCGCCACTGCCTCAGAAGGGAAGTCAGCGGGCAATGAGCAAGAGCGCAGCCGACGCGCAGGACGAGAAGACCCAGGCGGCCGATCTGGAAGCCTACTTCCCGCCTGACACCGCCAACCCCTCCCAGCGGCTCCAGCGGGAGCCCGGGCGCAGCCCCACCGGGGACAGCTACCGCTCCGGCGCCTCGGGCGACGGCACCACCCCGTCCGGCCCCGCCAGCCAGTACGCGCCGGGTACGCGCATCCACCAGTACGAACTGATCCGCCAGCTCGGCAGCGGTGGCATGGGCACCGTCTTCCTCGCCCGCGACACCCGCCTGGGCCGCCGCGTCGCCATCAAGTTCCTGCACTCCACCAACCCCGAGGTGACCCAGCGCTTCATCCTCGAGGCCCGCGCCACGGCCCGCTGCAGCCACGAGAACATCGTCATCATCTACGAGGTGGGCGAGTTCCAGGGCAGCCCCTTCATGGTGCTCGAGTACCTGCAGGGCCAGCCGCTCAACAAGGTCATCGCCGGCCAGCGCCTGCCCCCTACCCGCGCCGTGGAGCTGATGGTGCCCGTCGTCCGGGCGCTGGCCGCCGCGCACGAGCAGGGCATCGTCCACCGCGATCTCAAGCCCGACAACATCGTCCTCACCGAGTCCGGCGCCATCAAGGTGCTGGACTTCGGCATCGCCAAGGTGCTCCAGGATCCGGAGCACCCGCCGGAGCAGGAGGCCGAGCTGTCCCCGGCGGCGATCTCCAGCGCCGCGCGTGAGGGGGACCCGTCCAACCTCACCCGCCGCGGCGCCATCATGGGGACCATGCCGTACATGTCGCCGGAGCAGTGGCGCGGCGGCAACAAGGTGGACCACCGCACGGACCTCTGGGCCGTGGGCATCATGCTGTTCCGGATGATCACCGGGAAGCACCCGTTGGATCCGCTGCGCGGCCCGCAGCTCGTCGTCACCGCGCACCTCAACGAGCCGATGCCGCGCCTGCGGGACGTGCTGCCGGACATCGAGCCGCGCCTGGCCGAGGTCATCGACCGGTGCCTGATCAAGCCCAAGGAGCAGCGCACCCCGGACGCGCTCTCGCTGCTGCGCGCCCTGGAGCCCTTCCTCCCCGGCCGCTACGCCCGCGAGCTGCGCGTGGACGAGAGCCCCTACGCCGGCCTCTCCTCCTTCCAGGAGGCGGACGCCGATCGCTTCTTCGGCCGCTCCCGCGAGATCGCCGCGCTGGTGAACCGCCTCCAGGATCAGCCGCTGCTGGCCGTGGTGGGCCCCTCCGGCGCCGGCAAGTCCTCCTTCATCCGCGCTGGCGTGGTGCCCGTCCTCAAGCGCTCCGGTGAGGCGTGGGAGGCGCTCGTCATCCGCCCGGGCCGGCACCCGCTGGCCGCGCTGGCCTCCATCGTCGCGCCCCTCGTCAGCTCCTCCACCACCGTGGAGGAGGATCTCCAGGCCCAGCAGCAGCTCGTCAACCGCCTGCACACCGAGCCCGGCTACGTCGGCTCCGTGCTGCGCAGCCGCGCCCGCCGCCAGCGCCGGAAGATCCTCCTCTTCGTGGACCAGTTCGAGGAGCTCTACACGCTGGTGCCGGACGCCTCGGAGCGCCTGGCCTTCACCGCCTGCCTGTCCGGCATCGCGGATGACGCCACCTCGCCCATCCGCGTGGTGCTCTCCATCCGCTCCGATTTCCTGGACCGCGTCCCCGAGGACGAGCGCTTCATGGCCGAGCTCAACCAGGGCCTCTTCTTCCTCACCGCGCCCAGCACCGAGGGCCTGAGGGACGCGCTGGTGCAGCCGGCGGAGATGGCGGGCTACCAGTTCGAGTCGCCCGCCATGGTCGTCAACATGCTCAAGCACCTGGAGGCGACCCAGGGCGCGCTGCCGCTGCTCCAGTTCGCCGCCACCCGCCTCTGGGAGGAGCGCGATGAGGCGCGCAGGCTGCTGACGCTGGAGCGCTACGAGGCCATGGGCGGCATCGCCGGCGCGCTCGCCAGCCACGCCGACAACATCCTGGCGGAGATCCCCTTCCAGTCCCGCCCCCTGGCGCGCGCCATCTTCCTGCGCCTGGTCACCCCCGAGCGCACCCGCGCCATCGTCTCCCTGGAGGAGCTGCGCGAGCTGTCCAAGGACGCCGCGGAGATCCAGCTGCTGATCGACATCCTCGTGCAGGCGCGCCTGCTGGTGGTGCAGGCCGGCGGCGGCTCCTCGGGCGCGCTGGTGGAGCTGGTCCACGAGTCGCTCGTCCAAAGCTGGCCCACCCTGCGCCGGTGGCTGGACGAGGGCCAGGAGGACTCCGTCTTCCTGGAGCAGCTGCGCAACGCGGCCCGCCAGTGGCAGGCCAAGGGCCGGGACAGCGATCTGCTCTGGCGCGGCGAGGTGGTGGAGGAGGCCCAGCGCTTCCAGCGCCGCTACCGCGGGGAGCTCCCCGAGGTGCAGCGCGCCTTCCTGGACGCGGTCTTCGCGCAGTCGGCCAAGGCCACGCGGCGCAAGCGGGCGCTGGCGGCCTTCTCCATGGTGTTCCTGCTCGTGCTGGTGGCCGCCTCGGCGGTGGCGCTGGTGGTGATCCGCAACGCGCAGCGGGAGGCCGAGCGGCAGGCCGAGGCGGCGCAGAAGGCCGAGGGCGTGGCGAAGGTGGCCGCCGAGGAGGCGCGCACGGCGGAGGCGGAGGCCAAGGAGCGCCTGGCCGAGGTGCAGGCCAAGGAGCTGCAGCGCCAGGAGGCCCAGGCCAAGGCGGAGAAGGCCAAGGAGGAGCTCGCGGCCGCGTACGGCCAGCTCCAGCGCACCAACGACGAGATGCTACGGGCGCTCAAGCGGGCCAAGTACGCGCAGTGGCTCTCCAAGCGGGCCCAGAAGAGCGCCGACCGGAACGCGGAGGCGGCGCGGGTGGCCGAGGATCGCGCCGTCGCCGCGGCCGAGGCGCTCAAGCGCAAGCTGCAGGAAGAGCGCGAGCGCATCCAGTTCCTCGAGGGACAGCTCGGCACGTTCGCCACGGACTTGAAGTGAGGATCGCCAGGATGGGGATGCAGAGGATCACGATCGTTCTCACGGCGGCGCTGGTGCTCCTGGCCTCGTGGGCCGGGCCCGCGGCCGCGCAGCAGAAGCCGGAGCTCGGCGCGGGGGCGCAGCGCCCCTGGGCCCAGGGCGTCCCACCGGAGAAGCAGGAGGCCGCCCTCAAGCTGTTCCGCGAAGGCAACATCCTCCTGAAGAACTCCCTCTTCCCGAGGGCCGCGGAGAAGTACCGCGAGGCCCTCAAGCTGTGGGATCACCCCGCCATCCACTACAACATGGCGCTGGCCCTGCTGAACCTCAACGAGCCGCTCGCGCTCCATGCCCACCTGGTCTCGGCCATGCGCTTCGGCGAGGCGCCGCTCGACGCCGACAAGCTGGAGCGCGCCCGCACCTTCAAGACGCTGGTGGAGCAGCAGCTGGCCCTGGTGGAGATCACCTGCGATGTGCCGGGCGCCACCGTGATGATGGATGGCAAGGAGCTGTTCAAGGCGCCCGGCCGCTACGAGGGATTCGTGCTCCCCGGCCAGCACACCTTCACCGCCACCAAGGAGGGATATCCCGCCAACGAGAGGAAGCGCGACCTGTTTCCTGGCAAGAAGCTCGTCCTGCCGTTCAAGCTCTACACTCAGGATGAGATGACCCGGTACAGCCGGCCCTGGGCCGCCTGGAAGCCCTGGGCCGTGCTGGGAGCGGGGGCGGCGGTGGCACTGGGCGGCGGGGCGCTCCACGTGCAGGCCCGCAGGAGCTACGACGATTTCGACACCCGGATCGCGGAGTGTGGCGGCTGCATCCCGGCTCCGGCGGTGAGCGACATGCGTATCCGCGGGGACAACATGCAGCGGCTGGCGTTCGGCGCGTACGCCGTGGGCGGCGCGGCCTTCATCACGGGCGCGGTGCTCACATACATCAACCGGCCGCAGGCCTACCGCGTCAACCCAGATGAAGCCGAGACCCCACCGAGGGTCAGCGTTGCGCCCCTGCTCAGCGGTGGTGAAGGCGGCATCCTGGCGACATTCAACTTCTGAGGTCTGAGGTCCCTGATGAGCTCCACTCTCCTTCGCCCTCTTCGCCGTCACGGGATCAGCTCTCTCGCGCTGGCGCTCCTGGCACTCCCCCTCCTCTCCTGCTTTGAGCCTGGGAGCGTGCTCTGCCCTTCCGGACTGGTCTGCCCCGAGGGACAGGCCTGCGCCGCCAACCAGCCCGTCTGCATCCAAACCCCGTGCGGCGACGGCATCGTCGACGTGAATGAAGTCTGTGACGACGGCAACATCCGCGATGGCGACGGCTGCAGCAAGGACTGCTCGTCGACCGAGGCCTGCGGCAACAGGATCATCGATCTCGCCGTCGGTGAGGTGTGCGACGACGGGAACACCGCCGACCAGGATGGGTGCAGCGCGGACTGCAAGTCGAGCGAGCTGTGCGGGAACGGCATCGTCGACCGCGCAGTGGGCGAGGTATGCGATGACAAGAACATCCAGTCTGGCGATGGCTGCAGCGCCAACTGCCGCTCCACCGAGATCTGCGGCAACGAGATCATCGACGACGTCAAGAACGAGGTGTGCGACGACGGGAACACCGAGAGCGGTGACGGCTGCAGCGCCGACTGCAAGTCGGGCGAGGGCTGCGGCAACGGCACGCGCGATGATGACGAAGAGTGTGACGACGGCAACAAGAGCAACGACGATAATTGCGTCGAGATCGACAACGTGTGCGCGCTGGCCCGGTGTGGTGACGGACTCGTCGACGCCCAGGCCCCCCGCATCGAGGAGTGCGACTACGCGGATCCCTCGCGGCCCTGTGATCTCGACTGCACGCTACCCGTCTGCGGCGACGGCATCGTCAACCCCGATGCCAACGAGGAGTGTGAGGTCCCCAGCGTCGGCGCCAGCACCGCCAGCTGTAACAGCGATTGCACCCTCTCCAGCTGCGGCGATGGCAAGCGCAACACGGTCGCCGGGGAGTTCTGCGATGACGGCAACGGCAGCGAACAGGATGACTGCCTCTCCACGTGCAAGCTCAACCGCTGCGGCGACGGTGCGATTGATCAGCAGGGGCCGGTCACCGAGGCCTGTGACGACAGCAATACGACCACCGAGGACTCCTGCCCGTACGGCACTCCGAGTTGCATCCAGTGCTCCGCGGACTGCTCTACCCCTCTGAACCTCACCGGCGCCTACTGTGGCGACACCATCACCAATGGCGCCGAGGCCTGCGATGACGGCAACAACACCACCGAGGCCTCCTGCCCGTACGGCACCCCGACCTGCTCCCGCTGCTCCGCGGACTGCTCGATCCCGCTCACCCTCACCGGCGCCTACTGCGGCGACACCATCACCAATGGCGCCGAGGCCTGCGATGACGGCAACAACACCACCGAGGCCTTCTGCCCGTATGGCACAGCGACCTGCTCCCGCTGCTCCGCGGACTGCTCCACCCCGCTGAACCTCACCGGCGCCTACTGTGGCGACACCATCACCAATGGCGCCGAGGCCTGCGATGACGGCAACAACACCACCGAGATCTCCTGCCCCTATGGCACTCCGACCTGCTCCACGTGCGATGCCTCGTGCTCCACTCCGCTCAACCTCACCGGCGCCTACTGTGGCGACACCATCACCAATGGCGCCGAGGCCTGCGATGACGGCAACACCGATACGGAGATCTCCTGCCCCTACGGCACCGCCAGCTGCTCTCGGTGCGATGCCTCGTGCTCCACTCCGCTCAGCCTCACCGGTGCCTACTGCGGCGACGGCATCATCAACGGCGCCGAGAACTGCGATGACCGCAACAACAACGCCTGCGGCAGCTGCAACGCCACGTGCTCGGAGAACAAGCTCGCCAAGGCAACCGGCAGTGTCACCGTGAACAGTTTTTCCAACATCAGGAATGGCAACACGGTCGTGATCTACGACGGCATCAACCCCTCGGTGGTCTTTGAGTTCGACAAGGACGGAACCGTCACCGGGTCCAACGTGAGGGTCGACATCCAGAGCGCCACCTCCAACGCTGGCGTCGCCGTAGCCACAGCGTCCGCCATCAATGCCCAGAGTGCCAACCTGAGAATCACAGCGCTGGCCGCCAACAGTGTCGTGACGCTCACGCACTTCGATAACGGATCGAATGGCAACCAGCTCATCCTCAGAAATGCGCAGAACAACTCTTTCACCGTCAGTGGGATGTCCGGCGGCGGCGGCCATGACTGCCCTGCCGGAACAGGCTGCAAGGTGGCAGAGGACTGCGCCTCCGGTGTCTGTACGAACGGAACCTGTCAGTAGCAGCGCCCGTTGCTTCCAACCCTTCCACGCCAGGGAGACCTCGGTATGAACATCAAATGGCTCAGGCTCATGGGAGCCGCGGCGCTCATGGCCGCGTGTGGCGACGGCACGTCGAAGCCACCGGCCCGGCCCGAGTTTCGCGTGGGAGGCACGATCACCGGCCTCGCCGGGAACCTGACTCTCCATCTCAACGGGGCCGAGAGCCTCACCCAGGGACAGGACGGCCCCTTCTCCTTCGAGACTCCGGTTGCCGATCAGCGCACCTATGAGGTCACGCTCAGCGCTCCGCCTACGGAGCAGGAATGCACCCTTCAAGGAGCCACCGGCAAGGTGAACGGCGCGGACGTGGACTCGGTCCGGGTCACCTGCGCGCAGCGGACCTACTCCCTGGGAGGCACAGTCGCGGGGCTCAATGGAACCCTCCTACTCCGCCTGGAAGGTGGGGAGACGCTCCCCGTCACGGCGAGCGGCCCCTTCTCCTTCCAGACCCGGCTGCCCCAGGGTGGCGCCTACGCCGTGACGGTGGCGACCCAGCCCCGAGGCCACCGCTGCGCCGTCACAGGTGGGAGCGGCTCGGTAAGCGGCAACGTTACTGGCATCACCGTCCGGTGCACCCCCTGGTTCGACCTGTCATCCTTCCAATCCGCCACCGTCGTCATCGGCCAGAGCGACTTCACCAGCGCGCTCCCCAACCAGGATGAGACTCCCGGCCCCAACACCCTGGACAGCCCCTGGGGCAACCCTGTGTTCGCGGGTGGCATGCTCTACGTGTCGGATCTGGGCTCCAACAGGGTCCTCGGGTTCAACGGTGTGCCCTCCCAGAATGGCGCGAGCGCCGCCTTCGTCCTGGGCCAGCCCGACTTCACGACCACGACGGCCAGGGCTGGACGGAGCGGCCTGTCCAGCCCCGAGAGCAACTCCAGCGATGGGACTCGCCTGGCAGTCGCGGACAAATCCAACAACCGGGTCCTGCTCTACAACTCGCTCCCTTCCACCAACGCGGCCGAGCCCCACCTCGTCGTCGGCCAGCCGGACTTCGAGACCTCAACTGCTGAGTGCACCGCGCGCTCGCTTCAAATCCCGGAGGGTGTGTCCCTCAGTGACGAGAAACTCGTCGTCGCGGACACCTACAACCATCGCGTCCTCATCTGGAAGTCACTGCCTACCTCGAATGGCGCTGCCGCGGATCTGGTCCTCGGACAGGTGTCCTTCACCACGTGTGCTGGCAACGACGCGGATGGTGACGGAACCAATGACGGCGCGGCTACTGCCTCGACGCTCTTCTTCCCCGGGGACGTCTGGACGGATGGGACCCGCCTCCTCGTGGCTGATACCAGCAACAACCGCGTGCTCCTCTGGAATCAATTCCCCACCACGAATGGTCAACCCGCGGACGTGGTCCTCGGCCAGCCGAGCTTCGCCACCCGCGCTGCGGCCACCACCGCGGCGGGAATGAGCAACCCCTATAACGTCAACTCCACCGGCCAACAGATCTTCGTTGCTGATTTTCGGAACTCTCGGGTGACGATCTGGAACCAGTTTCCCACCACCCATGGCGCCGCCGCGGATGTTGTCCTCGGGCAGCAGGACTTCAACTCCAGCAGCCAGGTGGATCCCTCCACGGGGAGGCCAAGCGCCCGGAGCCTCAACCAGCCCAGCGGCATCCTGCTGGCCGCACCGCAGGTGGTGGTGACGGACTACGGCAACAACCGCCTCCTCGTCTTCGAGAGTCGGTAAAGGGTGTGTAACCCCCCATCCGTTCCCGCGTACAAGACCGTGAGTCGCCGCCCTTCAAGCGGCGCTCTCCCTTCTGCTACAGGAGCAACCCATGCTCGCCTCTCACGCTGGACGTGTCTCCGCCGCCCTCCTCGCCGCCGCCCTCCTCGCTTCCGGCTGCGGCGAGGAGCCGAAGCCCATCGAGCCCACCACCTTCAAGGTGCGACTGGAGAACGTCGCCCCCTATGCCCAGCTCAAGTCGGGCGTCTACCACACCCGCGTCGGCGGCTCCGCGCCGGGCCCCCTCGCGCCGGGCGACTACTACGAGTTCTCCTTCACCGCCGGCAAGGGCCAGAAGCTCTCGTTCGCCTCCATGCTCGGCCAGTCCAACGACTGGATCTTCTCCACCCCGCCGGGTGGCATCGACCTCTACGAGGGCGGCAGCCCGATCTCCGGTGAGATCACCTCGAGCATCTCCCTCTGGGACGTGGGCACCGAGGCCGACGAGGAGCCGGCCGTCGGCCCGCACACCGGCCCCAACCAGGCCTCCTCCACGGACGGGCCGGGCGCCGCGGATCCGAACACGAGCGTGCGCAAGGTCGTCTCCCCGGTGGATCTGCCCGGCGGCGGCTGGTTCCACGTGCCGCCGGTGGAAGAGATGATCCGCGTCCTCGTCGCCTACAACGTGCCCACCCGCACGTTCACCGTCCTCATCCAGAACGTCGCCAAGGACGACTCCACGCTGATGACGACCCAGGGCCCCAAGCCGGTGCGCATCTCCCCGGGCGTGTGGACGCTGTCCACCGGCGGCGAGCCGCTCTTCTCCGCGGGCATGAGGGATCGCGGGCAGGGGCTCGAGGCGCTCGCCGAGTCGGGCAACGTCACCGCGCTCTCCTCCGCGCTCGCCAGCACCACCGGTGTGGGCACCCCGGTGTCACCCGGCATCTACCTGCTCACCCACTCCGGGCGCGCGCTGTTCACGCTCAACGCGCCGGACAGCGGCCAGGGCCTGGAGCGGATCGCCGAGGACGGCAACGTCACCCCGCTGTACGAAGCGATGCGGATCCGGATGCCCTTCTCCAGGACCGCGCACGGCATCTTCAACACCCCCGAGGGCGCCAGCGCCCCTGGCCCGGCGCACCCCGGCCAGGCCTACACCTTCGAGGTGCGCGCCCACCCAGGTGCGCGGCTCTCGTTCGTGACGATGTTCGGCATGTCCAATGACTGGTTCTTCGGCACCGAGCCGGAGGGCATCTTCCTCTTCGACGAGGCGGGCCAGCCGCTCACCGGCGACTTCAGCTCGCGGCTCCAGCTCTACGATGCGGGCACCGAGCAGTCCGAGGAGCTGGGCATCGGCCCCAACACCGGCCCGCAGCAGGGGGCGGCGAACACCGGCCTGGTCGACAACGACACCAAGGTCCGCAAGGTCCCCACCTCCGAGTACGCCACCCCGGTGACGACCCACCTGAAGCTGACCATCAGCCGCTGAGCCCGCCGCCCAGGCCCCCCGGGCCCTGTCAGTCGTTGAAGGCGCCCGCGAGGATCCAGGTCTGGATGCTGTCGAGCTGATCCTGCGGCAGCGAGCGGCTGCCGCTGCCGAGCGGATCCAGCGGCATGCGGCTGCCGAAGATGCTGCCGTCCCCGGCGAGCTTGAGCCACAGGTAGCTCTTCTCCGGGCGGCCCGGATCAATGAGCTTGAGGTCCAGGTTCTGCGAAGAGTTGCCTTGCAGGCGCGTCCACGTGTCCGCGGAGAGCAGGTCCAGCCCGGCCTGCGGGTTGGCGCCGCCGTGGCAGCCGCCGCAGCTGGACTGGAGGATGGGCCACACGCGCTCGCCCCACTTCACCCCCGCGCCCACCAGGTTCAGCGCCTCCGGGTCGGCGATGTAGGAGCACGCGTTGTAGTCGATGGACGCCGAGAGGTTCCACTCCTGGGCGGCCGGATCCAGGCCCTCGATGAAGCACATGAGCGCGAGCATGTCCGTCACGGACGGGGGCTGGTTGGCCAGGGGCATGCGGGTGCCGGGGACCGCCTCGCCCTGCATGTGCCCGCGCAGCCGCGCCACCAGGTAGCTCTCCTCCGGCTTGCCCGGGTTGATCATCGGCACCGTCTTGCCCTCGCGCGCGCCGAAGATGCCGTTGCGGTTCTGGTCTCCCTGGATGATGCCCACCGCCAGCAGCGCGTCCACGGACTCGCGCTGGTAGTCGCGCACCTCGCCGAACAGGTGCTTGCCGTCATCCAGCACCCACCAGCGCGTGTTGTAGCTGGCGAACGCGAGCGCCTCCACGTTGCCCTGATCGTTGACGAAGTTGCGGATGAAGGTGCCCGTACCCCAGTGCGCCCGCCCCTGCTCCAGCAGCACCACGTCCTTGAAGTGCAGGTGCAGCCCCGCCGCGTCCGAGGGCGGCGTCTGGTCGTCCTCGTACTCCACGTACGCGCCCACCACCACCTCGAACCAGCCGAGCTCCAGCTCTTTGGAGTTGTCGTGGTCGCTGAACGTGAAGCGATCTCCCAGCCGCTCGCACCGGTCATACACGGAGATGTAGCTGCCGGGCTGCAGGTTGCAGGGCAGGTTGATGGCGGCCGCGAAGGTGCCCGTGGTGTGCAGGTCCGGGAACTCCTTCTGGTTGTGGCACACGCCGTTGGTGGGGCCGCAGGTGCGCAGCACGAGCTTGCGCTGCAGCTCCAGCCCGGTGGGCAGGCGCGTCTGCGCCTCCAGCACGATCGGGTGGGTGCCCGTATACGGCGTCACCTCGCCAGGCGTGCCCGGGGTGGGGCGCTGCGGATCAAAGGGGATCTCACCGGGCCCGCCGTAGGGCTCGGAGGGGCCACAGGCCAGCAGGAGGCCGGCGAGCACGGGAGCAAGCGTGGAGCGAATCATAGGAAGAGATCCTCCAGAGGGTTGTCCGCGGGGAAGACGGTGCTGTGGTCCGCGCCGAGCAGGTCCATCAACGTCTTGAGCACGGAGCGGTAGGAGTACACCTTGCCCATGGCCTTCAGGTCCGAGGCGCGCGTCTCGCCGAGCCGACGCCCGCCCTTGCTCGCCTGATCGATGATGCCGCCCATCATCGGCATGGACATCCAGCGCGTGGCCAGATCGCTGGAGTGGTCGCTGCCGTTGGCCGAGTTGAACTTGTTGCCGCCAGCGGTGCGGCCAAACTCGCTGCCCAGCACCACCAGCGTCTTGTCCCAGTAGGTGCCGCCCTTGGGGTGCTGCATGCGCTTGAGGGCGGTGCGCAGGCCGCTCAGCAGCCGGTTGGCCTGATCCATCTCGCCCGGGAGGCCATCCGCCTCGTCCGAGTGGAAGTCATAGAAGCCCTGGTTGAGGAAGACGGCGGGGCAGCCGAAGTGGAACAGGCGCAGGGCCAGCACCACCTCGCGCCCGGTGCCGTCGTCCCCCAGCATCGTCACCAGCTCCCGGTTGCTGATGCCGTCCACCGCCTCCTCGGAGGTGGCGTTCACCCGGAGGATCGGATCGCGGAAGATGCGGCCGTAGGCGCGCGTGGCCTCGCGCGTCTGCTGGTAGGCCTCCACGCCGGTGCGCAGCCCCGGGTGCAGCTTCGCGCGCAGCCGGCTGTCCAGGTTGCCGGCGATGTTCACCGCCCACGCCGGCAGCGTCGAGTCCGGATCGAACCCGAACCGCTCGAAGCCGCTGCCATCCAGCACGGGCGGCCGGTAGCCGGCGTAGACGCCCGCCCCCAGCGCCATGCCCGACTCCCCCAGGCTGAAGGCCGGCAGCAGCGTCTCGCCCTGCCGGGCCGCCTCGGCGACCTTCTCGCGCAGCCCGTAGTTCAGGTACGAGAGGAAGCTGGTGTTGCCGCCCACGAAGCCGGTGAGGAAGCGCTCCAGCCCCGTGCCGTGGTTGCCGTCCGCGCGCGCGGAGAAGGGCTCGTGATCCACGCACGGCAGCACGCAGATCTCGTTGGTGAAGTCCGTCACCCGCTGCATGCCCAGCTCCACCCGGGGCAGGCCCTCGTCGCCCTCGAGCCAGGTGGCCTGCTCCAGCAGGGAGCCCACGCCCCACTCGGTGCCGGGGGCGCGCTGCCCCGCGCTGCCGAAGGGGTTGAAGTCCCCATCCACGTCGGCGTTGAACGCGGTGGTGAAGCGGAAGCCGCCGCCCAGGCGGATGTAGATGAGGTGCTCCACGCTGCCGCGCCCGGAGGTCTGGGCGTAGGCCTTGTTGGGCAGCCACAGGGTCGGCAAGGCCAGGGCGGTGGCACCCGCCCCCAGGCCCTTGAGCAACCCGCGGCGGCCGATCGTGACGGGCTTCTTCGTGTCGTCGGACATGGGCAATGGCTCCGGGGACTCAGTAGAAGAGACGCTCCGCGCTGGACAGCAGCGCGAAGCACAGCGGCCGGGCGAACTGCTCGGCCCCACAGCGGTCCAGGGCACACTGCGCGCCCGCCTCCCGCGCCTCGGTCAGCTCCTCCGCGCTGGGTGGCCGGCCCAGCAGCTCGCGGTACTGGTGCGTGGCGATCTGGCCCGCCAGCTCCTGGTCCACCGCGCGGCCGGGCTCCACGCCCGCCGGCAGCAGCCGCTCGATGGCGGCGCCCCTCACGTCCGCGTCCATCGTCGGGTTGCACAGGTCCCCCACGAAGGCCAGCTGCGTGCCGGTGGTGAGGATGCTCACCACGCGGAAGCGCCCGCCGATGATGTTCTCCGGGCAGCCGCCCAGGGTCCGCGCGAGGTTGGCGTAGCTCTGCTCGATCCGGCCCTCCTCATCCAGGATCCAGCGGGAGGACTGGAGCACCCGGTACGCGGCGATGCTGCTGGAGCGCAGCAGGAGCTCCGGCTGGCTGATGCGGTGATCACAGCCCGTGGTGGTGTAGCCGGTGTTGCGCGCCATGGAGTCGATCCACACCTCCGCGTCCATCTGCTTCATGGGCCCGTGCGTCCACCGGTACGAGGTGGCCGTGTCGCCATAGGCGGACTGCAGGTAGGCGGCGGAGGTGAGCACGGCGTAGTGCACGGAGCGGATGTCGCCCTGGTGCTCCAGCAGCCAGCGCACCAGCTCGGCGCGCACCTCCGGCACCTTCGGGGACAGCTCGTAGCCCAGGTACAGCTCCAGCACGTCATCCACCGCCCGCTCCCAGAAGGCCAGCTCCGTGGCCAGCACGCGGCCCGGCAGCTGCACCTGCGCCCACTCCTCCGGCGACAGCAGGCCGTTCCACATCGTCAGCTGGTTGAGCTGCCGATCCGTGGCGGCGCGCAGATCCGGGACGAAGACCAGCTCGTGGTAGCCCCACAGCACGCTGGTGCACTCGCCCTTGCGGATCGGATCCACCGCCTTCTTGTCCTCCGTCAGGCAGGGGAACTTGAGGTAGGCGTCCGGCATGCGGCCCAGCTGCGGGTGATCGTAGTAGCCCGAGTGCCACGGCCGGTAGATGCGGGCCATGTCCGCCTTCTCGTGCTCGAAGGGCGGCCGGCCCAGGAAGAGGCGGAAGAGCGATTCCACCTTGTCGCCGGGATCCGCGTGGCGGCGGGTGAGCACCGGGTGCGCGCTCACCACCGCGGCGAACAAGTCATACGGCACCTTGCCGCGGTAGAGCTTCTCCACCAGGCGATCCATGTCGTAGATGGCCTGGATGTTCACCACCTCGTTGCTGTAGAGGAACTTGTCGGCGGCGCGGCGCTGGTTGATGAAGATGAACTCCTGGCTGTCCATCAGCCGCTTCACCGTGGCGCCCCACCCGCCGGTGCAGGTGGCGTCCGCCTCCTCCGCGGTGGGCAGGCGCCCCAGCACGTCCACGAAGAGCCGGCGGCACGCCTCGGGGTGGTTGATGGGCTGGTGTGACAGGCCCACCCCCCACAGGCTGCGACACAGGCCCCGGTTGACCGGGTTCTGCAGGCTCGTGGCGTTGCAGTAGGACACGCACGCCCCATCACAGTCGGGTGGGCGCGTGTCGTCCGGCGGCGTCACCTCGCGCGGCGCGGGCAGCACGTCATCCCCGCCCGCGAAGTCGCCCGGGGTGAGCGGGTCGCCATTGCCCACCAGGCCGCCCGGGCCCACCGCGAGCTGCTCCGGATCGAAGCCCTTGTCGCCTGAGCAGGCGACCGCCAATGTCATCAGGGTCGTGAAGACCCGCGTGAGGAGACGGTTCATCCGCGGCTCCCGGGGTGGGGGGTGAAGCCCTTAGAGGGCGAATTCGACGCCGAACGTGAGGCCGAAGCGCAGACCGGAGGTGCTCCAGTCCTTGTTGAACGTGAGCCCATCATCGAACTCCTGGCTCGTGGAGAAGAGGAAGAGCTTCTCATACTGGGCGAGCAGGTCGGCGCGCAGCAGAACCCGATCGCTCATCGCCCGCCGGACGCCCACGGAGAGCCCGCCCAGCCAGCCCAGCCGCGGCAGGCTCCACACGCTGACGCCCTCGTCCTGGAGCCGCTCGATCTCCTGGATGAAGTCGCGGCCGGGGATGAGCAGCGCCAGCCCCCCGCGAGCCCCGAAGACGACCTCCAGCTTGTCCGCCACGGGCAGGCCGTACTCGCCCGTGATGAACGCCTCGTTGAGCAGGCCGAAGCCGAAGGTGCGATCCCCACCCGCGCCGTAGTTGCCGAACAGGCGCACGGCGCCGCCAATGCGCGCCCGCTCCTCGAAGATGGGCGCGGGCACGCTCATGCCCAGCGTGGCGGACAGGAACCCGTCGCTGCCGTAGTCGAACGACTCGTCGCGCGTGGACGTGTTGATCGTCTGCGCCCCCGTCATCCGCGAGTCCTCGATGAAGAGGTCCAGGCCCACGCCGATGCGCGTCCTGGCGCCGGCGGGCAGCGCGAAGAGCAACAGCAGCACGGCGAGAGTGGCCTTCCGGGGAGCGGGCTGAGCGAGCAGGGAGCGCATTCGAGGCACGAGGCGGGGGGTTCTGACCGAAGCCTAATCCAGAACGCCCACCGCCGGACGCCCACCTGCTCGCTCGTGCGGACTGGGTGGAAAAGTTCCACCACGCCGCAGCCGCATCATTAGATCAGAAGTAGCCGCCGACGACCGTGCTCACGCTGAGCGTGGCGATGGTGCTGTCGCCCAGCTGGGTGACGAGGCTGGGGCCCCCGCCGACGAAGAAGTGCGGCGCGAAGTGGATCAGGAAGGGCGCGGAGAGGGAGATCTCCAGGTAGGTCCGATCCGTGAGGATCGCATCCACATGCCCCACGGCCAGGCCGAGCTTCGGCCACACGGACACCGTGTCGGTCAGCGGGATGTTGTAGCCGCCGCGCACGCCCAGCCCCACCGCCAGCGGATCATTGCCATCCTGGAGGGAGGTGGCCAGGGTGACGTGGCCGCCCAGCGAGAGGTTCTCCTTGAGGAAGTAGTCCGCCGCGGGCCGCAGGGTGATGAGGAACTCATCGTCTCCCGGGCCGCTGCGGAAGCCGAGCTCCCCGAAGAAGTCCGAGGAGATGGCGAGCTGCCCCACAGCGCCGAAGCCCCCAGCCGTGCGCGTCACCGACGGCGCCTCCTCCTGCGCGCGCGCCTCGAGCGAGATGGCGAGTGCGGCCGCGAGGGCCAGGACCTGCCACGGCGTGTTCCGCTTCATCACAGGCGCTCCTTTTCAGTCATGTGTCCGGGTCAGCCCGGAGGGGGTGCGTTGTAGCCAAAGCGCCCGCCAGCGCGAGGATTTTCTGTCCGCAGTGCCCAGCCTCCAACGCCGCGCCTCCACGGGGCGCCAGGGGTGGATCGCCACTTCCAACTCAGTTGGAAGTAGCCACCCACCGTCCACTCCTTTGCCATGAGCCATCCGCCCGACGCGGGCGCGGCGCCCCTGGCTGCTGTCCTGGCACGCGGCACCGGGCCGGGCTGGCGCTGTCCCACGCACCACCAGCCCGAGAATGGCGCCAGGGCCGCGCCCCTCCGAGTCCGCGAATGGCGCCCTTTGCCGCTCCCGGCCCGCTGGGTGCGTCACAACACATGGGCGGCGCGGGCCTCCTCCAGCGTGTACTCCCGCCCGACGGTGGTGAAGGGGCCTGTCTTTTGGATGAGCCACGCGCGGGAGCCCGGAGGCATGTAGAAGTCCTCCTCGAAAGGTGCCAGCCCCAGGTGGCGCAGGTAGTCCTTGAGCATGTCAAAGGTGAAGCGGTCCCTCACCCGGCGCGCCTGGTACTGCTCTACCTGCTCGAAGGGGAAGGGCTCACCCGACTGCACGAAGACCCAGCGTCCCCCGTCATTGGCAACCTCCACGACGCGCACAGTGTTGCTGATCTTCTCCGGCTGCTCCGGGCCGAACACATCCAGCATCACCCCACCATAGCGGCCTTGGTTCCCGCGCAGCGTGTGGGACACGGCGACCACCCGCAGGCACCGGATGCCTAGCCTCCGGGCCATGGCGCTCATGGGGCTGGCGGCATCCGTCCCAGTCCACTGGTCGGCAACGTAGGCTGTCCAGGTGCTGCGCGTCGGGATGAACAGGCGCCGCCGCCTCTCCCCACTGGTCAGGGGTAGCAGGCGGGAGAGGGCTTGCTCCAGGGTGCCCGAGACGGGGAGCACCTCCACGGTGATGCCACGGGGCATCATCACCTCTCTCTCCCACGTGGCGAAGGCTTGCGCCGCCTGCTCCGCCCCCAGCTCCAGAAAGCCCATCTCTGAAGTGACAGGCGCCCAGCGGTCCTCCAGCAGCAGCCCCTTCATCTCTTGCGTCATTCAGACACCCTCATTCCTCGGGGATGATCAACAGGATGGCTCGCCTGCTGGGCCCGTGGAGCCGCCCCGCGCGTCGGAGAGGCGGAGCCGGCCTCGTGCAGCCCTCGCGCATCCAGGCTCGCCTGCCGGGCCCGTGCAGCCTGCGCGCGTCGGACGAGTGCCGCGCGCCGCGCGCCCCGCACCGGGCCCAACTTCACCTGTCCGCCGCGCGCTCTCTTACCCGGTTCAGTGTTGCCCAGCGCCCCTCTTGAGCCAGTACGCGGGGCGGCGCGCACGCAAAGCGGCTTCCAGGAAGTCCGAGAACGAATCTTCGATCTTGTCGCAGTAGTTTGGATCCGGCCATGCCTCATGCCATGCGTCGAACAGCGGATAGCGCCCGTTCACCTGTTGGCTCACGTCGATCACCAGGTAGTTGCCGTCTTGAACATCGCAGACTGCATACACAGAGGAAGGGCCCCACTTGCCGTCATCTTCACCGTAGATGGCTACGCGCGCCCGGACGATCTCGGACAAGGGGAGGATCTGGTAAGGCGAATTTGGCAGCCGCTTGATCAACTCCGCGCCGTTGCAGTGCAGATAGAAGGCCCGCAGGTCGGGATCCAGTTTCCAGCCCACGCGCTCCTCGAATTCCGCAATCTCCGCAGGCGTAGCGGGCGGATACGGGAAGTGATCGCGCGAGACTTCTTCAAGCAAGCTGGCTATGGGCTTGGGCATCGTCAGTAATCCGAGTAGGGCAGATCAGGGCCTACCGTATTCCAGGGCGGCCCTCCGGCGTAGCACCTCGTCTTGCTCCAGTCCTCCCGGAAGGATTCGCGGATGTTCTCCCACCGATCCCGTGCCGCCTGGGTCGCCTCCTTCGACAGCACGGGGTAATCGCAGCAGCAGTGCGTGATCGCGTACCGTCCTCCCGCATCGTAGAGCCGCCCTTCCCAGTCCAGTTTGAGATCAGCGAGCCACACGCAGCCCTTGAGGGTGTATCCCTCGGCTGCGCACTGTCGCGTGCAATAGGCCATCCATCGCTGGTTGCACTGCCATGGACCGTAGAACAGCGTCGGCTTGAAACTCCCGGCGACAACGCTGATCCGTGGTCCTTCCACCTTGGCGCGCGCAGGCTGGGCGCCCGGTGACGGGAGCGCTCCGCTTTGAGGGCCCGGTGATGGGATTCCGTTTCTTGCTTGCTGGGCCGTGGAGCCCGCGCGCGTCCAGGCTCGTCTGCTGGGTCCTGGAGCCCTCGCGCGTCGGACAGGCAAGGCGCGCGTGTCGGACCTCGACGGCCACGCTCACCGCGCCGCCCGGGGGGATGAGGGCCTGTCCAGAGAGCACCGCACGGGCGCGGCGAGGCTCCCCACCCGCAGCGGGCGTGACCTCCGCCCACGCGGGCGCCCACGGCTCCGCCCCGCGCTTGCTCACGTCGAGGAGCACCACGCTCCACGTTGGCGCCCCAAGTCCCCTGCACCGGGCAGCGCGAAACTCGCCGTGCGCCTGGAGGCACTCGCGCCCGAAGTCGGCTCCCTTCATGCCGTTGTCGTCCACGAGCCCCGAGAGAGCCACGGCGGCCGGGCTCACCACCGGGGGCCTCGCCTTCAACGCCTCCAGTTCCTCGCGCTGCGCCTCGCACCGCTCGCGCGTGGCGGACAATACCGCGCGTTTACGCAGGGGGAAGCGCAGGCGGAGAGCCGTCGCGGCTCTGCAACCCCTTGAATTGAGGGTATGTGCTCCCGTCACGCACAAAAGACGACCGTCCGCGCCCACGGACGGTGCAACCATGCCCCAGGTCCGCGCGCCACTTCCAACTCAGTTGGAAGTAGCCACCCGCCACCCCTCCCGTTGGCGCCAGGGGTGGAGCGCCACTTCCAACTCAGTTGGAAGTAGCCACTCGCCCTCCAAGCCTCCTCGCGGGGCGTGGGCATGGGAAGGCGAGCACTACCCATCAACTCCTCCTCTTGCCTGTAGCAGCCCTCTACCCTGCTCCCCTCCTCTCAAGAAGGGGTGACACATGAGGCTGTGGCGAATGATGGGGCGGGTGCTGTGGCCGGCGCTGTGGAAGACCAACCCGCTCATCCTTGCGTTGGCGGTGGGGTGCAGCGCTACCCCACGCACCTTCCGAGTGGAGCACACCGGCCAGGGCCGAGTCGTCATCCACATCCCACGCACGGTGGAGCTGCAACCCGTGGTGGTGGAGAAAGAGGAGTTCCAGCAAGCCATCCGGCCCCTGGCGCGCAAGGCGCGGCTGAGTGGCACGCCGCGCCAGACGGTGGAGAAGATGTTTCCGGAGAAGCTATTGCCCATGGACTCGCAATCTGGCGACTACCTCTATCTTCCGAGGGACAAGAAGCTGGTGCCGGCGGGACCGGGCCAGCCCCTGGAAGGCGCGTTGACCAAAGACGACCTGGAGACGGCCGAGCGCTACCGGCTCTGGTGCCAGCGCGCCTACAACGCCTATGGCGACTGCCTGGGGGGCGCGCTGGTGGCGGGGCGCTACCTGGACATGCACGGCCGCTACATTTGGGCGCTGGCGCTGAGCAAGAGCCCGGTGATTGACGAGATGGAGAAGGCCCTCGGGGAGATGGTGGAGGTGCGCGCGCTCCTCAACGCGGCCCTGTGGACGCTCGGCTCCATGCTGCTGATCATGGCGCTCAATCCGGTGGCACCGGCGCTGGTGGCGGTGCTGAGCCTGGGGCTGGTGCTGTACGTGGGCTACGACACGCTGCGCAACCTGGTGACGGGTTGGTTCCGGTTGATGGAGGAGGTGAAGGTGGCCACCACCTTCGAGCAGATCCGGGACGCGGGTGAGCGCTTCGGGAAGATTCTCGGGCGGGAGGCCGCGCGCGCTTTCGCCCTGCTGCTGGTGGCGGCCATTGGTTCGACGGCGCAGTTGTTCGCGGCGAAGGTGCCGACGCTGCCCGGCTCGGCGCAGATGGCCCTGCAGGCCGAGGGCAAGGCAGGAATCCGGGTGAGCGCCCTGGGGACCGTGGAGGAGATCGCGCTGACGGCCGAGGGCGTGAGTGTGACGGTGACAGCCACCGCGATGACGATGGGAGCGAGTGGCCGTGGCAACAAGGCCCCCTGCATCGAGACGCACCACATCGCCACCATCTGCAACGACACGTCCACCGCGCGCGGCGGCCCGTGGACGCCACGATTCCGCCGCATCTTCGCCAAGGCGGGGATGTCGATGGATGACCCGGCGAACAAGATGCCCCTCCCGGGGCATTACGGACCACACCCCGAGCGGTATCACCAGATCGTCTTCGAGGAACTGGACACCGCAACGGCGACCTGTCGCAGCGTCGTCGCGTGCCGCGAGGCGTTGACCGGCCAACTCCGGAAACTGGCCAGGCAGATCGCCACGCCGGGAACAGAACTGAACCAACTCGTCACCCGGCAGCCACCGCGCTAAATGGAGCCCATGTCCAAGCGGTTTTTCAAGCTCGTCGACGATGTGAATTTCCCTCAGCGCTGGGATCTCGACACGCCGACGGACCGTCAGGGCCGAAAGGTGGACGACGCGCAGTTCAGGCTCGGGGCACCCGTCCACATCAAGGAACGCTTGAGAATTCCCGTCGAGATCGCGGGAAAGCCGCTGGATTTCACGGAAGCGGGCATCCGCGTCCCGGTGGTCCATGTTCGAGTTGCGTCCATGTTCGCGGAGCTAGCCCCTGACGATGTGCAGTTCCTCCCCGTGGACGTGGAGGGGCAGCCCGATCAGTACCTCATCCTTGTGGCCACACGCCTCATCCGCTGTATCGATGAACAGGCATCCCGGATCGAACTCTGGACGCATGAGGACGGAGTGCCTCACATGGTTGGTCAGTATTCCTCCGTGCGGGATCTGCGCATCGACAAGGCCAAGGTGGGAAGCGCCCAGGTGTTTCGTCTAGAGGGGTGGACAGGCCCGCTGATCGTCTCCGAGGCGATCCATGACGCCTTGCAGCGCATGGGCGCCACCGGCACGAGGTTCGAGGAGGTCTAACCAGGCTCGCCTCCCAGGGTGTGGAATGGCCAGCCAGGCAGGCGTGTTCCGCGCCCCGCGCAGCCGTCCGCGCATGAACTCGGTCCACCTGGACCCACACTCCGTGAGCCCCCATGAGCACTTCCCGCAGGCACTTCCTGCAGTACTCGCTGTCCGCGGCCTCCCTGCTGGCGCTGAGCCCCCAGGCCCTGGCCGGCGCTCCCAAGAAGCCCGCCGCTCCCGCGAAGGACAAGAAGAAGATCCTCATCCTGGGCGGCACCGGCTTCCTGGGCCCGGCGTTCGTCACCGCCGCGCAGGCCCGAGGCCACACGGTGACGCTCTTCAACCGCGGGAAGACGCGGCCGGAGTGGTTCCCCGAGGTGGAGAAGCTGCGCGGGGACCGCGATCCGAAGAAGGGCGAGGGCCTCAAGGCGCTCGAGGGCCGCAAGTGGGACGCCGTCCTGGACACCTCCGGCTACTACCCGCGCATGGTGCAGGCCTCGGCGGAGCTGCTGGCCCCCCACGTCCAGCACTACCTCTTCATCTCCAGCATCTCCGCCTACGCGAATGATCTCACGCCGAACGAGGATGAGCGCGGCGCCACCGCGAAGCTGGCCGATCCCACCGTGGAGACGATGGGCAAGAACTTCGAGAACTACGGCGGGCTCAAGCGTCTGTGCGAGGAGGCGGCGGAGAGGGCCATGCCGGGCCGCACCGCCAACATCCGCCCGGGCTACATCGTCGGCCCCATGGATCCCACGGATCGCTTCACGTACTGGCCGGTGCGCTTCGAGCAAGGCGGGGAGCTGCTCGCGCCGGGCAGCCCCGCGGATCCCCTCCAGTTCATCGACGTGAGGGATCTGGCCGAGTGGCTGGTGCGGGTGGTGGAGGACACGCTCACCGGCATCTACAACGCGACGGGCCCGGAGAAGCCGTCGAGCATGGGCGCCCTGCTGGCCACCTGCAAGGAGGTGACGGGCAAGGACACGAAGCTGACGTGGGTGCCCACGGACTTCCTGGCGAAGCACGGGGAGAACGGAGAGGGAGACCTCCCCATCTGGGCGCCGCCCATCGGCAAGACGAAGGGCTTCCACCTGCGCTCCACGGCCAAGGCGCGGAAGGCGGGGCTCCAGTTCCGCCCGGCCTCCGTCACCGTGAAGGACACGCTCGAGTACTTCAAGAGCCTGCCCGAGGAGCGCCGCGCCAAGATGCGCGCCGGGCTGAAGCCGGAGCGGGAGAAGGAGCTGCTCGCGCTCTGGGCGAAGGAGAAGGCAGGGGCGGGGAGCCCCCAGGCCGCCCCGGACAAGCCGACCGCGAGCGAGAAGAAGAGCCCGTAGCTACGCGGCGGGGGCCGAGCGCTTGCGCGACGGGCGCGCCAGCGCCACCCCGGTGGAGGCGGGCTCGGCGCGCACCGGCCTGGCCTCCACCACCACCGCCCCATCCGGCGGCACGGGCGGCCCCAGCGCCACCACGAGCTGCCGGTAGGCCTCGTCCAGCCGCCGGTGCAGGGCGCCGAAGGTCTGCTGGACGGTGCTGGGCATGTCCTCGGTGTACGTGAAGTACCAGCGCAGCTCGTCCAGCCGCTCGTGGAAGCCGTGCACCACCGCCTGCTCGCGCTCCGGCAGGTGCACCAGGTCATGGAACGTGGCGCTGGTGAACCGGGTGGCGATGGTGCTGAGCATCGGCTCGCGGCTGCGCAGGCGCGAGAAGAGCGTGAACATCTCGTCCCTGCGCGCCTCCAGGCGCCGCATGATCAGCGCGGCGTCCAGGGCGATCAGGTTGCGGACACGAGCAGGCGTCTCATCCAGCTTCTTGCGACGAGCCATGCGCCCCCGACCCTCCTACGAAACCCGGGGACCGGCCGGACCGGCCCCCAGGCAGCTCCCGCGGTGCAGCGAGCCGAGGCTCACTGCGCGGAGGCCACGCCCGCCTTCTTGATCTCCTCGTCGATCATCCGGCGGAACACCTCAACGGGCTTGGCGCCCACGATCTGCCGGCCGTTGATGAAGAACGTCGGCGTGCCGCTGGCGCCGATCTGGGCGCCCTGCGTGGAGTCCGCGGCGATCTGCAGGTCGAACCTGTTGGAGTCGAGCGCCGCCTTGAACTTGCCCATGTCCAGCCCCAGCTCCTGCGCGTAGCGCTCCAGCGAGGCCCGGTCCAGCGCCGTCTGGCTGGCGAAGAGCTTGTCGTGGTACTCCCAGAACTTGCCCTGCTCGTGGGCCGCCAGGGAGGCCGCCGCGGCCGTCTTCGCGTTCGGGTGACGCGCCAGCGGCTGGTGCTTGAAGGCCACGCGCAGCTTGCCCTTGTACTCCTCCTCCAGCTGCTTCACGGTGTTGGCCGCGCGCGAGCAGAACGGGCACTCGAAGTCCGAGAAGGCCACCAGCGTGACGGGCGCGTCACTGGCGCCCTTCACCGGCGCGGCGCCCAGCTCCACCTTCACGGCCGCCGGCTCCGGCGGCGGCGGCGGCGCGCTCACCCCGTGCGCCAGGACGGAGGCGTAGATCTCCGAGGGCTTCATGCCCTCCTTCACCAGCATCTGCGCCTTGGCGAGCTCCTCGTCCACCACGGCCCGGAACACCTCGATGGGGTGGGCGCCGGAGAAGAAGCGGCCGTTGACGAAGAAGGACGGCGTGCCGCCCGCGCCCAGCGACTTGGCCAGCGCCTCGTCCCGATCCACGGCCGCGGCCAGCTTGGGATCCGCCAGCGCCTTCTTCCACTTCTTCACGTCCAGCCCCACCTCCTTGGCGAACGTCTCCAGGCTGGCGTCATCCAGCGTCTTCTGATTGGCGAAGAGCTTGTCGTGGTACTCGAAGAACTTGCCCTGCTCGTGGGCCGCCAGGGCGGCGATGGCCGCCGGACGCGCGCGCGGGTGGAAGGGCAGCGGGTGCTGCTTGACGATCAGGCGCAGCTGGTCCCCGTAGTCCTCCTGGATCTGCTTGATCGTGGCGTTGGCCCGGGAGCAGAACGGGCACTGGAAGTCGGTGAACTCCACCATCGTCACCAGCGCGTCCGCGCGGCCCTTGGAGGGCGAGTCGTCCAGGGGCACCTTGAAGACGGTGGACGAGAGCAGCGGCCGCTGCGGCTGAGGCTGCTGCGGAGGCTGGGCCTGAGCGGGCGCGGGGGCCGCGGCGACCTGCGCGCTCGCGGGCTTCGCCGTGTCGGTCGTGGCCGTATTCGAGGTCCAGATCATCCGTCCGACGCCGACTCCCAACACCAGGCCCAGAACGAGGCCCAACACACCTGTCTTCATCTCTTCACCCCATCCGATATCGATTGAAAGGCCCGGGCGTGCCGAGACCGCGCGAGCCTCGGGACTCTACGCGAGAGTGACTCGAAGCGCTCCGGGGTTTCAGGTTTCCCCTGATCGCAGTCCTGACGGGCGGACGAGGGCCATCCAGGTAGGAGCCCCCCCTTCACCTGCTCACCACGCGCTCAGGCGCCGATCTTCTTCCGGGGCACCGGGAGATCCCTCACCGTGCTCTGCCCTGCCTTGCGCACCCCGAGCAGCACCTGGGTCCCCTCCGGGCCGCGGATGCGCTCGATGGCGAGCTCGAACCCCAGCTCCGTCACGGGAGTCCCCTCGACGCGCAGGAGCTCGTCCCCCGGCGCGAGCCCCGCGGCCTGGGCGCCACCTCCGTCGACCACCGCGCCTACGACGATGACATCCCCCCGCGGCCGCAGGACGGCGCCGATGCCTATGAGCTCCACCCGGGGCCCGGCATCGGCCTCCACCGGCGTCAGCGCGATCTCCACGGGGCCTGGAGGCCGGGCTCCCGACACGAGCCGGCTGTTGTGCTCCGGGGCGGAGCAGAGCAGCGAGACGCCCGCGCGCGGGATGCCCTCCAGCGTGAAGGCCCCGTCGGCGCCGCTCACCGCGTCGAAGAGGGGCGCGAGCGCGTCGCCCCCGCTGAAGCCCTCCACGATCACTCGGGCCCCGGCGATGGGCGCTCGCGTGGCCGCGGAGAGGAGCCGGCCTTCGAGCCGCATCCCGCGCGCCAGCCCCACGTCGGCGCGCACCTCGCGAGCGCCCTCGGGGACTTCGACCTGGCGCTTGGCGGGCACGAAGCCGGCGGCCACCACCTGGAGCTCGTAGCGCCCCGGCTTCAGCCCGCGCAGCTCGTACCGGCCCTCGGCGTCGAGGAACCGGGCCTGCGCGAAGGGGAGCCGCTCGAGCGCGCTGTGCTGCAAGAGCACGTTCACGACGAAGGCCGGCACGGGGGCCCCACCCTCCTCTTCCATGATGCGCCCCACGAGCGCTCCGCCCTCCGAGAGCCGCAGCACGAGCCCGCTCGCGGGCACGCGCACGTCGAAGTCGCGGGCCGGCGCGAAGCCCGCCGCGTGCGCCGACACGTCATACAGGCCCGGCTCCAGCCCTTCGAGCGCGAAGCTCCCATCCACCTCGGCGATCGTCTGGTAGCCGTCCTGCTGGCCGAACACCCGCGGATAGGCGCTGGTCGCGGACTGCACGGAGAGGAGCGCGCCCGAGGCTCCGCTCCCATCAGGCGCCAGCACCCGCCCCTCGAGCCGAGCCTCCGCGCGGGAGCCTGCCTCGGCCGGCGCGGGCAGCCGGAGCTCGAGGCGCCGTGTCCGCACCGCCTCCGAGCCCACCCGGGCTCGCGCCACGCCGTGCGCCGTGTGCCGCGCCTCCACCGTGGCTCCCTCCGGCGCGGTGAAGCGGAACTCCCCCCGCTCGTCCGAGGAGAAGCGATCCCGCACCGGGAACAACACGGTCTCTCCCGCGCGCTGGGTGAGCACCCGCACCGTCGCACCGGAGACGGGCGCTCCCGAGGCGCTCAGCACCTGCCCCACGAGCTCCGGCGTTGGCGTCAGCGCGATGACGACCTCGTGCACGTGGACCCCCGGCACGGCGGACAGCGCGATCGGGCTCCTGCCCCACTCCGGGCCGAAGGGCAGGTACCCCTCGGCGCGGATGGCGGCCACCTGGTACACGCCCGGGGCCGTCGGCCTGAACTCGAAGCGCCCCTCCGCATCCGTCACCAGGGAGACCGCGCCGCTGGGGGCCGCGAGCGTCACCTCCGCGCCCTGGACGCCCTCCCCTGTCGTCGCGGAGACGACCCGTCCCGAGAACGCCCCCGCGGGTGCGGGCGTGCCGCGCTCGAGGGTGACGCGCGGAAGCTGCCGCACGGGCTCGGCGGGCGCGATCGGCGCGGGAGGAGCCGCGCTCGCGGGCTTCGCCGGGGGCACCAACACCGAGGAGTCCGCGGCGGCGGCAGCCGGGCCCCCGGTGGGCACGACTTCACGCCCCATGCCGGCGGGCTCCTCGGCTCGAAGCAGGAGCAGCCCGAGCACCCCTGCGATGACGACAAACCCCAGCCCCAGCATCACGCGACGACGTCCAGACATGGCGCCACTGTACGCGCCGCGCGCGCTCGTATGAACAGCCGCGGAATTACCTGCGCGCCGACAGGCGCCGGAAGAGGCCGGGGGCGATGAAGAAGATGAGCATGAGCCGGCCCACCTGGACGGCGAGGATGAGGGGGAGGCTCGCCCCGGTGCCCAGGGCAATGGCGAGCACCGTGTCGGCCCCACCCGGCGAGGTGGCGAAGTAGGCCGTGAGCAGATCCACGCCGCCCAGGGTGGACCAACCCCAGGCGAGCAGCACGCAACCGCCCACCACGGCCACCGCGGCTCCGAGCGCCGCCAGGGCGAGCCGCCGCAGCTCGCGCACGGTCGCCGCGTCGAACTGGCTGCCCACGCGCACGCCGAGGACCCACATGGCGAGCGGCAGGAGGCCGGGGGGCAGCGGGCCCACGGGCACCCCCAGGGCGGTGAGCGGCACGCCCAGCATGAGGGGGCCGAGGAAGACGCCCGCCGGGAGTCTCAGCCGGACTCCCAACCACCCGCCCACGATGGCGACGAGCGCGGTGGCCCCCCACGCCAGCAGGGGAGGCGGTGCGCCAGGGAGCGGCGCGGCGCTGGCCACCTGCAGGTCCGGAGCAGCTCCGGCCAACCGGCCCACGGCGCCCGCCACGATGATGACGACGCCCAGGCGCACATACTGGACGAGCGCCACCAGGCGGGAGTCGGCACCGAGCTCCTCGCTCAAGGTCACCATGGTCGGCGCCCCGCCCGGCATGAGCCCGAGGGTGGCGGTCCGCACGTCCACGCCGCTCAGCCGGGCGAAGACGAGCGCCACGCCCTGGGCGACGGCCACCACGCCCACCACGTTGATGAGGGCCACGAACCAGTGCGAGGCGAACGCGGCCCAGGCGGAGGGCTGAAAGGCGATGCAGAGGGCGGCCCCCAGCACGGCGGGCGCGGCGATCTGCAGGGAGCGGTGGAGCGGAACCCGCACCGAGGCGCCGACAGAGGCCACGAGCGCCACCAGCATCCCGCCCAGGAGGGCGCCGCCGGGCAGGTGGAGCAGCTCTGCCAGGGCGCCGCCGAGCAGCGACGCCGCGGTAGCGCCCCACACGCGAGCACGCGAGGGGCGGGGCTGGCCGGAGTCGTTCGTCATCATGCCCGAGCGGAGCCGCCGTGCAGCGGGCGGCCCCACGAGGGAGGCCTACTCGGCCGCGGCCTCGTCAGCGGGGAGCTCTTCCTCGGCGGGCAGCTCGGGCAGGGCGTCCTCCCCCATTGCGTCCTCGAAGGCCTTGCCCAACCCATTGTTGTCTCCCACGAGGAACGCGTCGAGCCCGGGGTTCATGCCCTCTTCGATCTGCGCCTTGTACTTCTCGTAAAGCGCGGCGTTCGCCGTGTGGATCTTCTCCGCCTCGGACGGCTCGGTCGTCGCAGGCGGGATCGCGGCGAGCTGCTTCTCGATCATCGCCAGGTGCTTCCTGACACGCTCCCGCTGGGCGGCGGGGAGGCTCTCATCGTTGGCCTGCTTCTCGAGGCCCAGCTTCACCTGCTCGAGCGCCGCGCGCTGGTTCTGCCTCATCTGCCCCTTCGCCTTGCCCCAGTTCGAGCTGTAGAGGGCGGCGGTGATGGCGTGGAACTCGCGGGGGGACATCTTCTGGGCGTCGAGCTGCTCGAGCCACTTCTCGCGGACCTCGGCCATCATCCCCATCACCGTGCCGAGCGCCTCGAAGCCCTTGCTGAGGTCCGCCTGCTTCCCCGTCGAGGACTCGAACTCCTTCATCCTCTGCTCGTACGAGGCGAACACCTGCGTCAGTGACTTGCGGATGGCGAAGTAGTCCTCGAGCCGATCCTCCGCGAGCGGGAGCGGCTTGCCCTTCGGCGGCTCCTCGAACGCATACTTCTGGTTCAGGCTGGTGATGTGCTGCTCCTGCTTCTGCATCTTCTCGCCGCCCTCCGCCATCCCCTCCACCTTGCCCTTCATCCAGATGCCACCGGCCACCAGCGCGATGACACCCACGAGGATGAGGACCCCACAGCCGATACCGACGCCAATCAAGACCTTCTTCAAGTACGTAACCTCCAGCGGTTCTCCGCGCGGCCGGGAACTCTCGAAGCTTCGGGCTCGGAACGCAAGCCCGGCCCCGGGCCGCGCAGCTCACGCTGGACAGGGCCCCGGGGGAGCGGACAGGCTTCAGGGGAACGGCGAGAGGACCCATGGCTGACGAGGATGAAGTGAGCCGACGGGCGGATGGAGCGAGCGAAGCGGAGCCGCCCGAGCAGGCGGCTGGCGCGCTCGTGGACCGGGGCAACGCGCTGCTGGACGAGCACCGCTTCGAGGAGGCGCTGTCCCTCTGCGACCAGGTGCTCCAGCGGTTCGGCGCGGCCAGCGAGCCGGCGCTGCGCGCGCAGGTGGCCCGGGCGTTCATCGGCAAGGCCATCGCCCTGGGGCAGCTGGGGCGCTTCGCGGACTCCCTCTCCTCCTGCGATGACGCGGTCCAGCGGTTCGCCGGGTACGACGATGCGAGGCTGCGCGAGCTGGTGGCCAAGGTGCTCGTCCACAAGGCCCATGCCCTGATGGGCCTGAAGCGGCCCGAGGAGACGCTGTCCGTCAGCGACGAGCTGCTCCGGCGCTATGACAGGCCCGGCGACGAGGCGCTGCACGTGGCGGTGGCCGGGGCGCTGCTCACCAAGGCGGAGGCGCTGGGAGAGCTGGAGCGGCTCGAGGAGGCCCTGCCGCTCTACGACGAGGTGTTCCGCCGATATGGCGGGGCCAGCGACGCCGTGCTGCGTGACACCGCGGGCGTGGCGCTGCTGAGCAAGGCGATCTTCTTTCGGCTCTCGAACCGGCCCCTGGAGGCGCTGGCCACCTACGACTCGCTGCTCCAGCACTTCAGCGGAGCGCGGGAGCCGCGGCTGCGCGACCTGGTGGCCGCGGCGGGCTCGGGCAGGGAGCGGACGCTGGAGCTGCTCGAGCGGAGCGAGGCGGAGCTGGCCGCCTTGGATGAGGTGATCCACCAGCAGGGCGACGCGAGCGAGCCGGGGGCGCGGGCGCGCGTGGCCCGGGCGCTGCTCGACAAGGCCGCGCTCTTCCGGCAGCAGCACCGCTCCGAGGAGATGCTGTCCACCTTCGACGAGGTGCTCCGGCGGTTCGACGGCGCGAGCGAGCCGGCGCTGCGCGAGGCGGCGGCCGAGGCGCTCCTCTACAAGGGCGTCGTCCTGGGGAACCTGCAACGCACCGAGGAGGCCGTGGCCGTCTATGACGCGATGGTCTCCCGGTATGGGGGCGTGGGCGAGCCGGTGGCGGTGCGTGTCCGGGTGGCCCGGGCGCTCTCCTACAAGGGCGTGTTCCTGGGGAGGCTGAACCGGCGCGAGGAGGAGGTGGCCGCCTTCGACGAGCTGGACCGGCGCTATGGCGGAGCGCGCGAGGAGGAGCTACGGGAGCAGGTGGCGCGGGGGCTCGCCTGCAAGGCCGAGCTCCTGTGGAAGATGAACCGGCTCGAGGCCTCACTGGCGACCTATGACGATGTGGTGCGCCGGTTCGGCCTCCCCGAGGACGCGCAGCTGCGCGCCCGGGTCCGCTCCCTGTAGCGCTACCGCAGGAAGAGCTCCTCGCGGCTCGGCGGATCGAAGGGCAGCTCGCCGCCCTCCATCGCGCGCAGCGCCCCTGGGCGGAGGACAGGAACCCCCATCCACGCCTCGATCTTGTCGAGCGCCAGGGTGCGCTCCGCCTCGGGGAGCGCGAGGATGCTGGAGCCGTGGTTGCCCTCGGGCACCCAGAGGCGGAACGCGTCGTTGCGCTCGCGCACATCGAAGGCGCCGGTGGACCAGGGATCATTGCCTCCATAGATGAAGAGGAAGCGCTGGCCCTCGTTGAGGACCCAGCGCTCCACCTGGTTCATGATGGAGGGATCGAACGGCTTCTCCACGTCGTAGGGCGGATAGTTGAAGACCACGTCCTGGCGCGGGTAGCGCAGCATCCCGTGCAGGTGGCGCTCGTCCACGCGCGGCGCGCCGAGCTGGGTGGCGGCCTGGTAGTAGTAGGGCGCGTAGTAGGTGATGAAGCCGTCACCGGCGAGGTAGCCGACCCCGACGACGTACTCGAGGAAGTCGAACAGCTCGGCGGCCGGCGCGTCCGCGGCCGGGATGAAGGCGCACAGCGGCTGGGCGCCGTACTGCCAGAAGGCGAAGGGCAGCTCCACCACCGCGAACTCGAACGAGCGCTCCAGGCCCAGGAGGTTGAAGGTGATGCCCAGGGGCTCGTAGGCGGCGCTCACGAGCGGGAGCAGCTCGGCGCGGCGCAGGAGGGCGGCCTTCTGGAAGGTGCTCAGCTTCTCGTTGCACGCCGGATCGCTGCCCGCCTCGGCCACGAACTTCACGTAGCGCGCGTCATACGGGCCCTGGCTGCTCGGGGCCACGTAGGGCACGGTGGCGTCCACGTCTCCCGGGTAGAAGAAGCGGTGGTACACGCTCGTCATGCCGCCCTTGCTGGCGCCGGTGGACACCCACTTCGCGCCATAGAGGGCCTTGAAGGCCTCGGCGAGGCGGTGATGGTCCCCGGCGGCCTGGGCGATGGTGAGGTGCTCCCAGGTGGTGGGCTGGGGCGTGGAGGGCCCGAAGAAGCGGTGCTCCACGGTGAGCTGGTTGGCCTGGAGCAGGTACGTCAGCTCACGCTGCGAGGCGCGGATGGAGATGCCGTAGCCGGTGCTGGCGAGCACCATGGGGCGAGCCTCGGCGCGGTGCAGCAGCGTCACGCGCTGGAGGAAGCGCCGCCCCTGGGGCTGCTGGTGATCCACCGGCTGATCGAACTCGATGGAGAAGAAGCGCGCGCCCGGGAGGCTCCTCAGCTCCACCGCGGACACCACCCCCGGGAGGGCACGGATGCGGGTGAGGATGTCGGCGTCCTCGTCGGACGCGCTCTCCTGGGGGGCCGGAGCCGCGACGGTAGGCGCGACGGGCTCGAGCTCGAAATTGGAACTGGCGTGGGCCTGGAGCTGCGGCGCCAGCAGCGCGGCCACGAGGGCCCCGGCAAGGCGGGTCGTCTTGCTCATAAGTGCTTTCTCCGAAGAGGGAGGACTGCGGCCCGGCAACCTGAGAACCTGGGGCGACATTCCCTCATGCTGTTGGAGGACATGAGCTCCCGGTGGATGAGGCCCTTGCACCGGTGAGTCACAGCGCACCCGTGCTACCCTCACGCCTCGCTCCGCCCCCAAGCGGACCGGGGACTCAGGGGAGAGCAGTGCGCGTGCAACGAGCCATGAAGAGACGATGGGTGGGAGGGTGCGTGGCGCTGATGCTGGGCCTTCAGGCCCCGCGAGTCGACGCCCAGGCGGCGGAGCCTTCTCCCCCTGCCCCACAGCCGCCTCTCACCGTCGAGGAGATCCCGCCCTCCCTCCTGGAAGTCCCTCCGCCCGCGCCCGCCCGGATGATCGTGGACGAGGTGACAGCCCTCGGCATGGAGAAGACGCTGCCGGAGACGGTGCGGGCGTACTCGCGTCTGGATGCAGGCGACTCCATCACCGAGGAGGAGCTCCTCCGGGTGGAGCGGCGGCTCCTCGCCACGGGCCTCTTCAAGGAGGTGCGTGTCAGCACGCAGGCCACGGGAGAGGGCCGGGTGCGCGTGGTGCTCCAGGTGGAGGACAAGGCCTCGTGGGTGGTGGCGCCCACCTTCTCGGTGTCCAACTCGAACATCGGCGGCGGGGTGCTGTACGCGGAGAGCAACCTGTGGGGCCGCAGCAAGAAGTTCGCGGCGGCGCTGCAGGTGAGCACGGCGGAGAGCGGCCTGTTCGTGGGCTACCTGGATCCGAACCTGTTCGGCTTCCCGCCGCTGCGGCTGAGCTTCGAGGGCCAGGTGCGCAGCGATCGGGTGGAGGAGTACCGGCTGGGCGCCAGCCAGGACGAGCCCGAGGTGGCACGCCGCACGCGGCTCAACTCGGCCTCCGCCGCGGGGGAGCTGTCGGTGATGATCGCCGAGCGGGTGCGGGTGGGTGCCAAGTACCGGCTGATGCTCATCGACGCCCAGGCGCCGGGCACGGACGCCCCGGTGACGGAGCCGGCGTTCGAGCCCGGCGCGGCGCAGCGCGACACCTCGCTGCGGCTGTTCGTGGGGGTCGACACGCGGCAGAACCTCCACGCGGTGATGGAGGGGCTGAACATCGAGGGCTCGCTGGAGTTCTCGGATCCGGGGGTGTGGAGCAACTTCCGCTACAAGCGCTTCGGGCTGCTGTACCGGCATGGCCTGCGCTTCTTCGAGGAGCACAACCTGGTGCTGCGCGGCGAGGCGGTGGCGGGCCTGGACCTGCCCTTCCACCAGGAGCTGGTGGTGGGAGGCAACTCGCTGCGGGGCTTCCTGTACCGGCAGTTCCGCGGCGACACCCGGCTGTCCTTCACGGCCGAGTACCACTTCCCGCTCTTCACCGTGAAGTCGCTGTCGTTCCGAGGGGTGGGCTTCTCGGACACGGGGTTGATGATGTGGCGGACCCTGCCCGAGGACAAGCTGCTCCGGGACGTGAACGGGCGCGTGGTGCGCGGCTACCTGGAGGAGGCGGAGGGCGGGCTGGACGGCGCCACGCTGGCGCAGGGCCTGGGCGTGGGCCTGCGCCTGTACCTGCGCAGCATCGTGCTGCCGCTGGTGGGCGTGGACGTGGCCTACGGCGTCAACTCGGGCGAGTTCCGCTTCTACCTGGTCGCGGGCGTCGCCCCGGGTTGAGCCAGCGCGGCGCCGGCCTGGCTCGGGCAGGGAGACGCGCGCAGAAGGCAGCGGCGCGGCGAAACGCGGAATGGCGGGGCAAAGGGCGTCGCGGCGGTATCGTCGCGGCGCTCGGATCGGGCCGCGCCAGTTTGCCAGTTCGGGCGGACTTCGTGCCCCCGCTGACGACGATCCCGGACTGAAGATGGAGAGTGGCTCCACGGCCGACACTGCGAGGGTGGTGAACGATGGGATTGTGAGAGCGGTGGATCGCTTCGAGGGAGGCTGACCCAGGCGAAGCCCCCGGAGCGAGCGGCGCTCTTGAGCGGGAAGGCGTGGTAGAGGCGACGTCCCAGGACGCTACGCCGCGCCCCCACTCAGGAGGTTCTGTTCCGTGTTCGACCCGTCCCCCGCCGCTCTTCTGGCGCTGGCGCTTCTCGTGGGCGCCAGTGCCACCGCGCAACCCCGAGCCGTCCCCTGCGAACCGAGAACACGGCGCATCGAGCTCAAGGCGGAGCCCACCGGAGAAGTGCCCGAGCTGTGCATCGGTCCCGAGCTGTCCACCGCGCTCCTCTTCTACGGCGCGGAGTTCCTCAGCAACGAAGTGACCGTGGACGGGCGGGAGCGCTTCACGTTGGTGGAGGCGAGCAACACCATGCTCCGGCTGGTGCCCTCGGGGCGCGTGATGCCGGGAGAGCGCTTCCGGCTGACGGCACGCTTCAAGGATGGAGAGGCCCCGGCAAGCGCGGCTTTCTGGCTGGTGGTGTCCCCCGGATAGGTGGAGCCCCTCGTGGAGGTGTACCGCGAGAAGCGCACCCTGGAGTCCTACCAGCAGGAGGTGCAGGAGACGGGCACCCAGCTCCACCAGTGCCAGGAGGACAACAGGCGGCTGCTCGCCGAGAAGGCGAGTCCCGGGCGACTCACGGGCCTGGTGGCCACTGGGCTCATGGACGACAAGGGGATCCCTCCCAAGGACATCACCTTCAGCATCGGGAAGCACCCTGGGAATGCCGCCGAGGTGATGCGGGTCTTCAGCTATCGCTCCACCCGCACGGTGGCTGTCCTGGTGCGGCTGAGGGCCAACCAGGGAATGCAGCCCTTGCGAGTGGTCAGAGCGGAGTTGGTGGGGCAGGACGCCGCCCGCTGCGGGTGTACCCACCCTGGCAAGCTGAGCCCCTCAGCCCCGGCGCGACGGACCCGCACGTGGTGATCGAGGCCGACGCTACGGAGGCAGAGACCCGGAGCAGCTTCACGCTCAAGTTGTGGGATGCGGATGGGACCCGAAGCGTCATCGTCACGGGTGTGACGTTCCCGTAGACTGGAACCCTCCTCGCTCTGGAGGGCGTCTCATGGCATCTCGCCTGCCCGCTGCGGTCGTGCTGTTGGCGCTGCTCAATGCGTGTGCCTCCCAGCGTGTCGTGCGCCTCGACACGGGCCAGGGGGAGCCTCTGGAGCACCGGCCTCCCTCGAACAAGTCCGTGAAGGTGGACGCTGAAGCGTTCGAGGAAGCGCTGACGCACCTGGTGCTGGAGGTTCCCCTCACTCTTCGCCCACCCCAGCAAGGCTGGTTGGTGCGCGCCTCCTACCCCGGCAATGACCCGGACACCCGCTGGCAGAGTCTGATGAGCAAGAGCTACGGCGGCATCTGCGAGCCAGGCCAGCGCAGGGAAACCTGCCTCTCGCTGCTCGACGACGTGATGGGCTTGAGCCAGTGGGACAAACTGGGGGTAGCCCTAGGCCTGTCGATCGATCCCCTCAAGGAGAGCATCTCCAAGGCGGTGGAGAAGACGCTGGCCCCCCAGCTCTTCTACACGGTGATCGCCACGGGGCTCATCTCCTGGGCCGTCTTGGCGGCCAACCCCGAGCCCGTGTTCACCAAGGCGGCGGCGATCGTTTCAGCAGCCCTGTTGATCTACCTGGGAGTGGAGACGTTCCTGGAGTTGGTGGATGCGAGCCGGGTGTTGAAGTGGGCCACCGACCGGGCCACGACCTGGGAGGAGTTGGAGCGCGCCAGCAAGCGCTTCGCGAACCGGGTGGGACCGGAGGTGGCCCGCGTCTTCGTCCTCGCGGTGACAGTGGTGGTGAGCCACGGCGTGGCCGGGGGTTCGGCGTCGCTGGCCTCGCGGTTGACGATGCTGCCCAGCTTCTCGGAGGCGGCGGCACTGGGGGCCTCACAACTGCGCCTCACTCTTTCGGAGATAGGACAGGTGAGCGCGGTGGCAGTTTCCGCCGAGGGCATCATCACCATTACCCTGGCTCCCACGGCAGTGGCTATGACGGGCCAGGGACCCGGTGGTGGCGCCGCCACCGTGCGAAGCTGGCGGGTTCCGCAGCGGACGCCCCCACGGATTGAGGACGGGAATCTGAAAGAGGGCTGGCAACACATCGAAGCCAGGCACATCACAGGCAATCATCCGAATGGCCCGGGTGACCTCTTCGCACCAGGTACGACCCGCGCTCAACTCCAGGAGGCCGCCAAGGAGATCCTCAAGAATGGGAATCGCATCTCACCTCCCAGCATCCGCATTCAGACCTTCCAGATGAAGATTACGATCAATGGCCGGAAAGACCTGGTGCGGATGGTCGTGGACTCCGACGATGCCAACCGGGTCATCACCCTGTTCCCGGTCAAGTGAGGGGATGGAATGTTTCGCTTCCAATGCGAATGGGCCGATGGGCACACAGCTTCTACGCGGTCGGGCTTCGACCTGGGGCACATGACCATTGCTGGTGAGAAGGGGATCTGCACCTCGCGAGGGAAGAAGCCGGATCAGGCGATGATGCTGGCCATCGCCATCACGGACCTCCTCTATGGCCTGGAGAGGTTCCTGAAGGAAGGACAACGCGAGTACACTTTCATTGGGACCGACTCGTCCTTCGCCGTTCGTTTCCAGAGGACGAAGAAGGGTCTCATTGCCGTCCGATGTGGCACGACCTTGCTGGGTGAGGTGGAAGCCACCCCGATGTACAGGGCCGTCCTGTCGGGCGTCGAGTCGTTTCTGGGGCAACCAGGGAATCAGCTCCCTGGCGATGATCCCGTCCGAGAAGATCTACTCACGGCCATCGAGGAATTTGCGCGCCTTCGCACATGAGCGTGCTCCTTGATCGGCCAGGTGTGGGTTGCCACCGTCAGGACGGTGCTCGGGCTCGGGCGTACCTTCTACCGGGTCTTCCGCGACGCAGCGCGCTTGATGCGAACCTCTTCGATGTAGCCTCCCATGTCGTAGTCCATCCCGAACATGGCTTTGTCGATCCGCTCCTATCAGAGGGAGGGCGGATGATCTCTCCCAGAGGGCCGCCTTAACGGACTTTGCTGATGCGGCCTAGCTCGCGCCGCTGCCGGTGATGACCACGGGCACCGTCTTCAGGATGAGGCTCAGGTCCGTCAGCAGCGTCCAGTTGTCGATG
>JAFGNZ010000116.1 GCA_016926755.1 Myxococcaceae bacterium | reverse complement strand
GGGGAGGCGGCGGGCGGGTGGCGGTGTACTACGACACGGCCAGCAGCAGCTTCGACCTGAGCCGAGTGTACGCGCGCGGCGGGTACCAGGGCGGAGCCGGCTCCATCTTCCTGAAGGGCACGGCGCAGGCCCACGGCGAGCTCATCTTCGACAACGAGGGCAACGCCGCCGATCTCGCGAACGTCCACCCGACCGAGATCTTCGGCACGCCCGAGGGACAGCAGACCTTCGACAACCTCTTCATACGTCGTCGCGCCTGGGTGGTGACTCCGGACGAGCTGCTCATTACCGGCACGCTCTCGGTGGACTTCACCTCGCACCTGCAGGCCAAGAACTACACGTTGCCATGAAGCATTCACACCGAGATCGGAGCGCACCGATGATGCCTTCATCCGCCCGCGTATCGCTCGCGGCAGTCCTCTCCCTGATCGCTGTGCTCGTCTCCGCCTGCCGCGACGGTGATGTCGTGGCCAAGGTGGGGCGCACAGAGCTCCGCCTCGCGGAGCTGGAGGAGTTCGCCTCGCGCCGCGCCCCTGGCTCTGGCGGGAAGGAGGCCGCGCTGGAGGCCCTCATCACTCGGGCGCGGCTCGCAGAGCACGCGCGGGCGCTCGAGCTGGAGGAACGGCCGGACATCCGCGCCCGGCTGGCGGCGGCCCGCCGTGAGGTCCTCGCCCAGGCCGTGTTGGAGGAGCGGCTGCGCGAGGTGGCGGATGAACGCGCGCTGCGCGAGCGCTATGAGGCCGCCAGGGACACGCTGGCCCGCCGCCAGGTGCGCGTGCGCCACATCATGGTGCGCCTGGCTTCCAATGCAAGCGAGGCCGATCGCCGCCGCGCGCGAGACCAGGCCAACCTGCTGTACGCGCGCGTCATTGGCGGCGAGCCCTTCGAGGAGGTGGCACGCGAGGCAAGCCAGGACGAAGCCTCCGCGCCCAGAGGGGGCGAGCTCGGGCGGGTGCGTGAGGGAGAAGTCCACGCGGGCTTCTTCGAGGCTGCCGCGGCGCTCGAGAAGGACGAGGTCAGCAAGCCCTTCGAGACCCCCGTCGGCATGCATGTCGTCCAGGCGCTCGCGCCCATGGAGACGGCCCGGCCTTCGTTCGAGGAGGCGCGGGCAAGGCTCGCGGCGGACGCGCGGCGAGAGGTGGAGGCAGGACTCTTTCAAGAGCTGGAGCAGGCCATTCCAGCGGAGCGCTTTCCCGAGGCGTTGCATCCGCGCGATGCGTCCACGCCCGAGACGGTGAGCAAGCGGGGGGACGACAAATGAACAGGCTATGGTGGGTGATCGCGATCGCGCTGTGGGCAGGCGCGTGTGCTGAAGAGCCCCGGCCTCCCGAGCCGGAGCGCCCCGAGGCAGCCCGCTCCGCGTTGACGAGCCAGGAGGCGCAGGCAGAGGCGGACGGGGCCGCGGTGGTGGCCACCGCTCCCATGGTGGACGCCTGCTCGGACGTGGTGGCGGAGAGCGCAGCCCCGGGCTGGGTGGCCGGGCCATTGGTCTCGGCCGGTACTCCCGCGTCGGCGGCCTTCGCCGCGCAGGAGGGCGAGTGGGGCCTCGTGGCCCTGCAGAACGGTGATGGCTGGGGCCAGGGCGCGGCCGCGATCGCCGAGGCTCGGCTGGGCGGCGACGTGGTGGCGAGGGCCTTGTTCAACGACAAGCTGGTGGCCGCGCCGGTGCGCTTGAGCACGAGCAACCAGCTGGAGGTGCGTGCGATCGGGGGCGGCTCGGCGCGCGCCACGGTGGCGCGGTTGGCGGAGCTCCCCTGCACGCTGGCGGAGCTCACGGTGACGGGTGGCAAGGGCCATCCGCGGCGGGTGACGCGGACCTTCCCCCGGCCCGATGCCGATGCGCTCGGCGTGCTGGTGGTGGAGGTGGAGGGAGGCCCAAGGACGGCCGGAGAGGTGCTGCTGAACGGGCGCAGGGTGCTGCGGCTGTCCAAGCATGGGAAGGAGTCCCGCCCGCTCGCGCTCACTGTCTCGCTGCGGCAGACGAACACGCTGGAGGTGGTGCTCCGGGGCGGGCGCAGGTCCGTCGTTCGCGTCCGGGTGGTGGACGCCGACACGCTGGCGCCGCTGGTGGCCATCACCACGCCTGCCTCGGGCGCGGAGGTGGCGGACTCTCCGGTGGAGGTGAGCGGCACGATGGGGCTGGAGGCCGCCACGGTGGAGGTCTCCGGGGTGACGGCCACGCTCGGCGCGGGCTCCTTCAGCGCCAGCGTCCCGCTCACTCCCGGCATCAACCCGCTGGTCGCCGCGGCGCGTGATGCCTGCGGCAACGTCCGCCGGGCGTGCCACTGGGTGAGGATGGACGCGGACCCGCCGGTGGTCACCGTGTCCGGAGTGGCGGATGGGGAGGTGCGCCGCGGCCCGCTGACCGCGAGCTGGAGCGTGGAGGACGCGCACCTGGCGAGCGTGGAGGCGTGGTTGGACGATCAACCCGTCACGGGGACGAGCGTGACGGTGACGGCGGAGGGCTCCCACGTGCTGAGGGTCCGCGCCACGGACGCGGGGGGCCTCGAGACCGAGGTGCGGGTGGCCTTCGTCATCGACGACACGCCGCCTGTGCTGACCCTCACGGGGGTGACGGATGGCCAGCACAGCAACGCCGAGCAGCTCGTGCCGAGCTTCTCCGCCACGGATGCCAGCGGCGAGCCCACCCTGGAAGCCCGGTTGGACGGCCAGCCCTTCACGAGCGGCACGCCCGTGTCCGCGGAAGGGACACATCAGCTGGAGCTCACCGCGAGGGACGCGGCTGGCAACTCCGAGAGTCGCACGGTGGTGTTCACGCTCGACCGCGTGGCGCCGACGCTCCAGGTGTCCGGAGTGCTCGACGGCGAGTTCCGTCGCGTGCCGGCCACCATCCAGTTCGCCGCACAGGACGATCACCCCGCTCAGGTGTCCGCCACGCTGGATGGCAGCGCCTTCGAGAGTGGCGGGATCGTCCAGGGCGAGGGGCTCCACACGCTGGTGGTGACCGCCGCGGATCGGGCGGGCAACACGGCCGTGCTCCAGCGCGTCTTCACCATCGACACGAGCGCCCCGGTCATCCAGGTTCAGTCACCGTCCAGCGGGCTGGTGACGAGCCAGGCGCAGGTCGAGCTCGTCGTCGCCGTGCAGGACACGGCGCCCGTGGTGAGCGTCGCGGTGGGGGGCGAGGAGCTGGTGGAGGGAGTGGATGGCGTGTGGCGGCGGAGCGTGCCGCTGCTCGAGGGCACCAATCAGCTGGTGATCTCCGTGCTGGATGCGGCCGGCAACTCCGCGAGCACCTCCCTCTCGGTGCTGCGCGACTCCACGCCTCCGCAGCTCTCGGTGACGAGCCCCTCGGAGGGCACGCGCGTCGGGGCGCTCAGCATCCGGGTGCGTGGCACCACCACGGACGCGACGCCAGTGGTGCTCAGGGTGAACGGCGCCGCGGTGACGGTGGGGAATGACGGCGCCTTCGACGTGGAACAAGCGCTGGTCCAGGGCGCCAACACGCTGCGGCTGGTCGCCACCGACGCGGCGGGGAACGTGACCGAGCAGGAGCTGCAGGTGCGCGCCAACGCCCAGCCGCCCACCCTCGGCATCACCGAGCCCGTGGACGGGACCGTCACGGAGGCCTCCTCGGTGACCGTGCGCGGCGTGGCGACGCCCGCCGACAGCTCGGACTCGGTGGTGGTCGTCGTCGCCGGCTCGATGGCCGCGGTGTCGCCCGAGGGCAGCTTCCTGCGCACCGTGCAGCTAGCGCCGGGCGCGCAGACGCTCACCGTGGTGGCGATGGACGGCTATGGCCTGCGCTCCCAGGCCTCCGTGAGCATCACGCGCCGCGCCGGCTCCTCGGATGGAGGCGCGACGGATGGTGGCCTCCCGCAGGAGCCAGAGGACGGTGGCGCGGGCGGAGGCACCCCGCCGGCGGACGCAGGCATTCCCAGCCCGGATGCGGGCGGGGAGGTGCCACCGCCGGTGATCCTCGTCGATCTGCCCACGCAGGACGCGGTGCTGGGCGGGAGCAGCGTGGCGGTGGTGGGGCGCGTCGAGGGCGGCAGCCTCCCGCTGACGGTGACCCTCAACGGAGAGAGCGCGGCGGTGACGGGGCGCAGCTTCCGCGCGTCGCTCGCGCTGCCCGAGGGCAACCACCAGGTGACGGTGGTGGTGACGGACGCGGAGGGCCGCTCCGCCAGCGCGGCGCGAGCCTTCTCCGTGGACCGCACCGATCCGCACCTGCTCATCACGCGCCCGGCACAGAGCCCGGCGACGGTGAGTGAGTCTCCCTACCTGCTCAGGGGCGAGGCGGGAGATCTGCACCTGGCGGGAGTCTCGGTGCAGGGCCACCCGGTGACGGTGATGGGGGGGCACTTCAGCACGTCCGTCCCGCTGGCGCAGGGCAGCAACGCGGTGGAGGTGGTGGCGGTGGACCTGGCGGGAAACCAGACGCGCCACGTGGTGACGCTGACGGTGGAGGGCGCGCCCCCCCTGGTGACGGTGCTCGAGCCGGCCAGTGGCGGCGAGGCCTCCTCGCCCGTGGTCCAGGTCCGGGCGAAGGTGGTGGCGTACGCCGCGCTCGCCGAGGTCCGCATCGGCACCGGCCTGGCGACGGAGGGCGCTCCCGGCGAGTACTCGGCGCAGGTCCCGTTGATGCTGGGGGAGAACACGATCGAGGTGAGCGCGACGGACGTGCGCGGGCTCACCGGCACGGCGCGTGTGGTGGTGCGCTACCGCGATCCCAGCACCGAGCCGCTGGCCGTCACGGGGGTGCTGCCCGCGCAGGGAGCGCGCGACGTGAAGACGGACTCCCTGGTCAGCGTCTCCTTCAACAAGGCCGTGCGTTCGGACTCGGTGCGTGAGGGCTTCCAGGTGTTGCACCGGGGGGCTCGCCTGGCGGGCGGCTACTCCATTGCGCCGGGCGGCCAGACGGTGAGCTTCATCGCGAACGCGCCGCTGCCCGAAGGCGAGGTGCTGCAGGTCCAGGTGGCGGATGTCGAGGCCGTGGTGGGCCCGGGCCAGTCCTCCACCTTCATGAGCGAGCTCACCGTGCGCCGCCCGCTCACCCGGGTGCGTGGCTACGTGATGGACGAGGCCTTCCAGCCGCTGCCGGGCGTGCGGGTGGTGCTGGAGGGGACCGACGAGTCGACGCGCACGGCGGCGGATGGCAACTGGGCGCTCATCACGGCCGCGGCGGGCCCCACGGTGGTGCGCTTCGAGGGGGGGAGCACCGCGGAGGGCCGGCCGCTCCACACGGTGCGGCGGCGGCTGCAGATCACCCCCGAGGAGGAGACGGTGGCGCCCTCGCTGGTGCTCTCCTCTGTCGACATGGCGAGCGCCTCGCTGGTGGACGCCACGGCGGCGCTCCATGCGGACTTCGCGGGGCGGCATGGCGCGCTGGCGCTGGACGGCCCCCCCGGATCGCTGCTCTTCGAGGATGGGAGCACGCAAGGAGTGCTGACCGCCACCCGCCTGGAGCCGGTGGCGCTCCCCATCCCGCTGGAGAGCAGCATGACCCCCACCGCCCTCTGGCAGCTCGGCCCGGCGGGCGTGCGACTCCAGAACCCGGTGATGCTGCGGTTCCCCAACACCACCGGGCTGGCCCCCGGGCGCTGGGCGGTGGTGCTCGCGCATGATCCACAGCGGCACGTGCTGGCGCGCATGGGGCTGGCTCGGGTGTCGGCGGACGGCGTGTCCGTGCGCGCCGAGGAGCCGCTGGCGCTCCGCTCGGTCGAGCTCGTGGGCTACATGGCCCTCACCCAGGAGCAGCACGAGGCGCTGGAGCAGGCGCTGGCCAACACGGGGGGCGCGGGGCTCCCCGATGGTGGAATGCAGGGCGCCCTCCCACGGTGGATCTCGCCACCGGGCCAGCCGCCTCCGGCTCCTCTGTGGAGGCGCGCGCTCGACCTCCTCGTCGGCGAGGCGCACGCGCAGGCGCTCCTGGGGCTGTTCCCCTTCCTGGACCAGATGATCCAGGACTCGGTGCCGGGGCTCGTCATCGGCCAGGTGCGCGCGCCGCAGGATCGGCAGCTCTCCCTCCAGCTCACGGAAGAGACGCTCAACTTCATCGCCGTCCCGCGCGAGGTGCGCTTCCCGTACTCGCTGCGAGTGGCCTTCAGCGCACGGCGTGTCGTCGTCGGCCTGGCCAGCTCCGAGCTCATCGATGCCTCCCTGGAGGCCCAGAGCGAGGAGGGCGTCATCATCGCCCCGCCGCTGGGAGAGGACTGGACCGCCAGCACCACCGAGGGGGAGGAGGAGGTCCTGCTCTCGGGGAACGTGGAGCTGGTCCGTGGCGTCACCCTCATCACCTTGCGGGGCCGGATGGGAAGCGAGCTGCGGACCACCGTGCTGAAGGTCACCGCCACGCCCGTGGCCGATGCGGGGACCGAGCCCGATGGAGGCGACGGCGACAGCTACCTGCTCCACTTCGCCCGCGAGGAGGCGGCCAGCGCGGGGGCAACGGATCTGCAATCCGTGGTCCGCTTCCCTGGGGTGCGGGTTACGGTGACGGGGCCCGGGGCGGAGATGAGCGGCGTGACGGGGCAGCGGGGAGAGTACGGCATCCCGGTGCTGGTGCCCGCTGGCGAAGCGATGGGCATCTCCTGCACGGAGATCCCCATGGGGCCGCGCCACATCCTCATGCGCGATGAGAGCGCGGCAGAGGGCTCCTTTCAGGCCACGGTGTTGGCCAGCCATGCGGCCTGCTCGCCCACCTATACGGCGGCAGCGGGCCGGCAGGTGCGTGCCGACATCCTCATTGATGCGCGCCTGCTCCATGGGGCGCTCCACTTCGTGGACCGTGAGGGCCGCTCGCTCAGCCGTGAGTGCGACCCCGAGCTTGGCAGCGCGCTGGATGGGGGCTTCTACACCTCCATCTCGGACGAGGACATCGCCCGGACGGAGGTCCACTTCTTCCGGGCGGACAACCTCGAGATCCCCATTGCCCGGTACACGGTCGGCGCTCCCTCCTCGGGGTGTGAGCAGAGCACGCCTGAGTTCCGGGTCCCGCAGGGGCGCTACTCCCGGGTGCGCGTGGGGCCCACGGGGCTGGTGAAGCGCAACATCCGCGAGTGGTGCCGCATCGCCAACCCCGACTTCTTGAAGGATCCGAGCGCGCCGCTGCCCGCCGACGCTGGGGTGAGCGATGAGGGCCGTGACTACTACGAGCGCGAGTGCCGCGAGAGCCGCACCAACTTCCTGCGGCTGAGCGCGGGGGATCCGCTGGTGGTGGTCGCCGTGAACCACGCCACCGGCCATACCGGCATGACGCGGGTGACGGTTCCCCCCATCGTCACGAGCCAGCTGAACGCGGACGGCAAGTGCGCCCAGGACGAGGAGCTGGGGCCCCTGGAAGTGACAGAGGCTGGCGAGACGATCCTCCTCTCGCGCTGCTCGGTGTCGGAGCTCGGCATCGAAGCGCCCATCTACCTCTTCCCGCCGGAGCTCGACGTGCGCGTGTGGCGCGGCGCCAAGGCCGGCGGCGTGCGGCAGGACGCGCCTCCCACGCTGGTGCGCAACGGCGGCGCGGCCACCACCGGGGACTCCTACCTCCACCTGGACACGCACTGGCGGGTGCGCACCATGGCGCCGCTGGAGTGGCGCGCCGAGGATGGCGGCGTCCTCGAGGAGCCGGTGGACGCGGGGCTCCCGCCGGATCGCGTGGACGGTGGACTGCCGCCCTGCCGTGATCCGCAATACGCCGACGGCGGGCTCCCCGATGGCGGGCTCTCCGATGGCGGCCTGGTGCCGTGCACTCCAGGATCCATTCGCGATGATGGTGTGTCCGGCATCCTGCTGGAGACGTGCTCGGAGTACGGGGCTGGCGCGGCCAGCTCGACCACGAAGCAGACCGCGTGCCTGCGCAGCCAGGATCTGCAGGATGTGCCGCCAGGCGTGCCTCCGCTCGCGGGGCGCATCTGGCGGGTGACGGGCACGGCGCTGGAGGAGCCCGTGGTGGCGCAGTTCGCCGTGCTCCCCGGCCGCGGCTCGGCGGCGGTGGAGGCCTCCATGAACATCTCCACCCCCTCTGGGCAGCAGGTGGTGTTGAACAACCTGTTGCGCAGGAACTTCTACGTTCACGTCGTGGGGCGCGAGGTGCTCCCCCGCGACGAGAACGGCGACGGTGTCCTGCAAGCGGGGGAGCTGAACGAGCCGCCGCCGGACTTCAGCGAGCCAGAGCAGGAGGAGCACCCTGCCGGCCTGCCCGAGCACGCGGTGATGCTCAAGGGCGTCTACTCGAGCCTCGACCCGGACGGCTACCGGGTGCTGCGCTACGACCGCGCCCGCGAGCACGAGTTCCGCGTGCTGGAGCTCAAGGACTCCAAGGTCATGGCGCACGGCTCCACCGCCTCGCGTCAGCTGGAGGGAGAGGATGCCGCGGCGGACCTGGACGATCTGGCCTACGAGCTCCTCGCCACGCTGATCGAGCCCGACACGGAGGGGCGCGCTGGCACCCTGAGCGGCGACTACGTGGTCCGCTTCGGCAGTGACGACTTTGGCGTCGAGTGTGACGTCGAGATCGACGAGGAGACCCATGCGCTGACGGGCAGCTGTGACAACGAGTTCATCGACGATGTCCTCAGCGCCAACGATCTGCTGTACGTCGAGCTGTACCTGAGCGGGAACGCGGAGAACGTCCTCTACCGCTTCAACCTGATGGGCGTGAGCCCGCGCGTGGATCTGCTCAAGGCGGGCAGCGACTTCACGGCCCAGCGCGCCGTGGAGGCTGACGCCAATGGGCGGAGCGTGACCGATCGGCCCGTGTCCCTCCCCGCCTTCGCGCGCTTCGCGCTCGATCCCGGCGTCATCCAGCGCGGCACGATCAAGGTGTGCACGTCGGACACGTGTGGGGCGGAACAGGTGGTGAAGGAGGCCACCGTGGAGCGACTGCCAGACGCCTCCTACCGAGTCGTGGAGCGCCCCGACGGAATGGCCGAGCACAAGCTCGAGCAGCTGGAGGAGCTCGGGCTCAACGGCGCGCGGCGCTTCCAGCTGCAGCTCCCGCCCAAGCTGGTCCCCATGCCCGGCTCGGGGCAGGTGCCCACGCGCCTGTACCTGGTCCAGCAGATCGAGGAGCCCGAGCCCCGCCGCCTGGTGCAGAGGCTGGGGCAACCCCGAGGCTTCTTCGAGGGCCTGCACGCGCGGGCGCCTGGCCAGGAGAGCCTCGAGGGCATCAACGTGGCGGATGGGCACGTGTCCTTCGAGCACGAGGACTTCGCGGTGCCGCAGCTGGCCGAGGTGGTCCGCTTCGCGCGCACCTACAACAACCAGAGCAGCCTGGTCAGCCCCACGGGCGTGGGCTGGGTGCACAACTACGACGGCTTCGTGCAGGAGGAGAAGCCGGGCCGCTACACGGCGATCCTGGCGGGCCAGGCGTATGACTTCCCCACCTGCGCCACCGTGGATGTGGAGGCGCATACGGCGTCGGACTGCGACACCGACGGCTCCCACGGCATGAGCCTCAGGGTCGAGAAGCGCGACGGCCGGCTCCTGGCCATCCTGGAGATGCCCTCCGGCTCCGTCTACGAGTTCGGCACCCGGCCGCGGGGGCGCTCTCCCGAGGAGCCCATGCGCTGGCTCCTGGATCGCTACCACGATGGGCACGGGCGCAGCGGTGATGAGGGCTGGACGAAGCTGACCTACAAGCCCGAGACCAACCTGCTCGAAACCGTGGAGCGCATCCCGGGCAGGCTCCGGCTCGAGTTCACCTACGCGGCCATCGAGCTCGAGGACGACACCGTCGCGTACCGGCTGCGCAACATGGCGCGCAACCAGGGCTTCGCGCTGCTGGACAAGGTGAAGCTCGTCCTCAAGGAGCAGGGCGGAGCCACCCTCCATACGCTGGACTTCACGCACGACAAGCGCGGCAACCTGGAGCGCGTCACGCGCACCTCGGCGCTGCCGGCCGTGCAGGAGTGGGAGTACGAGTACGAGCCGCTGCCTTCGGGGTTGAGCGGGCAGGCGCTGTGGGCCGCCTCCAACGAGCTGAAGGAAGCGAGGCTGAAGCACAGCCCACCTACGGGCGGGCAGCTGCGCGTCCAGTGGCGGGCCACGTTCAGCCGTGAGGCCCAGCCGGGCAAGTACGCGCACGTGAGCAGGTACGAGGCCGTGACCTCGATCGTGGGATCGGGCGTGCCCGCGCCAGGCCTGCGCATCGAGGCGCCCAGCGCGACGGAGCGCATCGTGAAGCGCCCGGACGGTGTGGAGATCTCGCTCGACCTCAACGAGTACGGAAACACACGGAGCGTGGAGTTGCCGGGGCTGAATCCGGGCACCCTGGCGTGGGGCAGCGAGCAGCGCGGCGGTCCCGTGCAGCTGGACACCTCGGTGTCGCCTGCCGGGTTCGGGCTGCGCAACGGCGTCAGCGCGCACCTGCAGCTCGACAAGGTGACGATCGAGGCGGCGCCGTCCGGCAGCCTGCCTGCTCCAGGGGCGGAGGTGGGGCAGTCCTTGTGGGAGGTGAAGGGTCGCCACCAGGGAGCGAAGGGCCGCATCATCGCGATGCAGCTCTCCACGGGCAGCGGCCCGGCGTCCGTGAGCCGCCCCCGCTCCCCGGCGGGAGATCCCATGGGCGTCACCGTGACCGACCCGAAGAGCGGCGTCGTCTTCGCCACGGAGCAGCTCCCGGACCTGGAGGGCGTCGTTCAAAGTGGAGTCGATCCCTCGGGCAACGACGTCACCTTCTCCGGGCACGACCAACAGCCGCTGGGGCTGCCGCGGTTCGTGAAGGTCAGCCGCCTGGACTACGCCGAGGGCGGACTGCCGGGCTACACGTTGGAGTACGAGTACGACGCGCTGGGGCGCCGCATCTCCGAGTACAACCAGACGACCGGGGCGCGGGTGCAGCTGCAGTACGACGCCATCGGGCGCCTGTTGTCTCGCTCCGTGTACGGTGTGCCCTCACAGGCATGGACGTACGACTACGTCCTGTCGGATGACGAGATCACCATCACCGAGACACTGGAGCTCGGGCGCTATGGCCGCTCGCAGACGCGAAAGACCGAGTACCGGTACGGCCTCAAGCGCTCGGAGTCCTATCACTACGGCGAGGGCGGCACGCTCGCGACCATCCACTACGACGAGTACGAGGGCGATCGGCTGGTGTCCTACCGCGACGCTCGGGGCTACAAGCACGAACTCTCCTATGACAGCGCGGGGCGGCTGACTGGCGAGACGGTCGATGGCAAGCCGCTGTACAGCCGGCTCCTCGATGCTGACGGCAAGGTCACCCAGACCACCAACAGCGACGGGCTGAAGACGCATATCCGCTACGACACGCTCGGGCGGGCGGTGCGCTGGGAGTACGAGTCGTTGGTGTCGGCGGATCCCGGATGCACGGGTGAAGGCTGTGGCTCGACCGACGTGGAGACCGTCGTCCTCGACGCGACGGGTGGCGTGGTCGAGCGCAAGTTCGGGACGCTGGCGAAGCCGCATCACCTCGTCTCCACCACGGACGCGATGGGGCGGGAGCGCACCGTCAAGAGCGGACAGGAGAGCCTGGGCGGCATCAACGCGGAGACGTTCTACGACGGCGCCGGCCGCCCGACGCGCAGAGTCGATCATGAGCTCGGGTTGGAGGAGGTGTACGAGTACCGGGACGTGCTCGGGCGCATCACCCGCTTCGAGCGGACGGTCCAGTCGCCAGACGGTCCGCGAAAGCTCGTCGAGACCCGGCTCTATTCCGATGCTCCTGAAGGGCTTGGGACGGTGGAGGTGCGCCGCGCCTTCGAGGGGGGAGCGGGCAGCGCATCACGTGGCACCGAGGTGCGGACCTATACGGTGGACACCCTGGGCCGCGTGCTGAAGGTGGCCGAGACCGTCGACGGGCAGGCGGCGGAGCACCTCTGGGACTACGACGCGCTCGGCCGCGAGTCCGCGTACCGGGATCCGGCGGGCCGCCTCACGACGTATGAGTACGACTCGGCCGGCAACCTCCTGGCCGTGATCAAGCCTGGGGACATCCGGATCGAGTACACGCCCGACGCCGAGGGGAACGTCCTGGTGCAGCGGGGCCCCCACGAGGAGGAGACGTGGACGATGGAGTACGAGCCCGTCGGGCGGCTCGAGAAGCGCACGCTCGCGGCGTCGTCGACCACGCCCGCGGCGGTGTGGCAGTACAGCTACCCGGGGAGTGGCGTGGAGGTCGAGATCGATCCCCAGGGGACCACCATCACGCGCACGCGCAATGCGCGCGGCCTGGTGGAGCTGGAGGTCTGGACGGGCAGTGATGGCGGCGAGCGCAGCACCCGCACGAAGTACGACGCGACGTGGGTGAAGCGGCAGCTCACCAGCGAGGGGAGCTGGACCCGGCTGGTGGATCGCACCGGCGCGGGTGCCATCGATGACCGGGGGCGGACGCGCCTGGAGCTGGAGTCGTGGACGGGTACGGGAGGCAGCTACCTGTATACGACGACGACGGGCTGGTCTGGCCGCGCCGCCACGGTCACCGAGCTCTGGCAGATGGGGGGGAGGGAGCTGGGGGGCCGCACGGTGCGGACCGAGGTGGACAGCCTGGGCAACGTGGTGCGCCACCTGCAGGGCAGCGCCGAGGATCGGTGGGAGTACTACGCGGACGGCAAGCCGATGAAGGCGCAGCCGTTCGGCTACGCCGCGGCGGCGGCCACCTCCTGGGTGTACGAGGCGAGCGGCCGGGTGAAGGAGGAGCGCTTCGGCCCGGAGGTGACGTCGTACAGCTACTTCAAGGATGGCCTGCCGCGCGCCATGCAGGGGCCGGACGGCCGTCTCCGCGAGCGGACCTACAACGCACGCGGCCTGGTGGAGGCCGAGTCGTATGGCCGCCAGGGCGAGGGCCTGAGCCGTACGCGGTACGAGGCGTACGATCAGGCCGGCAACCCGACCCGGGTGACGCGCGCCGAGGGCACGCCGGACGCGAGCACCTGGCTGTACAAGTACGGCCCGCGAGGCGAGCTGCAGCAGGTGACGCAACCTGGCGACCTGAGCACGTTCACGTACAAGTACGACGCGCTCGCGCGCCTGAAGACAGTGGAGCCGCCAGCGGGCTCCACCATGCCCCAGCAGGAGTTCGCCTATGATTTCCTCGGGCGCGAGACGCTGCGCAAGCGCGGCACGGCCGCGTGGAGCACCACGTGGACGGACGGCGGCTCCGAGATCAGCAACGAGCTCGGCGAGCGGGTGGTGCGGCTGTTCGACGGCCGAGGCCGCGTGGCGCGCGAGGTGTTCAAACCGGGGCCTGCCCGTCCGGACGCTTCCGGCGTGGAGCGCATCTTCAAGGATCTCGAGTCGGTGGACTACGTGTTCAACGGCCTGGACCAGCCGCGCTTCGCCATCGAGAAGCGCGAAGCCGGGACGGTGACGAACAGCTTCACGTACGACGCGCGGGATCGCCTGGAGGTGGTGTCTCGGGGAGCGGAGGAGGTCCGCTATGGCTATCACGCCAGCGGCGAGCTGAAGTCCATCCAGTCTCCAGCCGGGCTCGTGGGCTACGAGGTGGATGGGCTGCAGCGGCTCAGCCAGGTGAAGCTGGCGGACGGCACGCAGCTGGACGTGGAGTGGGAGTCGGGCGGCGCGCGAGTGGCCTACATCGGCAACGCGAGCTTCAAGCAGACCTACTGCTACGACGCCCGGGGGCGCTCGGCGTCGGTGACACACGATGCCAGCCGAGAGAATTGCAGCTCACCCATGGCGTCGCCGCGGCTGCGCTACGCGTACTCGTATGACGAGCGTGACAACCGGCTCACCGAGGTGGTGAGCCGGCAGGAGGCGGGCGGGACGGAGACGACGAGCTACGGGTACGACGCGGCGGATCGCCTCACGGGCGTGCGTTACCCGGATGGCAAGGCGGTGCTCTACCGGCTGCACAAGGACGGCTCTCGGCACGCGGAGAAGTACGCTGATGGCTACTCGGGCCCGCTGAATGAGGGCGGCTTCGACGCGGTGACCCAGCCACAGAAGCACCTGGTCTACGCCTACGACGAGCTTGGAGGCCTGAAGGAGATTCGGGATGAGGTGGCCGCCCATGTCGTCGCGGAGTTCCAGACGGACCGTGTCGGCCGGCTCGTGAGGGAGACGCGTGGCGGCCTCACGCGGCTGATGCACTTCGACGCAGCCGGGCGCCTGGTGGAGGTGGAGTCCACCGAGGCTGGCCTGCTGCGCCAGGTGAAGTATCGGTACGACTACGCGGGGCTCCGGCGAGAGAAGACGGCGGGGAGCGCCACCACCCGCTACCTGTGGAGCGGCGAGACGCTGGTCGAGGAGCAGCTCCCGAGCGCGGATTCGCTGCTGTACCAGCGTGCCGCAGGCCTCGTGGTGGCAGCGGGAGGCGAGCGAATCCTGTCAGATGCGCTCGGCAGCGCCGTGGGGCGGCTGAGTGCATCAGGGGCGCTGACGACCTCGTCGTTCGATGCATGGGGTGGGTATCGCGGCGGCTTCGTGCCCTCGAACACGACCGCGAGCATCGGTTTCACCGGCCATGCCTACGACGCCGACGCGGGTCTCGTGTACGCCCAGCAGCGCTGGTACGACTCGGCAAGCGGTACCTTCATCTCCGAGGATCCGGTAGGGGCACAGGCGTACCTTGCGACTCCTCAGGGGCTGAACCAGTGGATGTATGCCAATGGCAACCCGCTTCGGTATACAGACCCGACAGGGGAGCGCGCGGCCAACGAGCTTGAGCAGCAGCACATCGACCTTGTAAACGCGATGGCTGAGGATCCGTGGAACTTCCTCAATAAAAGCAAATTGCGCAACTATCTTGAGCGATTTGAAGCTGCAATTGAGCGCGCAGGGGACGACGAGCCGGTCATTCAGACATCTTTGACAGACGCGCTCGACATTTGCCTGCCAACCACAGGGGCTGCAATAACAAGGCCATGCGGAAATGATAGGGAATACACGCTTGTCAGAGATCCGAATTCTGGCAGCTATCTGAACTTCCGAATTGCTGCGGGTTATGCAACAGGGAGGGAAGTCTGGGGGGCTATCAATCTTGCTCTGCTTGAGGAGAGCTACGAGAAGTCTGCGATTGGGATCTATCGCGACTTCGAGAATTTGATCCTGCCATTGGCCGAGAAGAGGGTGGCCATGGGGCAAAAGGGGAAACGTCCCGGCCGCTCTCCTTCGCGCGCTAAAAAAGCCCGGAAGGCCTTGGAAGCGATTGACGGCACCGAGAGGACCGAACGGCGAGCCGCGCAGGCGAAAGCCGCGGTTGAGCCCGGGACAAGCGCAACGGTGGTGCCCGGAGCTGATGATTATATAACATTTGCTCATGGCACTTCACTGGACTACGCTCGAAACATCAAAGAAAATGGAGTAAGTAGGGAGCGTTCGCTCGAATCCATGACGGGGTCGCATACCCCCGGTTCATTGTTTACACACTTGATTGGTCCACCAAGCAATCCCGGCCCTGGCTTTCAGGAGGCTGCTAACTGGGCAACGCCTAGATTCGGTAGGCGCTCGGCGATCCTGATTGGCAGGATACCTCGTGCAGAGTACGAGGAACTCGTGCGCAAGGGTTGGGTGAAAACCCAGCCGGTGCCCGGAGGAACTCCAGATATGCCTCATGAGACAATATTTGCGCCAGAGGCGAATGCAACCCTCAACAAGCACAGGTCGAAATGGCAGGTTCTTCCATTGTTCAAGACCGAGGAGTAAATGAGCGACAAGTATGAAATTGAGGGTTTGGAAGTGCTTCCATTCCCTGAGTTGCGTCGCACAGGATCTGGCGAGTGGCAACGGGAGTGGCGGCTGGAGCTGAAGCAGCCAATATCTGAACGCATCGGCGTTGATGCTATTGCGGCGAGACATTCGTCCAACGACATGATGTTTGAGTTTGATGTGGGCGGCTGCTTGTTGATGATGCGGGTCATTTCTCGGCTGCACGGTGGTGCGGACCCTGTGATGTTTGAGACCGGCCGTGTTGTTGCGGCGTTGGAGCGGGAGGTTGGAGAAATCTTGAGCATCGAAGGAGTTTCGCGTGCGAAGTGGACATACTTTCGATGGAAATAGAACTCATTGGGAGGACGTTGAGGTCCGCTTCGAAGAGATCGTGATCCATCTTTCGCCGGGGCAGCCGTGCAGTCGTCTGCGTGCGCCAAAGATTCGCATCCGTGTTGACCTCTGTTGCGTGCGCCTGAGATTCACATGCGGGAGAGCCAAAACCAGGGTTCACTTCAGTCTGCCGCGTCATCGGACATGCGGCGCTGAAGCAGCTCTTCTCCTCGGGCGATTGAGCGGCGCGTGAGCGGAGGTCTTGTTCTTCAAGATGTTTCAAACCCGCTCTGGGCCGTTCAGGGGGGGCATCCAGGTAGAGATGCCGGTCTTCGTCTCCCAGACAGTCGTTGGTCGCGCCTTCCAGGCGCGCCATCAGGAGCCTGGCGCTGAGGGGCCACACTCGCGCTGTTCTGTCCTCGGAGGCGGTCGCGACCTGCTCGCCATCCGGGCTGAAGACGGCCCCAAGCACCTTGCCGCGGTGGCCTCTCAGGGTGGCCAGGTGCTTGCCCTCCACGTTCCACACCCGCGCTGTCCCGTCTGCTGATGCCGTCACCACGCGCTGTCCGTCCGGGCTGAAGGTGGCTCCGAGCAACTTGTTGACGTGACCTCTCAGGGTGGCCAGGAGCGTGCCCTCCGCGCTCCACACCCGCGCTGTCTCGTCTACCGATGCTGTCACCACGCGCTGGCCATCCGGGCTGAACGCCGCCGACACCAGCCCATCTTCGTGGCCCTCCAACTGGGCCAGCAGCTGTCCCCGGGCGCTCCACAGCCGCGCCGTCTTGTCCCAGGAGGCCGTCACCACGCGCTGGCCGCTCGGGCCGAACGCAGCCGACACCACGCGCTCGCTGTGACCCTCCAGGGTCGCCAGGAGCTGCCCCTGCGCGCTCCACAGCCGCGCCGTCTTGTCCCAGGACGCCGTCACCAGCTGCTGGCCGCCCGAGCTGAAGGCGGCTGACACCACGTGCTCGCCGTGGCCCTTCAGGGTGGCCAGGAGCGTGCCCTCCGCGCTCCACACCCTCGCCGTCCCATCTTCCGACGCTGTCACCACCCGCTGGCCGTCCGGGCTGAAGGCGGCCGACAGCACCCACCCGCGGTGCCCCGCCAGCGTGGCCAGCAGCGCGCCTTCCACGCTCCATATCCGCGTCTTCCCATCCGAGCCCGCCGTCACCACCCGCCTTCCATCCGGGCTGAAGGTGGCCGACACCGACGAGTCTCCGTGGCCCTCCAATCGCGCCAGCTCGTGTCCCGCCGCGCTCCACACGCGCGCTGTCTGATCATCCGATGCCGTCACCACGTGCTGGCCATCCGGGCTGAAGGCCACACTCCGGACCGCACCATGGTGGCCTTTCAGGGGCGTTGAGAGCGTGCCCTCCACACTCCACACGCGCGCGGTCTGATCGTCCGACGCTGTCACCACGTGCTGGCCGTCCGGGCTGAAGCTCGCCGAGCACACGGCGCCGCCATGGCCTGCCAGCGTGGCCAGCAGCGTGCCACTCGCGCTCCACATCCGTGCCGTCCTGTCTTTCGAGGCCGTCACCACCCGCTCCCCATCCGGGCTGAAGGCCGCCGATAGCACCCAGTGGCTGTGGCCCCCCAGCGTGACCAGCAGTCTCCCCTCCGCGCTCCAGATTCGGGCCGTCCTGTCCCAGGATGCTGTCGCCACGTGGTGGCCGTCCGGGCTGAAGGTGGCCGACACCACCAGGTCGCTGTGTCCCGCCAGCGTGGCCAGCAGCGCTCCCTTCACGCTCCACACCCGCGCGGTCCTGTCTATCGAGACGGTCACGAGCCGCTGGCCATCCGGGCTGAAGGTGGCCGACCTCACCGAGTCGTCATGTCCCGCCAGCGTGGCCAGCAGCGCTCCCTCGACGCTCCACACTCGCGCGGTCCTGTCCGTCGAGGCGGTCGCGAGCTGCTGGCCATCCGGGCTGAAGGCGACCGCGTTCACCGAGCTGGTGTGTCCCGCCAGCGTGGCCAGCAGCGCTCCATCGACGCTCCACACCCGCGCCGTATTGTCCGCCGAGGCGGTCGCGAGCCGTCGGCCATCCGGGCTGAAGGCGACCACGTTCACCGAGCGGGTATGGCCCGCCAGCGTGGCCAGCAGCGCTCCATCAGCGCTCCACACCCGCGCCGTATCGTCCGCCGAGGCGGTCGCGAGCCGCTGGCCATCCGGACTGAAGGCGATCGTATTCACCGAGCCGGTGTGTCCCTCCAGCGTGGCCAGCAGCGCTCCCTCCACGCTCCACACCCGCGCTGGCCCGCTCTGCGCGCTCGTCGCCACCCGCTTCCCATCCGGGCTGAAGGCCGCCATCCGCAGGGGGACGCCATGGCCCCTGAGCACGGCCCTGGCGACAGGCTGCTGAAGGGCATCCATGGCAGCGCTCATCCACATCTGGTTTCTTCCCGCGGGGTCCACCTCACGCAGCAGGAGCAGGCCCTTGGTCGGATCCTGTTGGCGAACCTGCTCCGCCAGCAGGATCCGAGTCGTACTCTGCGCCATCCTTCGCAGCGCCTGCTCCTGCTGGAGCAGCTCCGAGAGGGCTCGCAGCGTCTCCTTCTCTTTCTCCTGCCGCGCCCGCTCCTGCTCTTGCCGGCGCTCCTCCAGGGACTGGGATTCCTCGATCAGGCGACGGCTCCTCGCGGATAGCTCGTCGCCAATCCTCGCCCGGAGGCTCTTGGCGTAGCCCAGCCGGTCGCCCGACAGCAGGTAGGAGGTCCCGCCATCCTCGCGGTTCAGGTGCGCCTCCCAGTCCTCCGCCCACCGATCCAGCTCTCGGAGCTGTTGCTCCCGATCCCAGTCTTCCTCGATCCAGCGCTCCAGGCGCATCCAGCGGCGCAACAGCGTCTCATGCGCGAGCTGAATCCATGCGCCTTGCTCGGCCCAGTCTCCGTTCCCGGAGCTCCCCTTCACCAGCAGCCGGCGGCTCACCAGCTTCTCGAGCGCCGCGTCGAAGGCTCTGCGCCTGGCCTCTTCGGCGGGGCGCAGCTCCTCGACCCAGACGCGTCTCTGGGCCCGGGGGCCGCCCATGTCCCGCATGGCCACCAGGCGCACCAGCAGCCGCCGCGTCTGACGGCGCTCCTCCTTGGACAACGCCGCGTACAGCTGCTCCGCCGTCTGGGACAGCGCCCCCGCCACTCCCCCCATCTCCTCATAGGCATGGTGCCTCAGCCAGCGGTCCGTGCGCTTCTGCCAGAGCAGATCCAACGCGTGCTCCAGCAGGGGCAAAGCCCCCGGCTCCTGCCCCACGTCCTTGCACAGCCGCTCCACCAGCCACGGCTCCAGCTCCAGCCCCACCTTGCGCGCGGGCTGCTCGATGGCCTCCGCCAGCTCCTCGGGCCCCATCTGCGCCGCGAAGAGGCGGTGCTCCTCGGCGTACACGACGGCGTCCAGCCGCGTCCGCTCGTCCAGCAGCACCTCTCCGCAGCGCTCGAAGTGATCCACCCGGAGCGTCGCGATGACAATGCACCCCAGCTCGGGGGCCCGCGTCAGCGCCCAGATGCCTCGCATCAACGCCTGGCGCTCCTCGGGCTGGAGCTGGGTGAACACCTCCTCGAGCTGGTCCAGCACCAGCAACAGCTTGCGCTCCGGGCGCGCCTGTCTCAGCCGCCGCGCTTCGTCCACCAGGTCCGCCAGGCTGGCGCTCTCGATCGCGGGCAGCGGCTCGGAAGGCTCGAGCTGGCGCAGGCGTTGCCGCAGCTCCTGCAGAGCCACCGAGTGCACCACCGGGCCCCGCACCCCGGCGCGCACCAGCTCGCCAGGCCTCACCACCAGCCAGTCCCACTCCTCGGGGGGGAGCAGGGGCAGCAGCCCGGCCATGACGACGGACGACTTGCCCGTTCCGGAGGCACCCGCGACCACCTGGAGACGGGGCCTCTCGGCCGCCGCCGCTTGTCGCACTCGCTCCAGCAGCGCGGCCTCCAGCCTCCTCCTGCCGAAGAAGAACCGCCGGTGCTGCGGCTCGAAGGCCAGCAGGCCGCGATAGGGCCTGAGGACCACGGGGCGCAGGTCGGCCCTCTTCCTCCTGTGGGCGTACAGCTGGAGCGAGGCCCAGTCGAAGCGCGTGGAGGTCATCCTCAGCTTGCGCCGCGCCGCGTCCAGCGCCTTCTCCAGGGAGCAGGAGTCCACGAGGAGCTTGCGGTAGAGCGTCTCCGTCAGCACCACCGAGCCCCTGGCGGACAGCGGCAGCCTCGAGGCCAGCACCGCCTCGATGCCCGCACGGTGGAGCGCCTGGGCGATGCTGCCCAGGTGGCTGGCCAGCGCGCCGGAGTCTCCCCCCTGGCAGGCGCACAGCACCACCAGGCGCAGCGTGCTGGAGTAGGGGGCCAGCACCGCGGCCAGGGCCCCGCCGTCCACCACCTCCACCTCGCTGCCGTCCCCCGCGCCATTCCACGCCAGCCCGTACAGCTGGCCTCGGCCTGCCGCCAGGGGAGCGCCGTGGCAGAGCACGTGCAGGGCCGACACCGGCTCGCGAGCGCTCCTGAGCCGCTCCTCCAGGCTGCTCAGGGAGACGCGTGAGAGCACGTCTCGCCGAGCATCGAAGGGCAGCTCTCCCGCCTGGCAGGCCTGGCGGAGGGCCTCCAGGTGCTCTTCGGCAGGCACCAGCCCTCCTGCCGCCGACCAGGCGAAGAGCACGCGCCCGCCTTGATGCGCGGCCGCGAGGGGAAGGTTCGCACGCTCCCGGGGCCACTCATAGCGCAGGGTGCACCCCGGCAGCTCCGCCAGGTGCAGCCCCGAGTCCTTCAGGGTGACCAGCTCCCAGGGCAGCGCATACAGCTCCGCCGCCGCTGAGCGGAGCACCAGCCGCAGGGGCGCGCCAGCTCCATGTCTCGGCTCGAAGGCATCCTCATGGCCGCCCCAGTCCAGTGCATCCAGGAAGCGGCGCATCTGCTCTCCCAGCCGTCGCGCCGCCTCCGCGTCAGGGGGCTCTTGGAACAGTGCCTGCAGATCGGCCAGCAGCCGCTGGTTCCATGGGAAGGGGGCGCTCCGCCGCGCGCCGCCCTCCGTCCTCAACTGGTAGTCCTGCTCCTCGAAATGGAAGGCGTAGGGATCCTCCGCATTGTGCGCGCGCGCGAACTCCAGGACTCGCTCGTACGGTTCGGCTTCCAGGGAGGCCCAGGTGTCGGACTCTGTGCTCGGGGCAGGTCCTTCGGATGGCGTTGAGCCCATGGGGGCATCATTACCCGTGCCAGCGGAAAGGTGTGAGGTGTGGGGACTCGAGAAAGGGGCGGAGAAATTCGCAGGTAACAATCCGGCCACTCCGCATCCTTTCTACAGCTCTTCCAGCACAGGTACGGAGAGGGTGCGCTCATGCTGGCAATGACGGTGGACAGGCTCGATGACAATGCGGAGCAGGAGGTGTGCAACATGCTCCTGGCGCTCTACAAGGCCTCTTCGAGCGGAGACATCAGCTTCTTCGAGAAGAACTTCTTCCACACCGAGAGGACCGTGAGGCTGGTCCCCGTGGAGCGGGCGGAGGACGTCAACAGCTTCCCCCCAGGGAAGTCCGTACCGATGTGGGGGCGTGAGCCCAAAGTCTCTCTGGTGGATGAGACGGTGTTCGTGGGGACCGCCCCGGCGGAGTTCATCATGACCCACGCCAACATCCGGGAGTTCTGGAAGTCAGTCTTCCAGATGCTCAAGGAGCTCCCTGGCAACAAGTACCCGAACGGCGGGCTGCCGCTGCGCCGAAGCCCTCGGATCGTGATCTCGGGCCATGGCCGGGTGGCGTGGATCGCGGACGAGCCCACGCTGCGGCTGTCCAGGGACTACAAGTGCCGGCTCACCGCCGTGCTCATGCGCGAGGAGATCAGCAACCGGTGGATGTTCACCCAGGCGCACCTGTCCCTCGGCGTGCCCGACCAGGACCTCATGGCGCTCTTCACGCAGGAGGAGAAGAGCCAGATCGCGCAGGTCAACCAGCCCGCCCTCCTCCTGGGAAGCTGCGTGTACCTGCGGCAGCAGCAGATCCCGATCAAGAACTGGCTCGCCTCGGTCGGGCAGGCCCTGCAGCCCCTGTGGGAGCCGTTCAAGGGGAAGGGGAGCGGCGAGATCGCGAAGCACCTCGCCCTCAACCTCGCCTCCATGGGGGCGACGGTCCATGACGTCAGCTCCCAAGGGAGGGAGGCCAGCATCAAGCTGACGTGGCAGCTCCAGTCCATGCTCGACCGGCTCCCGGGAGCGTCGTGGGCGGACGTGGATGAGGTGCTGGCGATGTTCAAGGGCCTCGCCGGCTACGTCGGGTGGAGGTGCAACGTGTCGCGGCAGGGCGAGGCGATCACCATCAAGCTCGCCCCGTAGCTCGCGACGAAATGACTTTTCGGCGCGCCGGTGCTGCTTCGGCGGCAGCAGGGGGGCCGGCGCGCCACCTTTTCGTGGAAGGAACCACAGACCATGATGACGCATTCAGGCGGCGAGATGATGAGGACCGCGTTCCTGACGCTGTTCCTCTTCCCGATGTTCGCTGGGGCGTGCTGGTGGGCGTTCGCGTCCAGGCGACGGGTCGAAGGCTCCAGTCCGAACCCCAGGCGCACGGACACAGGGACACAGGTCGCGGGCCCCTCGCTGCGGGGCGGGTCCCCCCGTCTTGACGGGTCCGCCCGCCCCGGCGTCCCGCTCTCCCAAGGCTCGCAGCCCTCCAGCGACTCGCGAGCCTCCCGATGGCGCACTTGCCGAAGCTGTCGGGCTGTCTGACAGCCTTGGCCAGCACCCTCGGCTACGGCACGCCCCTGCTTCCAGGCTGCGTGTACGCTCCGGAAGCTTCGGGTGCGCTTGCGTTGACAGGTCAGTTCGGCACCCTGTGTAACCGGGTGCACACGGCAGGGAAGGGCGCTGGGTTCCTCTCCCAGCAATCGCATGACTGTGGTAGGCCCCGCCCATGCGCTTCGACACCCTCGCCATCCACGCCGGCCAGGAGCCGGACCCCACCACCGGCGCCATCATGACGCCGGTCTACATGACCTCCACCTACGTCCAGGCCGGGCCGGGCGAACACAAGGGCTACGAGTACAGCCGCACCCACAACCCCACGCGCAAGGCGCTCCAGGAGTGCCTCGCCGCGCTCGAGGGCGCGAAGTACGGCGCCGCCTTCGCCTCGGGCCTGGCCGCCACCGACTGCCTGATGCACCTGCTGGACGCGGGGGACCATGTCGTTGTCTCGGATGACGTGTACGGCGGCACCTTCCGCATCTTCGACAAGGTCTTCAAGCGCCTGGGGATCGACTTCTCCTTCGTGGACCTGTCCCGCGCCGAGAACTTCGAGGCCGCCATCACCCCGAAGACCAAGATGGTGTGGGTGGAGAGCCCCACCAACCCCATGCTCAAGCTGATCGATCTGGCGCGCATCGGCGAGATCGCCAGGAAGCGGGGCATCCTCTCGGTGGCGGACAACACCTTCATGACGCCGTACTTCCAGCGCCCGCTGGACCTGGGCTTCGACGTCGTCACCCACTCCACGACGAAGTACCTCAACGGCCACAGCGACGTGATCGGCGGCTTCACGGGCACCAGCCGCCAGGACATCGCGGAGAAGATCACCTTCCTCCAGAACGCGGTGGGCGGCGTGCCGGGGCCCCTGGACAGCTTCCTCGTGCTGCGCGGCCTGAAGACGCTCCACGTGCGCATGGAGCGCCACGCGCAGAACGCGATGAAGGTGGCACAGTACCTCGTCAGCCACCCGAAGGTGCAGAAGGTCACCTACCCGGGGCTGGAGACGCACCCGCAGCACGCGCTGGCCCGCAAGCAGATGAAGGGCTTCGGCGGGATGCTGACCTTCGACATCAAGGGCGGCCTGGAGGCGGCGCGCACCTTCCTCAAGGCGGTGAAGGTGTTCGCCTGCGCCGAGTCGCTCGGCGGGGTGGAGTCCCTCATCGAGCACCCGGCGATCATGACCCACGCCTCCGTGCCGAAGGAGACGCGCGAGAAGCTCGGCATCGCCGACGGCTTCATCCGCCTCTCGGTGGGCATCGAGGACGCGCAGGATCTCATCGACGACCTGGCCCAGGCGCTCGACGCGGCGAAGTAGCCCGCCGCCCTGGCGCCTGAAGCACCGAGGGCCTCCCGCACCCGCGTGGAGGCCCTCCGTGCTTCAGTGGCGCTCGGAGGCGCTCAGGCCCCGGTGCGGTGCAGGAAGTCGATCAGATCGATCTTCGTGACGATGCCGACGATCTTCTCGCCCTCCTTCACCACCGCCACGTTGTCCTGCGCGAAGATCTCCCGCAGCCGGTTGATGCTCGTGTCCGGGGAGACGGCGCCCTGCAGCGGCGCCACGATGGCGTCGATCGTGTCGTTGAAGCGCGCCTTGTTCGCCACCAGCGCGTTCAGCAGATCGTACTCGTGCACCATGCCCACCGCGCGGCCGTCGCTGTTGAGCACCGGCATCTGGCTGATGCCGTGCTTGCGCATCAGCTCCACCACCTGATCCACCTTGTCGCCCTTGCGCGCCGTCATTACCTCGCGCCGCTTGTCCCCGAGGATGTCGCGCACCGTGCCCGCGCCCTTCTCCTCCAGGAAGCCGTTGTCGCGCATCCACTCGTCCGAGTGGAACTTGCTGATGTAGACCATGCCCGAGTCCGGCAGCACGGTGACGATCGTCTTCCCCTTGCCGACCTCCTTGGCCAGCTGCACCGCCACGTGCACCGCCGCCCCCGACGAGCCGCCCGCGAAGATGCCCTCCTCGCGCGCCAGCCGCCGCGCCGCGGTGAAGCACTGCCGGTCATCCACCTGCCGCACGTCGTCCACCACCCTGAAGTCCATGGCGCCGCACAGCATGTCCTCGCCGATGCCCTCCACCTTGTACACGTGCGGCGTGGTGAGCTTGCCCGTCTTGAAGTAGCCCTCGTACACCGAGCCCTCCGGATCCACGCCCACGTTCCTCAGCCCGGGGATCTTCTCCTTCAGGAACTTGCCCGCGCCGCTCATCGTGCCGCCCGTGCCCAGGCCCGCCACGAAGTAGTCGATCTTCCCGTCCATCTGCTCGTAGAGCTCCGGGCCGGTGATCTTGTAGTGCGCCTCGATGTTGTCCGGGTTGTGGTACTGGTTGAGCATGAACGCGCCCGGCGTCTCCCGGAAGATGCGCTTGGCCGTCTCGTAGTAGCTGCGCGGATCCTCCGCCGGCACGTTCGTCGGCGTCACCACCACCTGCGCCCCCAGCGCCTTCAGCCGGTTGATCTTCTCCAGCGACATCTTGTCCGGCATGGTGAAGATGCACTTGTAGCCCTTCACCGCCGCCGCCAGCGCCACGCCCATGCCCGTGTTGCCGGACGTGTTCTCCACGATGGTGCCGCCAGGCTTGAGCCTCCCCTCTCGCTCGGCCTTCTCGATGATGTAGAGCGCCATCCGGTCCTTGATGGACGCCCCCGGGTTCATGAACTCGCACTTGACCAGCACCGTCGCGTCGTTCGGCCCGACGAGCTTGTTGAGCTTGACCAGCGGCGTGTGGCCAATGGCCGTAAGGATGTTCTCGTGGATGTCCATGATCGTGTCCGTGAAGTGAGGTTCTGCTCTGCGGCCGGCTCTTATACGCCGCTGCCCGGGTGGGGTCGACAGCGCTCCGCCACCACCCCATCCGGGGTAACACCCGGTCAGCGCAGGCGCTTTCGGGAGCCATGAGCCCTGCTGGGTCTTGCCGCACCAAGTCATGCGGGCCGCCCGTCACGCAGGCGACAGCCCGCGCGCTCGCCAGCCGAGCCTCCATCGTCTCCTTTGACCCTCCCCCACATGGCCCCCATACTGGCGCCGTCCCAACCGTGGAGACCTGTCCTGATGGAACTCGAGGCCGCCCTGCGTGACCAGGTGGGTAAGGCCATTGGCCGCCCCGTTCCCCATGCCGCGATCAAGAAGCTGAAGGGTGACGCGAGCAACCGCTCCTACTACCGCGTCGGCACACCCCCGGAGGGCTGGGTGGTGATGGTGATGCCCCTGGACGCGACGAAGAAGAGCGAGGAGGCCACCAAGGGTGAGCCGCCCAAGGAGCTGCCCTTCGTCAACGTCCACCGCTACCTGGAGAAGCTCGGCGTCCGCGTGCCCCGCATCCTCCGCTACGACGAGCCCGCGGGGATGATGGTGCTGGAGGACCTGTCCGACACCACCTTCGAGGCGGCGCTGGACGGCGGCAAGCACCGCGACGCCCTCTATGGGCGGGCGGTGGAGCTGCTGGCGCGCCTGCGCGTGGAGGCCGAGCGGCAGCCGGACCCGGAGTGCCTGGCCTTCACCCGCTCCTTCGACGAGGACCTGTACGACTGGGAGCTGCACCACTTCCGCGAGTGGGGCCTGGAGGCGTGGAGCGGCAAGAAGCCCACCGACGCCGAGCGCGCCGAGCTGGACCGCACCTTCCGAGAGATCGCCCGCGCGCTGGCCGCCGCCCCGCGCGGCTTCACCCACCGCGACTACCAGAGCCGCAACATCATGGTGAAGGAGGGCGAGCTGGTGGTCATCGACTTCCAGGACGCCCTCCAGGGGCCGCGGCAGTACGATCTCGTGGCGCTCTTGCGCGACAGCTACGTGGAGCTGGATCGCGACTTCGTGGACAGGATGCTGGATCGCTACGTCGACGCCTTCGCGGAGGCGGGCGGCGGGAAGATCGATCGCGGCCCCTTCAAGGACTTCTTCGACCTGCTCACCATCCAGCGCAAGCTCAAGGACGCCGGCCGCTTCGAGTTCATCCATCGCGTGAAGGGCAACCCGGGCTTCCTCGTCTCCATCCCGGCCTCGCTGCGCTACGTGAAGGCGGCCTTCGAGCGGCGCCCCGAGCTGCGCAAGCTGCAGGAGCTGATCAGCCGCTACGTCCCCGAGCTCACCGCGTGACGGGCCTGCCATGAAGGCGATGATCCTCTGCGCGGGCCTGGGCACTCGCCTGCGCCCGCTCACCGAGCGCTGGCCCAAGCCGGCGCTGCCGTTCCTCGGCCAGCCGCTGCTGCGCTACCACCTGGCGGTGCTCAAGGCGGCCGGCGTCACCGCGGTGGGCATCAATACCCATCACCTGCCGGAGGTGATGGCCGCCACCGCCCGCGCCGAGTGCGAGCGCGCCAGCCTCCCGCTCCACGTGGTGCACGAGCCCGTCATCCAGGGCACCGGCGGCGGCATCCGCGGCCTGCGCGACTTCCTGTCCGGAGACGACTTCCTCGTCTTCAACGGCGACATCCTCTTCCCCGTGGATCTGCGGCCGGTGGTGGCGGCGCACCGCGGCTCGGGCGCGGCGGCCACCCTGGTGCTGATGCCCATGCCCCAGGGCGAGAAGTACGCCGCGGTGGAGCTGGATCCCCAGCGGCAGGTGCGCCGGATCGCCGGGCGCGGGCCCGGGGGCTCGGCGCTCAGCCCGTGGCACTTCACCGGCGTGCACGTGATGTCCCCGCGCGTCTTCGACTTCATGTCCCCCGAGGGCCCCGAGGACATCAACCGCGACGTCTACGTGCGGGTGATGGACGCCGGCCTGCCCGTGCGCGGCGAGGTGGTCCAGGCGTACTGGTCCGATCTGGGCACGCCCTCTCGCTACCTGGCCACCGTGCGGGACGTGCTCTTCGGCCACGTGCCGGTGGACGCTCTGGGGGCGGCGTCTCCCTTTGCCGCCGCGCCGCGAGGGCAGGGCAACTGGTGGGCACACCCGGAGGCGCGCCTGGGCGCCGCGAAGGTGGCGGGGCCCGCGTACTTTGGCGCCGGCTGTGTCCTGGAGGATGGCGCTCGGGTGGGCTCCGCGGTGGCGGTGGGCTCGGGCGCGCGGGTAGGGGATGGGGCGCGGCTCAACCGGGTGGCCGTCTTCGAGGACACCCAGGTGCAGCCCGGCGAGGAGCTGGTGGAGGTGCTCGCCTGGGGCGCCCACCGCATCCCCGCGCCGCTCGGCTCTTGAGCGCGGGGCCTGGCGCCGCGCTCAGCTGTGGTGGTAGCGGGCGAGCACGCAGGTGACGTTGTCGTTGCCGCCCGCGGCGTTCGCCAGATCGATGAGCTGGGAGCACGCCTTCTCCAGCTCCGAGGTGCGGCCCAGCACGTCCTGCATCTGCTGATCGGTCACCATGCCCGACAGCCCGTCCGAGCAGAGCAGGAAGATGTCTCCCTCCTTCGGCTCGATCCGCGCCACGTCCACCAGGACCGACTCCTTCATCCCCAGCGCCCGGACGATCACGTTCTTGTGGGGGAAGTTCTCGATCTCCTCCGGCGAGAGCTTCTTCGCCTTGAGGTAGTCGTTGAGCAGCGAGTGGTCCTCGGTGATCTGCTTGAGGACGCCCTCTCGGAAGAAGTACACGCGGCTGTCGCCCACGTGCCCCACGTAGGCCACCGAGTTGGCGAAGTGCACCGTCACGATCGTGGTGCCCATGCCCTTGTACTTCGAGTCGCCGCTGGCCCTCTCGAAGATCTTCGAGTTCGCCAGCTTGATGCCGGTGGCCAGCCGGTTCTCGTCGTAGTTGCGCGTCTTGTCCATCTTGAACGGCCACGTCGCGTCCGCGTCCCGCGACGTCATCCTGAAGAACTCGCCGAGCTCTTCCACCGCGATCTTGGAGGCGATCTCTCCAGAGGAGTGCCCGCCCATCCCGTCAGCCACGCAACAGAGGTTCTCCTCCGGCAGCAGGAGGTAGTTGTCCTCGTTGTGGTTGCGCTTCATCCCGACGTGGGTGATGCCTGAAACCTCGATGCGCATGCTCGGGAACTCGTGTGTCGCGTGGATGTGGACGCGTGTAAGCCGTCGCGCAGGTTAACAAAGCACACTTGTGGGGGCAAAACCGATCATGGAGTGCTTCCTGGCCGCTCAACCTGGGGCCCCTTGCCGGCCAGCCTGCTCCAGGGGCTCGAAGAGCAGCCGATCCCCCTCCCGCGTCTCGCTGCCCGCCAGCGTCCCCGCCGGCAGCTCCAGCACCGAGTGGGCCTTGAAGTACACGGAGCTCACCCTCCAGGGGGGCATCGCCGGGATCTGCTTGACGATGAGGCCGTCCGGGTCCAGGAAGGCCACATCGATGGGGATGCGCATGAAGAAGGTATGGATTGAGTTGCAGGGGACGATGTGCATCCCCTCGCCGAAGGCGAGCGAGCGCCGCCCCATCAGCCCCATGAAGCGGTCCCCGAACGACGTGGCCCGCTCGGCGCGATCCGCCAGCACCTTGCCTCGGGTCCCGTTGGTCACCTTCCAGCGCATGGCGCCCGTTCTACCCCATGCTTGAGCCCCTGGCGCGGCCGCTGCACCTGGTCCTGGTGTCGCCGCAGATCCCCCCCAATACCGGCAACATCGCCCGCCTGTGCGCGGTGACCGGCAGCCGGCTCATCCTGGTCGAGCCGCTCGGGTTCTCCATCGCCGACCGCGACCTCAAGCGCGCCGGCCTGGACTACTGGGACAAGGTATTTCTGGCGCTGTATCCCACCTACGCGGCGTACCTGGAGGCCTTCCCGGACGCCCGGCGGTGGCTGTTCTCCGCCCGCGCCACTACATCCCTGTATGCCGCTCGGTTCGAACAGGGGGATCACCTGGTGTTCGGCTCGGAGGTAGCGGGGCTGCCTCCCGAGGTGATGGCGGGCGGCGCCGAGCAGGCGGTCACCGTCCCGATGCTGGGGGACCGGCGCAGCCTGAACCTGTCCACCGCGGTGGGGATTGCCACCTATGAGGCGCTGCGTCAGGTCCAGCTGGGGGAGACAGCCAGGCAGCCGCCCCCGGCAAGTTGAGGGCAGAGGCAGAGGGAATAGACTCCGGGTGCCATGTCGCCCTCGCCCGTCGCAGAAGCCCTGTACTCCGCCCACAAGTCCCGGGCCACCGGTCAGCTCACGCTCCACGCGGGTGGGCGGCAGTCCAGGTTGTTCCTCCAGGAAGGGAACCTGGTCGGCACGCAGCTGGGGTTCGGGTTCCAGAGCCCGGCTCAGGCGCTCCTGCTGAGCGGACGGCTGAAGGTGGAGGCGCTGGACGCGCTCTGGGCCCGGGGGGCGGTGGCGACTCCGGATGAGGATCTGCTGGAGGCGCTCGGCATTGAGGAGGGCGCGGTGGCGGAGCTGCAGGTGCTCGCCCATGTGCGGCGGTTGAGCCAGCTCGCCGAGCGCTCCGCGTTCGAGCCGGGAGCTGTGGAGGAGATGTTCCGGCCCATCGCTGGCGCGCGGGTGGTCCGCGCCGCGCTGGAGCCGACGGTGGCGCAGGGGCGGCCGGCCCGCGTGTACCGCTGTGCGGATGCGGCTGCCTGTGCGCCGTGGCTCTCGGGTGAGGACGAGCGGACCTTGCTGGAGACGCTGACGGCCTTCCGACAGCCAGAGGCGCTGACGCCGGCTCAAGAGGTGTTGCTCCAGGTCCTCGAGCGCGAGGGGCTCGTCGAGTCCCTCAGCGTCGAGGAGTGGGAGGAGCGCGAGCGGGCACGGATCGCCGAAGAGGCACGGCTGGCGGAGGAGCGCCGGTTGGCCGAAGAGGCACGGCTGGCGGAGGAGCGCCGGCTGGCGGAAGAGGCGCGGCTGGCGGAGGAGCGCCGGCTGGCGGAAGAGGCACGGCTGGCGGAAGAGGCACGGCTGGCGGAAGAGGCGCGGCTGGCGGAAGAGGCGCGGCTGGCGGAGGAG